>JBFJUJ010000010.1:0-25160 GCA_041624755.1 Woeseia sp. | reverse complement strand
GCGAGAAATCGAACGGCTCAAGGCGCTCGAAGAAGAGTACGAGTGGCGCAGGGCCGAGCCGGCCGGCGAAGACGCCCGCATCCGCTGGGGCTACGACCCGCGTGACGAGTACCGCGCGCGCCGCGAATCCGAACTTTACGACCTGCCGTTCGACAACGAGCGACCCGCGACTATCTTCAGCGTCAGGTTCTGATCGCGGTACGGCTGCCATGCGCGAGCGCCGGCAAGTCCGGAGTCTCCAGCGCCTGTCGCGGCCGCAAGCGGGAGCCGGCAAGGTCCGAAGCGGGGACCCGCCTGCCGCAGCGTCGCCGGTGGCCCGGCGCGGTCGAGCAATCCGGCGCGGAAATATCTACTATACGGCCCTTCCCGCCAGCGACTGAAACGACGGCGCGCCGCGACCGCCTGACAAAGGACCGCCGATGATGCAGCGTTTACCCACGACCGCCGCCCTGCTCCTGCTCTGCCTCGCCGCCGCCGCCCAGGACGACGAGGGCGGGGATGACAAGAAAGCCGCGGAGCCGCCGCAGGCCGAAGCCGTCACCACGCAGCACAGCGTGCGCATCGGCAGCACCGTCGTGCGCTACTCGGCCACGGCCGGGCTGGCGCTGATCCACAACGAGGAAGACGAGCCGACGGGGCTGTTCGGCTACACGGCCTATGTCCGCGACGGGGTGGAGAACCGCGCGCGACGCCCGCTGCTGTTCGCCTACAACGGCGGTCCCGGCTCGGCATCCATCTGGCTGCACATGGGCGTGCTCGGCCCGCGCCGCATCCCGGTCGTCGACACGGAGGTCACCGGCCCGGCACCTTACGGCGCCATCGACAATGACTACAGCATCCTCGACGTGGCCGATCTCGTGATGATGGACCCGATCGGCACCGGCTACGCGATACCGGCCGGCGAAGGCAAGGGCGAGGATTTCTGGGGAGTCGACCCGGACATCGCCGCCGCCTCGCAGTTCATCGTCCGCTACGTGACGGACAACGACCGCTGGAACTCGCCCAAGTTCGTCCTCGGCGAGAGCTACGGCGGTATCCGCACCGGCGGCGTCGCCTACCGATTGCTCGACAAGTACGGCATGGGACTGAACGGCGTCATACTCGTGTCACCGTTCATGGACGCGGCGGCGGCCCGCGACCGCTTTGCGATGGACCTGCCGCACGTGCTGTACCTGCCGACGCTGGCGGCGACCGCGTGGTACCACGACGCGATCGATGAACGCCCGGACGACCTCGAAGACTTCGTCGAGGAGGTCGAGCGCTTCGCGACCGACGAATATGCGCCGGCGCTGATGAAGGGCACGGCCCTTCCCGCCGCCGAGCGCGCCGGGATCCTGCGGAAGCTGTCGCGCTACACGGGCCTCAGCGAGGAATACTGGGACCACTCGAATCTGCGCGTCAGCCATTTCCACTTCGCGCAGGAGTTGCTCCGCGACGAGGACGTCACCGTCGGCCGGGTGGACTCGCGCTTCAAGGGCCGAAGCCTGGACCGCGTCGGCGCGACGATGTCCTACGACCCGTTCACCGCCGCGGTCGGGCCCGCGTTCACCGCCGGCTTCATGCACTACTACACCAGCGACCTGGGATTCAAGAAGGACCGCGACTACGTGGTCTCTGGCGGACTGTGGCAGAAGTGGGACTGGCTGCACACCTTGCCGAACGGCCAGCAGACGCTGATCACGAATACGGCACTCGACCTCGCGACCACGATGACGCTCTACCCGCCGATGAAAGTACTCGTGCAGCAGGGCTATTTCGACCTGGCCACGCCTCACTTCGTGCTCGACTACGTGCTGAACCACATGGATCTCGACGCCGAACAGCGCAACCGCGTCCGCGTCGAGATGTACGAGGCGGGCCACATGATGTACGTGCACCCGCCGTCGCTCGAGAAGTTCAAGCGCGATCTCGCGGGCTTCATCGCCGATAACAACGGCCGCTGACGAAGCCCGCGGCCAGCGTTCTGCGGGCGAAGCCCCGCGGCTCGCCGCGCGTCGGCTACCGGCGCGTGACTCCCGCGATGTAGCGCTCCACGCGGCGTTCGAGCAGTGGCAACGGCAGCGAGCCCGCGCCGATGACGGCGTCGTGGAAGTCGCGGATGTCGAACGCCTCGCCGAGCTCCGCCCGCGCGCGTTGCCGCAGTTCGAGGATCTTCATCATCCCGAGCTTGTAGCCGAGCGCCTGCCCGGGATTGACGAAGAAACGCTCCACCTCGGTCACGATGTCGCCCTCCGACAGCGGCGTCGTCTCGCGGAAATAGTCGATGGCCCGCTCGCGCGTCCAGCGTTTCGCGTGGATGCCGGTGTCGAGCACGAGCCGCGCCGCGCGCCACAGCTCGTTCTGCAGGCGGCCGAAATCGTGATAGGGGTCGGCGTAGAAACCCATCTCCTTGGCGAGCTGCTCGGCGTACAGCGCCCAGCCCTCGGTGAACGAGCCGTATCCCGTGAACTTGCGAAAGCTCGGCAGGCCGTCGAGCTCCTGGGCAAGCGCAAGCTGGAAGTGATGCCCCGGCACGGACTCGTGGTAGGTTATCGCCGTAAAGACGTATTTCTGCACGTTGTCCATGTCCGCGAGGTTGGCGTAGTAGATGCCGGGGCGACTGCCGTCTTCGGACGGCCGCTCGTAGAAGGCGATGCTGGTCGAATTCTCACGCCACGGCTCGACGCGCCGCACTTCGAGGCCTGCCCGCGGCAGCGCGTCGAAGTAGTCGCCGACGACCGCGTGGATGCCCTGCACCTGCGCGCGGGCGTCGGCGAGGAAGCGCTCACGGCCGGCGTCAGAATTCTCGTAGTAGTTGTTCGGGTCGTCGCGGATGAACTCGAAAAACTCGCCGAGCGTGCCGTCGAAGCCGACCTCGGCCATGATGCCGCGCATCTCGTCATGGAGGCGCGCGACCTCGGCGAGGCCGACGTCGTGGATCTCGTCCGCGGACAGCGCCAGCGTCGTGTGGTGCA
The DNA here is from genome assembly GCA_041624755.1 of Woeseia sp. Taxonomy (GTDB): domain Bacteria; phylum Pseudomonadota; class Gammaproteobacteria; order Steroidobacterales; family Woeseiaceae; genus Woeseia. The sequence continues at coordinate 22,206 of JBFJUJ010000010.1, read as the reverse complement.
GGATACGGTTGCGGTAGTAGGCCTCGCCGTCGGGCAGCGACCAGACGCCGCGGTTGCCCTGAGCCCGCGGGCGGAGCGCCTCCAGCGTCGCGACCAGTTCGGCGAAGCCGTCGGCGAACGGCCCCATGAGCGCCGCCCTGGCGCGCGTGAGCAGCTCTTCGGCGCGTGCCTCACCGAGTCCGAGCGCGGCGACCTTGTCACGGAAATCGGCGAACACCGCGTTCTCGCGCGGGCCCTCGTCGAGCGGCACACCGGACGAGATGCGCCGTGCGTCGGTCAGCACGTCGGGAAAGGAGAACGACGGGGCGACGACGCCGAACGCCGCGCGGTCCTCGAGCTGCCGCGAGAACTCCCCGAGCACGGCCCGGAGACCGCGCACCCTCGAGAGATAGTCCTCGGCGTCGCCGGGCGACTCGATGGGATGGTTGTTTTGCAGCACCGTGATCAGCCCGGAGAGCTGGCCGTTGAACTGGTCGACGACGTAGGCGTGGCGGCGAAACTGGTGGTTCCGTATGGCCCGTTCGGCGTTGAACACGAACAGGTCGTAGCTCAGCCGGTCGCGCGCCGACAGACTGCCGTAGTCGAACTGCGACCGCAGGCGCGCGAGGTCGCGGCGCGTTTCCTCGACCTGCCGCGCGGCGAAGGCGTCGGAGAAGTCGTCCCATTCGCCGAGGCGGTCCGTGCGGCGGCCGAGGGCCGACTGGCGGATCGGGCTCTGCGCCAGGTCGCGCTCGAAGACCTCGTCGAAGAACGCGTCGACAGCGGCCTCCGCCGCTGCGGGCGAAGCGTCCGGCCCGCCGCCGACCGGCGTCGTTTCGCCCTGGCAGCCTGCCGCGAGCGCGACGAGCAGCAGGCCGGCCGGGAAACTCGTCACTCGCATTCAGATCACCTCATCGGCTCCTGTCATCGGGCCCGATCGTCAGTCGCTCGCAGCTCAGGCGTGACCGCCCGGGTGACCGCCGACGCGTGCGCCTGCCTGGCCCGGGGTGTGAGAGTGGCTTCACCGGCCCTGCCGGTCGCGGCGCAGCACGACGCGCGTCGTCCGCTGCGCTTCGTGCGCCATCCACACGACGAGATCCGTGCCGTCCAGCCGGCGGCGGTGACCGTAGCGAAATCCCGGCCCGCGCGCGACGTCCCGACCGTCGAGTTCGAGCAGCGCGCCGGCGTCACCCCAGTCCTCGATCACGAGCGGAATGTTGACGAGTGGCGATTCCTCCGTTGCCGTGAACGTAAGGTCGAGGACGTCGGCGTCAGCGCCGCGGCGCAGGCGGTAGCAGCGCTCGCCGCGGTCGTAACCTTCTAGCAGGAAGCCGGCGCTCTGCAACACCGCTTCCGGCGGCCGCGACCAGGAGCGCGCCAGCATGACGAGTTCCGCGAACGGCTCCTGTGTCATGCCGTAAAGCGCCTGCCAGTAATCGCGGCCGTCGTCGCCGGCGTGCAGCACCGGCTCGGAGATCGGGAATCCCAGGAAACTGGTCGCGCGATCGAGTGCCTGCGCGGTGCGGCCGTCCGACCACTGGAGGCCCACCGGCCAGTGGCTGCTCGATCCGGGCCGGCTCAGCGAGCGGGCGTCGAGATCGCGCAGGTAGGTCATGCGGTTGCCGGGCTCGAAGACGATGAACGGCTGCTCGCGCGAGCGCAGGTGGTGCATCTGGATCGTCAGCTCGTCCGGCACGGGCCTGCTTGCCTCGCCGGGATCAGCGACGTAGGCGAAGCGCTGCGTCTCGCCCGCGAGGTTGCCGACGGTGACATACTCGTCGTGGACGACCTCGCCTTGCGTCTGTCCCGGATGTGCAAGCGGGATCGACTCCTGGAACTGCACCGACCCCGCCAGCGAGCCGCGCGTCCAGGACACCCTGCGCACGCCGGTGACGTCCGGGTGGAACGTGTAGTACTCGTCGATCCAGGCGCCGTTCCCGGCGCGCTCCGTCACGTTCATCAGTTCGTCGTTCACGTTGACCGGCGCATAGCGCCAGTGGACGACGACCCGGGCGTCGTGCTGTTCGATCACCCGGACGTGGGAGTAACGGTTCTGCTTGTCGTTCATGTGCTCCCAGGTGAAGTCGTCGTCGTAGCCCTCGACGCTCTGGTCGGCCATCCACAGGCCGTTGCCGCTGACCCAGGCGGGCGAGTACTGCGTGCCGCGCCAGAAGACGACGCGCGCCGGCGAGGCGTCGAACCGCAGCAGCAGGTCCGGGTGCGGGCCGACCCGCCACTGCGCGTCCCACTCCGGGTAATAGGCGAGTTTCGCCGGATAGGCGCCGAAACGCCCGGCACCCGGTGGGCCCGACGGCAGGCGCCGCACGGCGAGCGCGGGCGCGTCCGGCCGCTGCGCGCGGGCCGCCGCGGCAATGGCGTCGAGCGGCAGCGCCGCGTCGTAGATCCGGACCTCGTCGAGCAGGCCGTCGAGGGAATACCAGCTCGGCCGCGTGCCGGCGAGGCGATGGTAGGACGCGGCGCGGCGCGGCGCGCGCACGGCGCCGACGATCAGGTCGAGACCTGCCGCGCGCTGTACGCGCCGGGTCGGCGTGCGGCCGTACCCGGCCGTCCGCTCGGGCAGCGGTACGGAGGCGGCCCGTTCGCCGTCGACGTACACGGCAAGCCCGTCGGCCGGATCGAAGCGAGCGGCCACGTGGATCCACTGCCGGAGCGGCAGCGCGAAATCGGCGGACCCGGCCTCGAGCCGGCGGCCGTCGACGGCGGCCGAGAACTCCAGCGCGCCGCGCGGCCCGACGTCGAAGCTGTAGCCGCGCAGGCGGCCGTCGCCGTGGCTGACGATCGGCACGCTGTTCCACGGGTAAGCGGCGACGGCGAGCCAGGCGGTGATCGTGAAGCCGTCGGTCAGCGTCGGTGCGAATCCGGCGGGGCGCACCAGCGCCGTCGTGTAGCCGTCGAAGACCAGCGCCGAACCGGCGACGCCGGCGACGCGACGCGACCGGCCGGTTACGCCGTCGCGGCGCTGCCCCGCTACGTCCAGCGCCTCGCCGTCCAGGGCCTCGTCGAAGGTCCAGCGCGCCACCGGGGAGTCCTGGGCGTGACCGGCGCCGGCAAGCGCGAGCCCTGCACAGGACAGGAGCAGGCGGAACAGGAAAAGGCGCGCTGGCACCAGGGAGGACTCCCGTGTTGCTTCTGTAGCGAGGCTCGCTCGCCGCGTCGACGGTAGCCCGCCCCGCTGATGGCTGCCTCGAAGTGAAGTGTATATCATATATTTTTTGCCGGTGGATGCCGGCCGGGCTCGCCATCACTGACCCACGCGGGCTTGAGGCATGCCGCCTGTGCATCCGGACGGCGCACGCCGCACATCGCAGCGGAGGGGGGTCACCGTGCCGATTCGCGCTATATCCAGGCAGTTCCTTGTCTCCGTCGTCGTGGCCTGTTGCGCCACGGGCGGCATGGCGCAGGCACAGCGTGCGGAACAGGGCGCGAAGCCGGTGGCGACCGCGCCGCGGGTCATGGCGTCGTCCTCGCATCCGCGCGTCACGGAAACGATCCTCGACGTGCTGCGGCGAGGCGGCAACGCCGTGGACGCGATGCTGACGGCGATACCGTTGCAGCACGTGATAGAGCCGCAGATGTCGACGCTCGCAGGCGGCATGGGCGGGCTGATCTACTGGGCCGACAGCGGCGAGCTCGTCTACCTCGATGCCGAGCTCGATCACACGCGGACCGCGCAGACGGCTGGCTCCATGGCACGGCCGCAGCACATCGGCGTTACGTCCGGGCAGCGCATCGGCGTGCCGGGCATCGTTCCCGGCATGCAGGCGGCGGCCGCGAAATTCGGCTCGCGGCCCTGGGCCGGGTATTTCGATCCGGCGATCAAGGCCGCCGAAGACGGTTTCAGGATGTATTCGTTCCTCTACGGCGAGATGAGCGCGGCCAGCGAACGACTCGGCGCGCATCGGGCGACGCGCGAAAAGTGGTTTCCGGACGGCTTCGTGCCGCGCGTCGGCGACACCGTGCGGCAGCCGGCGCTCGCCGCGACGCTGCGCAGGCTGGCGAGCGAGGGCCCGGCTTACTTCACGTCCGGCGAATGGGCAGAGCGCTTCGTCGCGGCCGTCAACGAGAGCGGCGGCGACATCTCCGTCGGGGAACTCGCTGGCTATCGCCCGCGCTGGGTCGAGCCGGTCGAGTTCAGCTACCTCGGCCACCGGCTGCGCGGCGCACCGCCCGCATCGACCGCCGGCATCCTGAGCGGCATGATCTTCAACATCCTCGAGGCGACAGGCCTCGACGCCGATGCGCATTACAGCGAGTCGGCGGAGAGCCTGTACCTGATCCGCAGGGCCTACGAGCAGGCGGAACTGTTCACGACGAGCTATGTCGCCGATCCGGGCACGCTGGCGGTGCCGGCGGACAAGCTGCTGGACAAGGCCTTCGCCCGGCATCTCGCCGCGCTGATCACGGCGAGCGAGCCGGTCGCCGGCCGCGGGCCGGGCACGCCGCGCGCCCCCGCCGGCGAACGCCTCTACCACGCGGCGGCCTACACGGACACGAATCACCTGGTCATCGTCGATGGCGACGGCAACTGGGTATCGATGACGCACACGGTCTACGGCGACACCTTCGGCACCGGCCTCACCGTCGACGGCGTCGGCGTGAATTCCGGCAACAACTTCCCCGGCACCGGCAACGGCGAGGGGCGGCGGGTCATCACGCCCTTCCCGGCCCTGATGGCCGTCGACGACGAGGGCAGACCCTGGCTCGCCATCGGCTCGCCGGGACTGTCATCCCGGGCCGTGGCGCTGGTCCTGATCAACTACCTCGGATACGGCATGGACGCCTACGCCGCGGTCGACGCGCCGCGTTTCCAGGGCTACGGTCGCTACGACGAATTGCACATCGAGTCGCGGATCTCGCAGGCGGTGATCGAAGGGCTCGAAGCCCGCGGCGTCGCGCTCGACGTCGGCGCGCCGTACAACTGGCACATGGGCTCGATCCAGCTGGTCCTGCGCGACCCGCAGAGCGGGCAGCTCGTCGGCGTGGCCGATCCGCGCCGGGCCGGCCACGCCGCCGGATACTGACGCACGACCGGGCTGCCGAGCTACTCCCCGGTCGCGGGTTCGGGACGGCGGCTCATGTAGATCCTGACAACGGGCCTGATGCCATCGGCGATCGTCAGATCGCCAAAGCCGTCTCCGTTGACGACGGACAACAGCGAAACAACCAGCCGGCAGGACGATGCCACGCGCATGTCAGAACTCCGATATTCAAGCTGTGAGCGGAGTCGATCGCCGACGGGCTGGCATCTCCGGACCGGACGCCGGTTCGGGACATTACAGCGGCCGGCCGGGGACCGATTCGGCCCGGTAGCCCGCAGCCGTCGCCGATTCGCGGACAGGATCGGCAAGACCACGGTCCGCACAGGGCAATCTCGCTGCGAGCGGGTTATGGGGCCGTACGTCCCGGCGGTGAAAATTCCCAGTGCGGACAGGGGACTAGCGCGATCGGCCGACATCGGTGACGGATGCGGGCTAGACTCCATGCAGGGAGGCAGGCTGCTACCCGGAGGCGCGCGGCCGCACCGGGCGATCGCCGCCGTTCACGCCCCGGCCCCGATCCTGGCCCTGGCGCTGCGCCAGATCCCGTCAAGAACAACGACGGGACAGGAGATCATCATGAGACTGCCATCGCGACTGCTCGCAACCTTCGGACTGTTCGGCTGCGCTGCGATTATCGGCGCATCTGCTGTCGGGCTCGGCGCCTGCGCGGGCGGAGCCTGCCAGGTGGACGTGGGCACTGCCATCGTCAAGTGCGACGGCGACTGCCCGAGCGCCAGCCGGCCGAACTGCTACGTGCGCTTCAGGAAGGAGAACAGCCAGGACGAATGGACGGAAACGGATGATTCGACTTTCGACCGCACGCCCGGAATGGAATGGTCCTGTTACTGTGACAGGTAAGGGGATAGAGCCGCAGTCACGTCGCGGAGACACTGCGTCGCAAACGGAATCAGGGTATTGAATGATCGCAGATACGGATGAGAGCGGCAGTCCGGACGAGCAGGTCGGCGCCGGCGAGCCAAAGACCTGTTTCGTCGTCATGCCCTTCGGCACCAAGCCGCGGGGGCCCGACAAGGCGCCACACGACTTCGACAAGGTCTATCGGGTCGTAATCAAGCGCGCCGTCGAGCAAGCTGGCATGAGGTGCATCCGTGCCGACGAGACCGCGGGCTCGAGGATGATTCATACGGACATGTTCCGCGATCTGCGCGATCAGCCGCTCGTCGTCGCGGACCTGTCGCTGCAGAACGCCAACGTGTTCTACGAACTCGGCATCCGGCACGTCATGTCGAGCCGCGGCACCGTTCTGATGTGCGAGCGGGGCTCGCTGCCGCTGCCATTCGATATCGGCCTCTCGCGCGTCGTCATGTACGACTACGACGGCACGAACCTCGACTGGGAGGAAGCGGAGCGCCTGGTCGAACAGCTGCGGATCGCCCTGCTGGAGTCCGCGGCGGGCTCCCCGGACAGCCCGGTACACGCCCTGCTCGAGCGCGTACTGGCGAAGGACGACGACGAACCGTCGTCTGCGGGCCTGGCGACCGAGGCTGACGGCGCCGGCGAGCGGCACGATCTCGAACCGTATATCGCACAGGTAGCGGCGACGTGGCGCGACGGCGGGACGGACCTCGCGTCCCTGTTCGACGCTCACAGCGACAGCCGCTTCGGCTGCAGCGCGCTGGGACAGCGGATCCTGATGGAGGAACGACTCTCGCCCGAGTGGGCGCCAAAGATCGCCAGCCAGCTGAACGACCTCGGTGAATTCGCCCTGTCTGCCCATATCTATGAGCGACTGCGGGACGAAGGTCATGCCAGGTACGATCACCTGCTCCGTTTTGCGAACGCCCATAGCGAGAGCCATCCCAATATCGCCGGCGCGAACCGCGCGCTCGCCATCGTTGACGAAGCCATGTCCTTGCTGGAACGCGAGTTTGGCGACGACCTCGACAGTCCGGATGCGATCGACGCGCGCGCCTACTGCCTGCGCAGGCGTGCCGGCCTGCTACAGTGGCGCTGGCAGCTGTCCCTGGAACCTGGCGACCTCGATGCGGCAATCGCCGCACATGGCGAGACCATCGAGCTGACGATCCGGTCGCGACGCCTCGGCACCCCGTGGTCCGGCGCATTCGCCGGCCCGTTGGCGCAGTCCCATCTGAAGCGCCTGCTGCTTTTGCGGATCCGCTCCGGGGAGCGGGACCTCGACGATCCCCAGCGCGATATCCAGGGGATACTGGAAATCAAGATCTCGCCGGGAGACGACCGGAAATCCGCGTCGTATCTGCGCTGGTACCGTACGATCGCGCTGGCCGACAGCGGCGCCGCCGATCGCGTTCACCAGAGCGCGCTGGACGCATTCGCGAAGGATGCGGACCTGATGAACGCCGGCGCCGAGTACGCGGAGATCGGCCGCCGCCAGTACCTGCAGCTACGGCGTTTCCTGGAACACTACTCGAAGTGGCTGCGGCACCCCGAGCTGATCGGCTTCATCGGCCAGACGTTGCAGGCGCGCCGCTAGCGGAGCTGCGCGCCGCCTGCCCGGGCGGCGAAGGATGCGTACTTCTACGTACCCGGGCCTGTGGTGGCGACCGGTGCAAAGTTGTACGCTGGATTCCCGAACAGCGAGGGCGGTCACATGCCAGATGCACTCGCAAACGTGAGAGTACTCATCGATCGCGGTATCGAGGCGATCCAGGCCGGCGACGGCAACCTTGCCGTCAACGAACTGCAGACCGCTTTCGACCGGCTGGGCGACGTCGCCGATCGGAAGAGCAGGCGCGACAAGTACGCGCTGCTCGGCACCTTGTTCATCCGCCTGCAGGCCGGCGAGCGAGCGCTGGCAGCCGCGCGCGCTGCCGTCGAGCTGGACGAGGCGCTCGGCGATCGCAACCTGCTCGGCCAGGACATCCTGATGTGCGGAACCGCCATCGGCACGCTGGGCAATCACGAGGGCGCCGTGGCTGCGTACCGTGATGCCCGCCGCATCTTCCTCGAGGACGAGAACTGGGCGAATGCGGCATCGGCGACGACCAACATCGCGATCATCGAGGGCCAGAACAACATCGATGCGGGCATCGAGATGCTGGAGGAAAGCCTCGGCTACCTGGCCCGGCAGCCGTTCCCGGACACCGAAATCACCACCCGCATCGCGCTCGTGCAGGCGCTCGTCGTTGCCGAGCGCCCGCCGCAGCGGGTCTTCGAGGTGGCCGCCGAGCTGTTCAGGAAATTCTGGGACGAACTCCGCCCGGACCAGCGCGAGAACAGCGTCGGACCGCTGGACATCGCGATCGAGCGCCACCTTGCCGCGCACCGCGTGGCCGATCCCGCCGCCTGGAAGCGCAACAAGTTTCCCGAGGCCTATGGCTGATCTCACGCGTGCCGAGGCCGTCGCCGAGCTGCGCGCGCAGCGCTGCGGCGACGAGATCCAGCGGCAGGCCATCGAACGCGCGTGCGGCATCGTCGCCTCATCGGCGATCGCAGAGCGGCTCGACGAGCTCGATGTCGTCGTCGTCGATCCGGGCACGGCCTCGCGCGAGCTCCTCGAGAGCCCCTGCTACACGCGGAGCCTCAAGTCGCTGCTCAGGGAATCGGTCGTTGTCGTCAACCTGAGATTCCTGGCCGAGATCGAAGCCGCGATCCGGGCCCTCGGCAGCGCGGGCTCGTTCTTCTCCATGCCGCAGCTACGCTCGGACGAGGCGCTGTTCGACCTGGTGCGCAGCCTGCGCCCGCTGCAGCCCGAGGGACTGGCCCGCCGCCGGCCGCGGCCCGACCCCTGGCCGCAGCTCACGCGCCTGCGTCGACTGACGACGGGCTACGGCGCCCCGTCGCGGGAAGGCGACCGCGAGGAAGACATCCGGGAGGAGCTGTCACTGGTCATCCTGTTCTTCGTCGCGCACGAGGTCGGTCACCTGCTCGACGGCAAGGACTCGCGCAGTTTCGCTGCCTTCCTCCCGCCGGGCGCCGATCTCGAGCACCGCGCGGCCAACGCCATCGTCAGGCTGGCGCGGCACGTCGACGATCTCGCGGCGCGTGAACACGACCTGCCCGGTTTCGCGGACCTGACCGACTCCGACTCGGAGGTGCGGGCCAGCGTCGCGAAGATGGAGTCCACGCTCGGCGACGCACCAGCGCAGCACGAGGCCTGGTTCGCCGAGGAGGCGTCGGCTGACGACTGGGCCAACAAGATCATCGACGAGCATCTCGGGCACGTCGAGGCGGAGGACCAGCATGCTGCCGCGCGGAGCGCCTACCTGCTCTGTCGCGGCGTCTTCAGCTCGGCGCTCTACGCCTGGTATGCGGATCTCCTGTCGTTCTGCGACGCCATCGGCATCGACGGGCTGACGAACGCCCGCAGCCTCGTCTTCGCGATGACGCGCGACCGGCACAACTACATCCGCGCCGCGTCGCTGTTCGGGGAGATTCACCGCAGCACGCTGATGCGCGCCGAGATCGCCCTCGAGACCGTGCTCCAGAACCGCAGCGACTGGTTCGAGCACTGCGAGTGGTCGCGCAGCAAGCTCGATGCCAGCGGACCGGAGAGGGCTGGCATACCGGCGCTGGAGAAGTGGTGGCTCGAGGAAACGGTGCTGCGATTCTGCCTGCTCGGCATCGTCGTCGATACCGCAGTCAAGCTCGCCTGCGTCGGCGCGGCCTCGAGCTGGTTCGAGGAAAAGCACGGCGGGGAGCCACCCATGTTCATCATGAATTTCGAATCCATCGATCGAGCCGTGAGCCGCGTCGGCCGGAAAGGCGGCTGAGCGGAGCGGACCCGGAGGAGGAGCCGCAACCGTGGCCTTCAATATCTTCAAGCGCAGGCGCAGGGAGCCCGAGATGGGGCTGGAGCGCGGCTGGCAGTTCTACGCGCGCCCGAATACGCTGGAGCCCGTCGGCTACGTGTTCCGGATCGACGCGGACGGCGTGCGCTTCCCGGTAACCCGCTGTGACGTCGACACCGAGGAAGGCATCGAGGCCGGCGTCAGGGTCACGCAGCGACTCGAGGTGAAAGCCGGGATCGTCGCCCGTTTCCTCGACCTGATCGACCTGGGCGCGGAGGCGAATGTCGGCCGGTCGCGGCTGCTGGAATTCGAGATCCACGAGCCGATCCGCGTATCCTCGACCGACGTCGCGATGGAAGCGGCGATGAAGGACTTCCTGCGGGATTTCACCGGCAAGAAGGGCAATCGCTATTTCGTCATCCGGCAGACGCGCTCGGCGACGAGCATGATATTCCGGCTGTCCGCGGGTTTCGTCGCCGAACTCGGCGGCGAGGGCAAAGTGTCCGACGGCCTGAAGGGTGGCGCGCAACTCAAGGTCGATCGTGCGGGCAATTACGAGGTCCACAAGGCGTTCCCGGAACGCCTGCTCGTCACGTTCCAGCCCGACCGCATCGAGCGCGTCGCTGCGGGGCTCGCGGAGGAAGGCGGCTTCGGGCTCACGCCGACGACGGAAACACTCGTATGGCGGGAGCCGGCAGAGCCAGGCTAGCAGGGCCGCCGCCGGCAGGGCATCGAGCCGACTGCCTGCCGAGGAAACGCTGCTAGCCAGCCGACCCGCTCGCCGCGATGTCCTTCGCCTCGATGCGCGCCAGCAGCTCCGCATAGCCGGGATGCGAGCGCAACGGGTCGATGTCGGTGTCGTTCCTGATCCAGGAGATGCTGACCATGCCATGGTCGACCGCGGCGTTCAGGTAGTCCAGCGCCTTGTCCGGTTCACCGATCACTGCGTAGTTGCAGGCGACGTTGTAGAGCAGCACGGAATCGTTCGGATCGATCTCGAGAGCACGGCCGAGCCAGCGCTTGGCCCTCTCGGCATCGCCCAGCACGATCAGCGAGCCGGCGCCCAGGTGCAGTGCCCGTGTATCGTCGGGATTCCATGCCAGGTGCTTCTCGACGACGGCGATTGCGTCCTTCGCTTCCAGGCGCGCCTGCCGAATCCTCCCCTGGCCGCGCAGGATCTGGATCCGCAGGCAGCGCGACTGGTAGTCGGAAGGGTCGACGTCCGCGGCCTTCCGGAACAGCTCCGCGGCGCTCTCGAGTTCGCCCTGGTGGAAGCGGGTCCGCGCGTAATAGTAGTAGGCCTCGAACAGCTTCGGGTTGAGGTCGATGGCCTTTTCGAACTCCCCTTCTGCCTGCTGGAATTCTTCGCTGACGAGGAAAGCGAGACCGCGCGACGCATGGGCCTCGGCAAGGTGGGGATCGAGTTCCAGCGCCTTGCAGCTCGCCTGGTTCGCTTCTGCCAGGTAGTCGGGCTTCGGGTCCGCGTACATGATCAGGAAGGAATGGCAATCGGCGTACCCGGCCCATGCCGGGGCGAACGCGGGGTCGATGCGAATCGCCTGGCGGAACATCTGTCGGGCGAATTCCATGTCGCTCTTGTTGAAGCGCTTGAAGAACTTGCGGCCGCGCAGGTAGTAGTCATAGGCGCTGAAGTCGCTGCTTGAGGTCGTCTTCAGCGCCCTGCGGTCTTTCGGCGTCAGCTCGTCCAGCAGGCTGTCGGCGATGCCCGTCGCAATCTCGTCCTGGATGGCGAAGATGTCCTTCGGGACCTCGTCGAAGGTCTGTGCCCAGAGCTGGTAACCATCGGCGACATTGACCAGCTGTGCGGACACCCTGATCCGCTCCGCCGACTTGCGGACGCTGCCCTCGACGATCGCAGCCACGCCGAGATCGCGGCCGATCTTTTTCACGTCGCCGGCGATTTCCCGGTACCGGAACGACGCGGAACGCGCCGCGACCTTGAGATCCGGCAGCTTGGTCAGCGCATTCAGGATTTCCTCGGCGACGCCCTCGCAGAAATACGCCTGATCCCTTTCCGCGCTCATGTCGACGAAGGGCAGCACAGCGATCGACGGCTGCCCGTCGGCCGGTACCGGCTGGTTGACGGGGCCGTCATCGCGCACGAATCCGCCCGGCGTCAGGTCGAATAACCAGGACAGGACGAGCACCAGGGCAAAGCCGACGACGACGGCGAAGATCAGGAATGTCATTGCCCGGCTGGAGAAGCCCAGGGGTTCGAGAGTGACCTCGCCGACCTGCAGAACGATCCATGCCACAACGGCGTAGGCGGCGATCACCGGATAAATCCGGCGACGCTTCAGTTCGGCCAGCAGCGTCGTCACGGAAAGCCGTGGTCGTCGTTTCATGTCGCGTCTCGCCCCGACCGGTACATGCATTGTATCGCAGCACGCTGCGGCCCAGGATCCGGGCGACCGTCGGTCGCAGAAGGACTGACCGCCCGGCTCGGCCCCGCGCAGCGCGGCCGCGACGCTGGCGGCCGCGCGGAGCGGACGCGGAGTCTAACGCCTCAGGCGTTCACGCCCTTCGCCGCCTGCCAGCGATCGAGGATGGCGCGAGCCTCGTTGGAGGACGGGTCCATCGCCCGATCGTGGTCCGGCATGCGCGCCGCCAGCTCGACGACGTAACCGTTCGGGTCGCGAAAGTAGATCGAGTGGATAAAGCCGTGATCCGAGACGCCGCGCGTCTCGATGCCGGCGGCGCGACCCTTGTCCAGCATCGTCTCGAGCACCGACTCGTCGACCTCCAGCGCGATATGCAGATCGAAATCGCGCTGGGGCTGGAACTCGAAGGGCGCCTCGGGTTCCTCGAAGAAGGCGAGGTAGGAACCGTCGTCCAGCTCGTAGAACGTGTGGAGCACGGCGGTCTTGCGACCGGACTTCGTCTCGCCGATCTCCAGGGAGCCCGCCAGCCGCATGCCGAGAAAATCCTCGTAGAAGCGGCGAGTCTCCTCCGAATCGCGGCAGCGATAAGCACTGTGGTGCAATTTTCGCAGCATCGTGGCGCCTCCGTTCAGTGCGGGATCAGATCGACACCAACTCCTGGTCTTTCAGCGAAGCGGCGAAGCCGTCGGCCACCTCGTGCACCTTGTCCCAGGATCCCAGGGCTGTCATGTTGCCGAACCAGCGGCGCAGGTTGGGATAGTCCTCGTAGCGGCCAGGCAGTTCGGGTTGATCGCCCAATACTCGGGACGGAAGTGCTCACCCTTCACCAGGTCGACGACCCGGTAGTCGAGCGGGATGCCCTCTTCCTCCGCGAACATCGTGACGATCCGGCTGGTCGTGGAAACAGGATGGTAATAGAGCTTCATGGCGTCCCCTGGGGCGGCATGCGGCAGCACTGATCCCGATGGCTCGTCCGGTTCAATGTAGGCGCTTGCGGCGTCGGCCGCAATGCCCGTCCGCGCGCGGCGGCTGCCGCCCGGGCGCGCCGGGATCGGACCGCCGGGAGGCCCGGCGGACGGGCCGCCCGCCGCGGCCCCCGCCGTTCGCGGGCCCCGGCCCGGCCGCTCAGCCGCCCTGGTTCCGCGGCACCGAGACGGTGACCGACGCCTCCGCGGCGTTTCCGCAGGCGTCGGTGACCCGGTAGGTGATCGTGTAGAGCCGGCCGGAACCCGTCCCGGCGCGCTCGGCGCGCAGCCGGAACGACTCATCGTCGACGACGACGATGTCGTCCGTGGTGTTGCCGTCGCCGACGCCGTCCGCGTTGTCCGGCTCGTTGGACACGACCGACACCAGGGTGACCGTCGGGTCAGGATCGAAATTGTCGCTGACCGCAACCGTCGCGCTCACGTCGACGTACTTGTGATTCGCGGGCCACAGGACCTCGGGCGTGACGGCAAGACTGTCGAATACCGGCGGCGTCGCGTCGCAGACGTCCAGCCCGACGATCACGGGATCGTGGTCGGATGCGCGGAACGCGTCCGGCGCGTAGATCGCGTCCTGGGCCGGGCGCTTGAACGTCGTGTCGTAGTCGATCAGGTCGGGCTCGTCGGCGTTGCTGTGCCAGATCGTGGCGCCGGTGACCTTGTCGTTCAGCGCCGCGTTCGCGAGCGCGTAATCGAGATAGCCGACCTCGCCGCCGAAGACGAAGGAGTAGGCGTCCTCGCCGATGAACGCATCGACGAGATCGACGTAGCCGCCGGCGCGCAGCGCGTCGACCGGGTCTTCCTGGTCGTAGGCGTTCAGGTCGCCGATGATCAGTGCATCCTCCACGCCGCTGCCGGTCGGGTCGGTAGCGAGCCAGTCGACCAGCGCCGCGGCGGCGGACGTCCGCGTCAGGTTGCAGTTACCCGAGCCGTCGCCGGTGTCCGGATCGCCGACGTCGTTGCAGTCCGATCCCTTCGACTTCAGGTGATTGACCGCGACCATGAACACGCCGCCGGTCGTTGCGTCGATGAAGCTCTGCGCGAGCACCGGCCGGTTCTTCTCGTCGATGAAGCGGCTGTCTACCGAACTGTCGAGGATGGCGAAATCGCCGACCGGCGCGGCCGCCGCAGACCTGTAGATCAGCGCGACGCGGATTACGTCGTCGCCGATCGCGCCCGTCGCGATGTAATCGTAGGCGCCGTCGCCCAGCCGGTCGTTGACGCCGTCGACGAGGTCCGCGACCGGGACGTCGCCCGGGTGGTTCTCGATCTCGACCAGGCCGACGATGTCGGCATCGATGGCGACGAGGGCGCTGACGATCTTGTCGCGCTGGCGAGTCAGCTCCCCGGGGTTGTCGGCGCCGCGGCACCGCTGGTTCATCAGCGGCCCGCAGATGGCGTTGACGCCGTCGTCGATGGTCGTGAAGTAGTTCAGCACATTGAAAGTCGCTACTTTCAGGCCGCCGCCGACCTCGGCCGGCGCCGGCGTGCGCGGGTTGTCATTGCGATAGTCCGCAGCTTCGGTCGGCTGGATGCGGTACTGGCCGAAGGAGAAGTCCAGCACGCCGGTAACGCCGGTGAGCGAATCGCCGCCGCGGAACAGGTTCGCGAGGTCGAAAACGCCGCCGTTCGGATGGATGGCTGGATCAGGATTCTGCGTCGTGCGGCCGTCGTCCAGCGTGATGCGGTCGAGCGCCGCTGCCTGCGCGGCCGCGATGGCGTCCGGGCCCGGCTCGAATTCGGCGGTCGGCGTCAGGCGTCGCTCGGATCTCAGCAGGATCTCGCCGAAACGGTCGAAATTGGCGTAGTCGGCGATCACGAGCGGCTGCGCGAAGGTCACGCGCATGCCCTCGGACGCCTCGAAGTCGTCCACGCTCGTCACCGGCAGCGACAGCGCGGCCGCCGCGGGCAGTACATTGTTGTTGCCGAGCACGGTCACGTCGTTGAACGACGTGATCTCCGTCAGCCCGTTGAACTCGGAGACCAGGCCCTCGACGCGCACGGCATCGCCGACGGCCACGTCGACGGACGGCGAACTGCCGTTGAAGACGAAGATACCCTCGGAGGTCAGCGGGTCGCCGTCCGCATCGGCGTCTTCCTCCTGCACGAAGAAGCCGTTGAGGTCGCCGTTGGCACCGACGTCGTCCTGGAAATCGCCGACAACGATGCCTTCGATGGCGACCAGCGAGCCGACCAGCGGGCTGACGGCGCCGCTGCCCTGGATCTCGTGAATCCGCACCTCGAGCGCGCCGCTGCCGCAGCCGTTCTCCGCCCCCGGCGTGCTGGCCGGCGTGAACACGAGGTCGATGTTGTTGCGATTGGTGTCATTGCCGTCCGGGCAGCGTGAGATGCTGCCGTTGCCGCTGTCCGCGAGCCCGCTGCCGGAGCCCTCGGTGTAGGGCGCGATCGTATTGCCCTCGTAGCTGACGGCGTCCATCAACATGCCGTCGAAACGCAGGCCGACCGCGTCGGGGGAGCCGTTCTGGATGAAGTTGCTGTCGGGGTTGGCATCCAGGTCGCAGTTCGCCACCGTCGCCGCGTTGCCGCAAACGACGAAATAGTCGCCGCCGCCGACACTGAATCCGGAGAGATCGATAGTGTTGTAGATCGAACCGCCGTTGCCGTTGACGAGCTCCAGCGTCCAGCCCGCGAGATCGGCAGGCGCCGTGCCGTTGTTGCGTATCTCGACGAACTCGGCGGTATCCGTGCCGGGCTGGTCGTAGTCGATCTCGTTGATGACGAGCGGTGGAGCGCCGGGCGTGCCGTCGCCGAAGGTCTGCCCGGTATTGACGGCACCGAAGGTATTCGGCTGCGGCGGGGCCCACGCGAACTGTGCGTAGGCATTGCCGGTGCCGGTGAGCTGCAGCGAGTCGCCGATCGCCGTCGTATTCGGCTCGAAGACGCCGATGTCGCTGCTCACGAGGCCGCTCGCCGGGCCGTCCGCGGCGGTGAACGTGCCCTCGTAGCTCAGGAACTGCACGACCCCGCCCGTGGCATCGACGAGCGCGATGCCGTCAGGACTGCCGTTCTGCAGGCCGTTCGTCGGGAAGTCGATGACGACGGTGCCGAAGCCGCCCTGCTGATCCGGGATCGTGCCGGACAGCGCCGTCGTGCCGTAGCTCCCGCCGCCGTTGCCGTTGTAGCGCACGAGGCTCCAGCCGGCGAGATCCGTGCCGGCGGCGCCCGCCAGTTCGACGGCCTCGCCGACGTCGGTGCCGGCATTGTCGTAGTGGATCTCGTTGACGAAGACCTGTGCCATCGCCGGCAGCGCCGCTGCGCACAGGGCAGCGGCGAGTAACGAACGGCGTGCGCAACGGGAAACGGCACGAACGGTGCTCTCGATGTTCATCGGAACCCCCTGGAGCGGTCTGTGGGACATGGACTGTCGCTTCGGATTGACGATTTTTTTTCTTGGACGCCCGATCGCGTCGGCGTGGTGGCCGGGACGGATGCCGCGCCGGCCTGCCATCGGCCGGCACCGTCCGGGTCCATGCCCAGCACGAACCGGGTTGTGTTTACCATACGTGAATCTCGATATTTAATCGCGATTTTGTTGCGCCTGCGCGGCGTCGGCGCGGGCGCGATGGGCGACCGGACCTGCGCTCGCGCCGCGCTGTTAGCGTGGCACGGCAGGCGAGCGCTGCGGCGCCCCGTATTAAGTAAAATTCGGCCAACCCTCGGCGCAGGGCTTCGTCGCGGCAGAACCCCTGCGCCGGTGACAAGGCGCTGCCGGCCGCAGCCGACGATCCGATCGACGCGTCCGCCTGGCGGGCGGCCGCAGATCGCCGCGTCGAACGGGCGTCCCGGGACCGGCGTCGACGCCGGGGTTGCAGCGTGCGCGATGGCCGGCAACGAGCCCTGCCCGGCGGACGCGCCAGCCCCGCAGGCGCGTCGCCGATTCCTGTGCCGATGTCCCCGGACTCGACTTCGCGGCAGGCCTGCCGAATACTAGCCGGGTCGAACGCCAGCAGGGGGAACCGTGATCAGCAAGGTTGATTTGTGCATTCTGACCGGCGTCGCAATTTCGTTCTGCCTGGGCGTGTACCTGTTTTTCACCGGGAACGTCGAGAAGGGCATTTTCGCCGCGACCTGGGTGCCGGCCCTGCTCTGTTTCGGCATCTATTTCAAGCTGCTGCGGCAGAAGCGGTAGCGCCGTGAGCAACCAGACTTTCCTTTACTGGGGGATGATCGTGACGATGTTTCTCGTCATCGCGCTGGTACTGACGGCGCGCGAGATCATCGAGCAGCACCTGGAGGAGCGGCACGAGCGGGCGTCCCGTCCGCCGGACGTCGCGAACGAGGCGGACTGACTCACGGCTCGGCCCGGGCCGCGTTGCCGACAGCAGCGGGAACGTCGCGCGGCAGCCGCGCGCGGCGCAGCACCGCGTCTGCCTCTTCGAAGACCGCCGTCAATTCCGCCTCCATCCGCGTGACGTCGTTCAGGTAGCGGATCGAGTTGAACACCGCGAGCTCGAGATTGTCCTCGGAGAGATTCTGCGGACTGGTCAGCTCGGCGGCGCGCTCGAGCACCGTCTGCTGATAGCGGGTCTGCAGGCTGTAGGTCAGCGACAGGGCCGCGACGATGTCGTAGTGCATCTTCGCCAGGGCACCGGTTGCAATCGCCGTCTCCCAGGCCGTCGCCTGCAGCATACTGGGAGAATAGCTCTCGACGATGCCGACGAAGTCCGTAACGGCGGAGATGTCGCCTTGCATGTGGCGCCGCACGAGCACGTCCCGCAGCCCGTTGTTGAACGGCGCCGAGTCTTCGACCCGGGCGCGGTTCTGCCGGATCTCCAGCAGGAAATTGTCGAGGGCGTGCTCGACCATTTCCTCGTCCTGCCGGTTTTCGCGCCATTCGTCCAGCGCCAGCGCCGCGACGATACTGATCATGATCAGGAACGATTCGAACAGCACGCGGGACAGCCAGATAGATGTGGGTTTGTCGGCCATTGGCTCCGTCTGCGGCGGCATTGCCGGCTTCGGAGTATATCAAGCGACCGTATTCCGCATGGCAAGTCAAAGTCAAAGCCGGTACCATGCATGGCGAGCGGGCGGACGCCGCCCGCGACGGCATTACAATAATGACAAAATGCAACTGCCTCTTCGCTGCGGCACTGGCCATGACCATGGCACCGGCACTGGCGGCCGGCCAAAGTGCGTCTCCCGACGCCGACCTGCCCGCGTTCCATGTCATGGGATTCGGCGATATCAGCTACATCTCCGAGGACGGGTCGGACGAGGACGGCTTCGCGATCGGCCAGGCAGTTGCACACATAAGCGCCGTACTCGGTCCGTCGCTCGGCGTCTTCGGCGAGTTCAGCGCGACCGCCCGTGATTCCGAGTACTCCACAGAGGTCGAGCGGCTCATCGTCAAGTACGACTTCTCGGATCGCTACAAGCTCTCCGCCGGCCGCTACCACACGCCCATCGGCTACTGGAACTCGGCTTTCCACCACGGTGCGTGGCTGCAGACGACGGTTGCGCGGCCGGAGATGGCCAGGTTCGGATCGCGGCTCATGCCGATCCACTTCGTCGGGGTGCTCCTCGAGGGCAACCTGCCGTCCGGCGACCTCGGATTGAATTACAAGGTCGGTTTCGGCAACGGCAGGCACTCGAACATCGCGCGCGCCGGCGATGCCGGCGACGTCAACGGCGACAAGGCGTGGATGGTACAGCTGGGCTCGCGCTCGCGCAGCTACCAGGCGCTGGACGTGGGCGTCGGCTTCTATTCCGACGAGATCGAGCTGCCCGGCGGAGCACCCGTCGACGAGCAGACCTTTTCCGCCTACGCCGCCTGGACGCGAGAAGATCCCGAGGTCATCGTCGAATTCCTGCGATCCGGCCACGACGGTGCAGGCGCATCGGGCGACACGACGGCCTGGTATGTCCAGTTCGCCTACCGGCTGCCGGAGCGGCGCAATGCCTGGAAGCCGTACCTGCGGCTCGAAAGCATCGACGTCGACGACAGCGACCCCCTGCTCGCGCCTTTCGATCCGGACTACGAGGCCGGCATCCTGGGCCTGCGCTGGGATTTCAACTCCTACGCGGCACTGAAGGGCGAGTACCGCAACGAGGAATTCGGGGCAGACGGGCGCGAACACAATTTCCGCCTGCAGCTGTCATTCGTACTGGCTGCACTGTGAGACGGCTACGCAGATGAGAAACCCGCCAACCCGGCTCTGTGGCATCATCGCCTTGCTGTTCGCATTGACGCTTGCGGCGCGCGCCCAGGAGCCGGCGATCGCCATCGTCGTGCACAAGGATGCGCCGGTCGACAACCTGAGCATGGAGGAGCTGCGCAGCATCTTCCTGGCCGACCGGCAGTTCTGGGGCGACCGGACCCGAATCAGCCTGCTCGTGCGCGCGCCGAAATCCGACGAGCGCACGTTCGTTCTCGACCGGATCTACCAGATGACCGAAGCGCAGTTCCGGCAGTACTGGATCGCCAAGATGTTTCGCGCCGAGATTCCCCGCGGCCCGAAGATCGTCTTCAGCACGGATATGACCCTGGACCTCGTCGTGGCCGTACCGGGCTCCATATCCTTCATGCGCGCGAGCGACGTCAGCGACGACGTCAAGGTCGTCAGCATAGACGGTAAGCGGCCGAGCGACGACGGCTATCCGCTGCGCTGACCGGATTCCGGGCCGCCAGCGGCGGTTGCGGAACGCTGCCGGCGCCACGGTATGACGAAAGCGCGATGCCGGGCCGCCATCGCCCGCCGGAGCCATTCCCGGCCGCAGCGCAGGCCCGACACCGGCCGGCGAGGCGCGATGGGACACCGCCGGTTTCTAAGCCGACGTGCTTTCAGCCAGGGAGGACTGCAGCATCTCGACCACCGCACGCGCCGAGTTCGCTTCGCGATAGGTCTCGACCTGCGACTCGTACGCGGGTCGGGCATGCAACATCGATTCGCTGATCCTGAGCCCGTTCGATTCACCGATGCCCGGCGCGACGGAGGCGCAGAAGTCCAGCAGGTCGGCGACGACATCGCGCAGCGGCCGATGGGCGCCGTCTGCGTCCGTGATGTATTCCGCGTCGAGCCCCAGCAGGCTTGCGCGGAAGCAGTTCTGCTTCCCGATCCAGTGCGGCAGTCCCGTCGGCAGCAGCTCGGCGATCTCGCGGGACGGTGCATCCGCAAGTCCGACCGCGAGGCAACGGGCGAACGCCACCAGGCCGTGAACCGCACGCAGGTTCGACGCGGCATCCATGACCCGCACTTCGAGCGTGCCGAAATCCGGGTGCGGCCGCAGGTCCCAGTGGATGTCCTTGAAGCTCTCGATCATGCTGGCCCTGCGGGCTGCCTGCAGGAAATCGGCGAACGCCCGCCAGTTCTCGAACGTCTCGGGGAGCCCGTAATTCGGCGCTGCGGCGAGGATCCGGTGCCGGTAGGCCGCGTGTCCCGTGAGGTGCCCCCGCCAGAACGGCGAGTTCGCGGACAGCGCGATGAACGCCGACAGCGCCGGCACCAGCCGTGCCATCACGCGCATGGCCTGGTCGCCCGAGGCCATGCCGATGTGCACGTGCGTGCTGAACGTGATCTGCGTGTACGCGAGATAGCCCGCCGTCTCCTCGAGCAGGCGGAAGCGCGGCAGCGGCGTGATCAGCGCAAGGCGCCGGCCGAACGGGTGCGTGCCCGCGCCGCACAGGCACATGTCGAGTTCCGCGGTGCGCCGGAACAGGTGCTCGAGCGATAGACGCAGGTGAGCGACGGCCTCATCGCTGTGCTCCGCGACGCAGCTATTGAGCTCGACGCAGGACTGGATGAACTCGGGCTTGACGAAGGTCGCGCCCGGGAAGAATTCCATCAGCGGCAGGATACCGTCGCTGAGATCGAGCGTTTCGGCATCGAGAAGCTGCAGTTCCCATTCGACGCCGAGGGTATGCCGCGGCGACGGGCTAAACTCCATGCCGGAACTCCGCGAGATGCCGGTAGCTCAGGCGGGCGACGCGATCGAAGTACTTTGCACCGATGCCGAGAGCGCGTTCGTCGATGTCGAATCCCGGGCTGTGCAGGGGTATCGCTTCCTTGCCGGGGCCGCGGGCGCCGATGCGGACGAAGCAGCCCGCCACCTTCTCGAGGTAATAGGCGAAGTCCTCGGAGCCCATGCTCGGGAACTCCGCCTCGACGACGCCGTCGGCACCGACGGTCTCGGCGGCGGCCTGCCTTGCGATCTGCGTGCCCAGCGGATCATTGATCACGGGCGGGTAGCCATCCGCGATGTCGATGTCGATCTTGCAGTCGTGCAGCTCGGCGGCCGCGCCGACCATGCGGCGAATGCCGCTGTGCATGTGCGCCCTCGCCTCGGGCCGCGTGCTGCGGACCGAGCCGCGCAGTTCCGCCTCCTCCGCGATGACGTTGGCGGCGCTGCCGGAGTGCACGCTGCCGATCGTTACCACCGAAGGATGCATGGGATTGGCTTCGCGCGAGACCAGCGTCTGCAGCGCCGTGATCAGGAAGCCGCTGACGACGACCGCGTCGACCGTCTCGTGCGGCCTCGCACCATGGCCGCCCTTGCCGCGTACGCGGATCGTGAACCCGTCCGACTGTGCCGTGACCGCTCCGTCCCGGACCATGATCTTGCCGGTCTCGTACTCGTGCGTAACGTGGCAGGCGTAGATCACAGCCACGCCATCCAGCGCGCCGTCTCTCATGGCCACGCGCGCGCCGCCGCCCTTCTCCTCCGCGGGCTGGAATATGAGGCGCACCGGCGCGGGTGGCGGGTTGGCCACGAGCAACTCCGCGCAGCCGATCAGCATCGCCATATGCGCGCAGTGGCCGCAGGCGTGCACGACGCCCGGTCGCTCCGAGGTGTAGGCCGCGCCCGTGGTCTCGAAGCCGGGCAGCGCATCCATGTCGGCGCGCAGGGCGACGGCGGGTGCCGTCTCGTCGAGACCCTCGATGTAGCCGATGACCGCGTGCCCGACGCCCGCGTAGTCGTAGCGGATATCCAGCCGGTCGAGTTCCGCCATGATGCGCTTCGCGGTCCCGGCTTCCTGGAAGGAAAGCTCGGGATGCTGGTGGAACCAGCGGCGCAGCACCATGAGCCGCTC
>JBFJUJ010000009.1:0-26054 GCA_041624755.1 Woeseia sp. | reverse complement strand
GCCGAAGTTGTCGACGACGATCTTTTCCATGACCTTGTCGAGCAGCGCATTGTCCTTGAACAGCCCGTCCCAGTTCGCGTTCATCGCGCGGTACAGCGGCTCGTTGTAAAGGAGCTGGGTCGTCCATTCGATAGTATGGACCTTGGCTATCTCCGCTGCGACGACGAGGCGCGCCGCCTCGAACAGTTCGTCGTCCGAAACGTCCGCATACGAGATCATCCGGTTGGGCGCGTCCGGGTCTCTCAGTCCGGAATCCGCGGCGGGGGTGGCGGCTGCCTGTGCGCGGAACGCGTCGACAAATACGTTGTGCTCCCGCGAGAAGACGTTGTGGTAGAAGGACATGCCGATCGTCCAGTTGTCCGCGAAGGCCGCGGTCTCCTGCCCCGCCCAGCTCGGGTGGATCCTGTCGCAGTCCGCATTGGGCCCGGCCGGCGTGCACGGCGACTTGAAAAACGGCAGGTAGCCGCGCGTGTCGCGCCTCGCCAAAGGCTCCGCCAGCGGGCGCATCAGGAGCTTCGCGCGATCGTCGGGATCGCGCCTGACGCGGCTGCGCGAGATCTCGTCGAAGCCGTATATCTGCGAGGCATCCCACCAGGCAGTCACCGTGTTTCGAAACGTCTTGTGGGCACGCGCCTGGTAGGTCGCACCGTCGTGCATGAAGGATTCCGGCGGGTCGGACTGCGCCACGAGCGCCGGCTCTACCCGGTCGCCCGGGCGGCAGCCGGCGTTCGCGGCCGACTCGTCCAGGCAGCCGGCACGCATCAGCGGCCGCGCCGTGTCGTTTTCTCCCTCGACCAGGTGCGAGAACCAGTCATGCGTCATGAACTGGATCCAGAAGGCGGCGAGCACGTTGAAGAACGGCGCGGGCTTGTAGTCGCAATGCGCGTCCGGGGAAAACCCGTCGAGACCCTGCCCGGCGTTGCAGAGCTCGGGCCGGGACTGCTCTCGCGTGAACAGCATGCGGCTGATCAGCTGCGGATCCGGCTTTAACAGGCCTATGCGATCGCCGTGGCGGGCACGGGTGAGGTCAGTGTGCCCGAGATCCGGGAACGTTTCCGTGAACTGCACGTTGCGTGCGAACAGCGTATTGCTGGAGCCCATCAGCGGGTTGTCGATGTCGTTGCAGATACCGGACACCGTCCGGAAACGTATCAGCGATCCGCCGCACTGCTGCCTGCCCGCGCCGCCCACGCTCTCGTAGTCCGGGTGGTCGTCGGGCAGGCGCATCTCGTTCCACCGGCGCACGGCCGGACCCGGCAGGCCGTCTTCGCCCGCGACGTAGGTTCGATACGTGTAGTTGTCGAAGAGATTGAACTTGATCAGCTCGACACGCTCGTATTCGAGGTCGATCAGCGCACCGTCGATACCGCGCAGGTTCGGATCGACGTGAAGCTTCTCGAACAGCGCGCCCGCGAGCTTCCTGAGCGCGCCCTCGTCGTAGCGGGTCACCCGTGAAGACGCATCCCCTGCGCCCCAGTAATGGCTCCAGTCCAGCCACGGCAGGCCTCGCTCCACCGCCAGCGCCGCGTCGTCTCCGCCCCTGCAGCGCGCCGTGTCGACCTGCACCTTGCCGAGGAAGCGATCCGCCCGTTCGGCGGCGATCTTGCGCGGACCGTCCAGCGCAAGTTTCTTGCATGACTCGAGAGAAGTGATCATCTCGGGCTGGCGGGCATCGAGGTACAGGTAGATACCGACGCCGGCGGCAGCAACGATAAGCAGCACCAGCAACAGCTTCTTCATCTCGTGACTCCTTGCTCAATGCTTCGGCCGCGCGTCGGCAGCTCCGAGGCGTGCCGCACGGATTACTGCTATAAGTTAGTGTAGTACATCGCAGGGCGCTGGCTGCCGGCGACGTGCGCCGGAATGCTGCGGTCCAGCCAGTCAGGCTCAGGGAACTGTCCAGTGATCGTCGCGAGAAACTCCGGTGCTGCCGCCCAGTCGGCGCTGAATGTCGTGCTCGACATCGCGCCGGCAAACGAACCGCGGCTCCTGGACTTGCTGCGGGATATCGCCGGCAGTCCCGGGGACAATGCCGTCCTCCCGTTTGCACGCCTTCACAATCTGCACTTCGCGAGGCTCGTCGTGCTTCCCATGGCGCCACGGAAGGGCGGCGGCGTGTTCTATCCGCTGCTCGTCATCGCGACCAATTTCGACGGAGACCGCGCCGAGCATCTGAAGGACCTCGTGAGGATCGGCGGAGGCGGGCTCGTCTCGCTCCTGTCGCACTGCGTCGGATTTCCGGAGACCCCGGCCGACGACGACGTCTACCGTTACCTGGACGAACATCACCGCAAGCCGGGCGCGTTCTACGTCAACACGATCGGCCGGACGCTGCACCAGGTTCGCTTCGAAGCGAGGTTGCACGGCGCCCTCGAACGGCGACTGGACGAGGGCGATCTGCAGAACCTGTCGCCGCCGGCGGTGCGCAACGCTCTCGTGGACTTCGTCGCGCACGATGAAGAGCTGAAAGACGCGCTGACCCCGGCTCCGACGGTAGCTCGCATGCCGAAACCGCTGTTCTGGAGCCTGGCAGTCGTCGCCGGATTGCTGGCGCTCGTCGCCTCGGTGCTGCTGCTGCCGATGACGCTGCTGCTGGTCCTGCTACTGCGGTTGCACGAGATCGGCAACCGGGCCGAACACCGGCGCCCGCCGAACGCGCACATCCGTGCGCTGGAGTCCGATGAGGATATCGGCGTGCACAACCAGCTCAGCGCCGTCGGCAGCCTGCAGCCCGGGTTGTTCCGCCGTGTCCTGCTGCGCATCGGCCTGTTCCTGCTGCAGCTCGCGTCGCGACACCTGTTCAACGACGGCAAGCTCGCCGAGATCGACACTATTCACTTCGCGCGCTGGACGTCGATCGATAGAGGCAAGCGGCTGTACTTCTTCAGCAACTACGACGGCAGCGCGGCCTCGTACCAGGACGACTTCGTCGAACGCGTGGCCTTCGGGCTGAACCTCGTCTTCAGCAACGGCAGCGGCTGGCCACGGACGCAGTACCTGCTGTGGAAGGGCGCCGCCGACGAACAGGCCTTCAAGGCATACTACCGCCAGCACCAGGTCCCCACGCAGGCCTGGTACCGGGCGGAGGCGTATGCGGGGCTCACCGCGGTCAACGTCGCCGACAATGCCCGGATCCGTGCAGGACTCGTCGGCCGCATGGACGCCGAACAGGCCCGCGACTGGCTGCGGCTGCTGTGACAGAGCGCAGGAGCCGTACGCCGCGATGACGATCGAACTCGACGACATCCAGGGCATTCTCCTGAGCGGCTACCCGAGACTGCCGCATGCACATTTCCTGCTCGCGGCGTTCGCGGAGCCCGACCGGGGGCGCGCCTGGGTCGCACGGGTCACCGAGGTCGTACGGTCGTCGGCCCGGCCGCCGCCGGCGCAGCGGCGCCGCGTCCATGTTGCGTTTACCTGCGCGGGGCTGCGGCACCTCGAGCTGTCGGAACAGGCGCTGAAAGGCTTTTCCCGGGAATTCCAGGAAGGCGTCGCGGGCTCCGATCATCGCTCGCGCGTGCTCGGCGATCGGGGGAACAGCGCGCCCGCGCGCTGGCAATGGGGAGGTCCGGAGTCGCCGGCTATTCACGTGCTCGTCATGCTGTACGCGCCGAACGCGGCCGAGCTCACCGCCTCGATCGAAGAGCAGCGCCGGCTCGCCGTCAATTCCGGCCTCGGCATCGTTCACGAACTCGGCAGCCTGGCGCTGCCGCACGGCAAGGAACATTTCGGCTTTCGTGACGGCATCTCCCAGCCGCGCCTGGCCGGCATCAGCTCGAGCAGCGACCCGTTCCACGTCGTACCGGCCGGGGAATTCGTGCTGGGCTACCCGAATGCGCGGGGCGACCTGACCGCAAGCCCGGCGGTGCACGCGATCGAAGATCCCGGCGACATCCTCGCACCGCTCGCGCATACGGAGGATCGGCGGGACTTCGGCCGCAACGGCAGCTACCTGGTATTCCGCCAGCTCGCGCAGGACGTGCACGGTTTCTGGGCGTGGACCGGCGCACAGTCGGGCGACGACGATGGCGATGAGCGCAAGGCGGCCGCCATCAGGCTGGCATCGAAGATGGTCGGTCGCTGGCCGGACGGTACCGCGCTGACCGTCTCACCCTCGGCAACTGCCGCGGAGGCGACGACGCGCAACGACTTCGGTTTTCACCATGACGACGAGGCCGGCCTGAAGTGTCCGCTGGGAGCGCATGTCCGCCGCAGCAACCCGCGGGACATGCTGCCGCCGAAGCCCGGCACCGACGATTCGCTGGCGATCAACCGCCGCCACCGAATCCTGCGGCGCGGCCGCGCGTACGGCGCACCGCTCGTCGCGTCCTGCGATCCCCGGGACCTGCTGGGGGCCGACGATGACGGCGCCGACAGGGGGCTCCACTTCCTGTGTTTCAACGCCAGTATAGAGCGGCAGTTCGAATTCGTGCAGAGCACCTGGGCGAACAACCCGAACTTCGCCGGGCTGCGGACGGATACCGACCCGATCATCGGTTGCCGCCGGCCGGAGGCCGCGACGTTTACGCTGCAGGAAACGCCGTTCCGTCGCCGCATGCACGATCTGCCGGCGTTCGTCGAGGTCAGGGGGGGCGCGTACTTCTTCCTGCCGGGAATCCGCGCGCTCCGCTACCTGGCATCCGAGCCGGCGCGCCTGGCGAGCGCCTACGCCGCACCGGCGCCCGAGCCGCGCGTTCGCCCGACGCCGTGGTGGCTTAAGGCGGGGCGCGGCATCAATGCGTTCATCGAGGCCGCGGTGTCGGTCACGCGTCGTTTCACCGTCCTGCGCAAGCTGTTCGACCGGGTATTGCAGAAGCCGCTGACGGGCCTCGTACAGTGGCTGATCCAGCGCCGGCGGACCCGCCGCGGCATCGACGCGGACCTCGGCCTGGCGGAGGAACGCGTGCTGCCCGTCGAAGGGGAGACGGCACAGCGCATCACCGAGGTAATGACGGCCTTCCTGTTCAAGCACTATCGCAATTCGACCGCGGAGCGTGCAGGCAACACGAAAACCTACGCCTTGCTGACCGCTGCGTTCGAGGTCGAACCCGGCCTGCCGGACGAGCTGCGCCAGGGCGTGTTCGGGGAATCGAGGACCTTCGACGCATGGGTCAGGTTCAGCGGTCCCGGCCCGCTCGTGACGCCGGACATCCGCAACAACGGCGTACTCAGTATCGGCATCAAGCTGATGGGCGTGCCCGGTCCCAAGCTGCTGGACCAGGAGCACGAGACCCAGGACTTCACGGGCATATCCGCGCCGACATTCACGACGCCCGACGTCTACGAGAACCTCAAGCTGCAGCAGTGCATCGCTGCCGGCGTGCCGACGTTCTATTTCCTGAATCCCTTCGACTCGCACTATCTCGACATGATCCTGCAGGGCCTGTACGCAAAAGCGCACGGCAGCCCGATGGAGACGCCCTACTGGAGCTGCGTTCCGTACCTGTGCGGCGAGGGTCGCGCGATGAAGTACAGTATCGTGCCCTGGCGGAGCGCAAAGACGCGGGTGCCCCTCCCTGCTCCCGACGACTACCTGCGCGCTGCAATCGAGAAAAACCTCGAGTCCGAGGTCTGCTTCGATTTCTGCGTGCAGCTACAGACCGACCCGCAGCGTATGCCGATCGAGGATGCGTCCGTCATCTGGGATTCGGAATCCGTCAAGGTCGCGACGCTGCGGATACCGCCGCAGGAATTCTCGACGCCCGGGCGCGCGCTCGAGGCGCGGCGGATGACTTTCAACCCCTGGCACGCGATTGCCGCGCATCGGCCGCTCGGGAACCAGAACCGGGCGCGCAGGCTGATCTACCTCGAGACGTCCCGGGTCCGGCAGCGAATCAACGGCGAGGAGCACCTGGAACCGCGATCGGAGTGACGCGGCGCGGCGGTCCAGTGACAGCACGGACGGCCGAGCGGATCAGACGTAGCGTCAGCGCGTGCCCTTCGAGCCGACGTTCTTCGCGCCGCGCAGCGAGCCGCGCTCGAAACTCGGCCGGTCGCCGACGATGTTGATGAATCCCTTGACCTTGGGATCGCTCAGCCAGCGCAGGCCGATCTTGACCCGATCGCCGCAGTTTCCCTCGATCGTGTTGATGGACTTGCCGTCCTTCGCTACCTGCAGGACGAGGCCGATGTGGCCGGTGCACCATTCCGTTTCGTAGTCGTCCCCGTAGAGCATGACGAATGCGTCGCCGGGGGCCGGCAGGCTCCGCTTCGACAGCCAGCGGCCGTGCTGCCTTGCTCGCTGGTAGGCGGTCCATACGCTGGCGACCGGCCTCCCGAGCAGGTGCTTGCCGTAGACCTCCTTGACCACCCAGGACACGAAGTAGGCGCACCATGGCCTGCCGTCGCAGGTCGGGTCGGAGGTGACGTCGGAAGGCTGGTACTTGTCGACGTCCTTGCCGCGGTTTGGCCTCCTGCGATCCTCGCGGACGCCGTGTTCCTTCACCGCCGTCTCCAGCAGCGCCTTGCGTATTCCGCTGATGCCTTTCGGGATGCCGGCTTCGAGGAACGAGCGCTGCGGCGTACCGCGCGCATGCTCGAGGGCCCACCAGGTGTTCTTGCCGACCTGCCCGTCGACGTCGAGCCATTTGCCATCCTTCCCCTGGTGCGTCATCTGGAAGTACAGCACCATGTTCTCGATCGCCCGCCCGAAGCGGGGATTGCTGCTGGTCACGGGCGGCCGCGGCGCGCAGCCGTGAGATGTCAGGAGTTCGACGAGACGCGCGACCTCGGGCCCGCGAGAGCCATACTTCAGGAAGGGCTTGTTCGACATTCTTCTCTCCGCTTCTGAATCTATCTACCTGCCGTCAGGGACACAGTCCGGCGGAAGCGTAATTCTCGCCGTGAGCGCAGCGAGTATACACCCGCTCCGTGCGGGGATATGGCGGCGCATGCTTCCCGTCCGATCGGTGCCGACGACCGCCGCTGCGCGCAGAATTGTCTACACTTCTATTGAGAGAGTCACTCAGCGGCGACGCGTGGGGAACCCGCGGGCCGGAGTGCAACGGAGAATCACATGGCAGATCTGGAAATCGACTCCAACCTGAGCGGTTCGGTGGGAACCTCGGTCAGCGGCACGTTCGGCGCCGTCGGCCCGGTGACGCTGTCGGGAATCCCGGACACCTACACGATCAAGGTGCCGGAAATCGACAAAATCGAGAGCAACGTGAAGCTCGAGCCGGTGCAGCTTAATCTCGGCCCGATCCAGACGAGCGTGTCGATCAAGGAAATTCCCAGCACGCGTGTACACCTGCCGGCCAACTATTGCGTGGGTTTCTCGCTGTTCGGGACCGAACTCGCCGCGATACGGCTCTGCGGCGAAGGCATGGTCGTGATCGAACCCTACAAACCGAATCCCTGCGAGATCTGCGACGTCCCGCCCGGCAAACCCGCGGTGACGGCGGGCAGGCCCGGCCGTGGCAAGGAACGGGCCTGACAGGTGCCGCAGGCAGCGCAGCCGAAGATACGCTTTCGCGGACCGCCGTCGAAGCTGGTCGCCGAGGTGTCGTTGCGACGACGCGATGTCGGTGCCGCCACCATCCGCGTGGCTGACAGGGAACTGCCGCTGATCGCGAGCGGCGATGCGGAGAAGATCAGCTCGCTGTCGTTCGCGCTGCCGCCGGACACGCCGCCCGGCGCAATGATGGCCAGCATCGGGATCGGCGGATCATCATTGGAGGCCGTCGTCGACGTCGAGGCACGGCCGCTGGTGCGCTTCGAGCCCGCGCTGCTCGAGTTCGAGGCGCGACCCGGGGCCAGCGTGGCGACGACCGTTGACGTGACCAATCTCGGCAACGGCGCCGCGGAGCGCGAGGCCGGGAACCAGGTCACGCTGCGCGAGCCCGGAGCGCTGGGCCGCGGCGTGGGCGCAGCATTCCGCGACCGGGGACGCGATTTCGCCGGCAAGCTGATCGCCCTGGGACGGCAGCTCGCCGACGAACCGGCGCACGAGCTGAAACTGATCCGCTGCGAACCGCCGGGACCGCTCGCGAGCGGCGAGCACAGGCGGCTCGAGCTGGAATTCGCGGCGCCCGCCGACCTTCCCGCAGACAGCCGGCTGTCGGGAAGCCTTGCCATCTTCGGCTCGCGGCTGCGTCTCGCCGTCGAGACGCGCCGCGACGCGTGACAGTAACGAACGACTCGGAGACCCGCCGGGAGACGAGCAATGAGTGACACCGACTACCAGGCAACGACCGCCAGCATGAGCGCCGCCGGGCTGGACCTGTCCCTTGCGATGGTTGACGCGTTCCAGGACTTCGCACGCCGCCTGGGCGCCGCCGGGATGCCGCCGGCCGGCCTGCCGACCTGCGGCTGCGAGATTCCGCCCGCGTGCTGGCAGCCGCGTTGCTTCGGCGTCCACGACAGCCGCGCCTGCCGCTGCGGTACGGCTCTGCTGCGCCTGCGCGTGACCAACTGCCGCAACGCCGACAGCGAGGTCGCGGTGCAGCTCGCGGGCAGCGAGGACCTCGAGGTGAAGATCACGCCGCAGAAGGCGACTCTCGGCCCGATGGAGCGCAAGTGGTTCACGGTCGCCGTCGGTATCCCGGAGGATGCGTGCGAAGGCAAGCTGTATGACCTCGTCGTCTGGGTGCGCGGATGCAACGAACACTACGGCCGCTGGAATGTCCGGGTCGCCGACGGCGCCTCCGGCACCTGCCGGCGCGTCGACATCGACGACTGCCCCGATTACGTGCACCATTGGTACGATCACTTCTACTGCGTCAGGCCCTGTTTCAGCCACAGGGACAAACGCAAGCAAGGGCAATAGAATAGCGGGATACGGTAGAGGCAACCCCGGAGTAGCGACAGATGGATACCAAAGAGTACACGGAGATGGTCCGGACGCTGTCGAACCGTTACCTCGAGGAATACAGCCGCGGCGTGCAGCAATGCACTTCGCTGCTCAACGACATCGCAAAGACCGGCAACGGCAAGCCGCGAGCCGCCGACATCGGCTCCGCGGAGTTCCAGCGGCGTTATACGGCCTACCTGCTCAACGACGCCCCGAGGCTGCTCGGCAGGCTTTCCGAGGCGGGTCTCGAGTACTACTCCGCTGTCTCCAGGCTCGGCCTGCAGGCGCTGACGGATTTCGTCGACCGCGTGATGCAGAGCGAACCCGGGGCGGCCGGCGCAGCGGGCGCCGCCGGCGAATCGGCCGCCCTGGTATTCCACGGCGTACGCGGCGAGGACGCGAGCAACGCGTTCCTCGTCACGAACAACCGCAGCGAGGCGATCGACGTGGCGTTCGACATTGCCGAGGTCCGCTCGGAAGACGGGGAGGTGCGCTTCAAACCGAAAGCAAGGTTCTCTCCGACCAAGTGCCGGCTCGCGCCTCATGCGCGGCAGGTCGTGCAATGCTCGATCTCACTGACGGAGCGCTTCGCCCAGGGCCAGGTGCACCGGGGGTCGATCGTCGTCGATGGCCTGCCCGACATGGCGATGCCCTTCGAAGTGGAAGTCGAGGAGCTCCCGGCCAAGGCAGCGACCAGGGCGAAGGCCGCCGGCAGCGCGAAAAAAGCGGCGAAGAAGAAACCAAAGAAGGCCGCCGGAAAGAAGGCAGCGGGCCGCAAGACCGGCAGCTAGCCGCAGAGCCAGCCGTGATGAAAGCCGAGCCGCCGGTCGGCTCGCGGCGAGACGTCAACGAATTCCTGCAGGTCCGGCATCTTCACTCTCAGCCGGATCTCGTTCGACGGATAATCGTAGACGGTGATGTGATTCAGGCCCCGGTTCGCCGTGAAGAGCAGGGACTGGTCCGCGGAGAGCTGGCAGGCGTATACCGAATCGAGGATCGCATAGCGGGATATTCGCAGCGCGGTCAGGAAATGCCGGCTGTCGGTGAACGCATTGCCGCGCGAGAAGCCGTCGGCGATCTGCGTTGCCAGCTCGCGCTTGTTGTCCAGCAGTATCGGCAGTTCCGGCCGCTCGTCGATCATGCGGAATCCGGCGAAGCGCTCCAGCTCGATGAAGACGATCGTCTGGCTGGCGCCGTTACAGAAGATGAGCTCGGAGTCGGATACGACGATATCCGAGTTGATGTGCGCCGGTATGTCGCGACTCGCGCTCCAGTGTCGCCGCACGCTGGCCGATTCCACGTCTATCTCGAAGGCATACTCCTTCAGGTAGGCCATGGCCCAGTCGTGGTAGTCGCGGTACGCCTGCGGCAAGACGCGGAAAGAGACGGCGTAGGCCAGGTCCTCCGTCGGGTGTGTCGCCACGTGCCAGCACGTTGCGGGCAGTTCGATTTTCGTAACCCGGCCGGTCGCCAGTTCGAACAGCGCAACCGTGCGTGCTTCACCATCTTCGCGCATCGCGGGATCGTCCATCGAGCCGTAGACCAGGTGCGTGCCGCCCGTCGTCAGCTTGATCGCGTGCGGCAGCGGCACACCGTGCCGGCCGAGCCGCTCCCCGCGAGATAGATCGGTCACGTCGAAGCGGTAGAAATGCTCACCGATTGCGGTGATGAACTCCGTATCCGAGATCCAGACGGCGTGGGTGCTGCCCTGCAGCGAGGTATCGACCGGCTCGAACGCCAGCGTCGACTGGCGCGCCAGTTCGCTGCCGTCGGCCGCGTCGTAAACCAGCAGGTGTTGCCCGGTGTTGCCGAGATAGCCGAAGCGTTCGCCGGGATTCACCGACAGCGCGTGGCCGCCGGCGATGCCGTCGAAGTAATTGACCCGGTACGCGTAGGAGTTGTCGTCGGGGTTGAACAGGAACAGGCAGACACCGGCTCGGCCCTCCAGGCCGTTGAGACCGCTGCCATCGAGCGCGACATGGAAGTGGTACGGGTAAGACTGCGCCATTAACGTGGCCCGTGCCGATGCGTCGACCTGGCGTTTGCTTGATCCGCAATGAGTATTGCACGATCTCAACGCTGTGGCTATCGTGCATCCAGGGCCACGGAACGCGAATCGCGGAGTTCGAATGTGCGCTGACCACTTGCGAGTGAGTGTTCGTCGATCGCCCGGCCTCACCGCGGAGGAACTGCTCGAGCAGGTGCTGGGCGCCGCGGGTTTCTGGGACGTCCTCGAACATGTGCGCGCGTCGCATGATGTGCCAGCCTCCGCATTGCGCATCGCTATCAAGCCGGATGTCGATGCGTTTGGCCTGGACATCGCCTGCGTGACGGACCCGGCTCTCGTTCTGTATCTTTCGATCCTGCTCGGGCGTAGGGGCTACCGCATGATCAGCGTCATCGACGGCCGCAATGCCGGCGATGCCTGGTTGCTGAATCGCGACCCGCTGCTCCTGCCCGACCTGCTCGGCTACGACTTCTCGGGTCAACCCTACACCGTCGTCGGCGGCGCAGACACGCCGACCGCAGCAGCGGCATGGGCAGACGCCGACTTTCGCATCAACTTTGCAAAGAACCGGACTCATGAGACCCAGCTGTACGCGCTTTGTCTCCACAACCTGCTGGGCATCGCGCCCGGCGGGACGGCGACCGCGGATACCGGGGACCGCTGCCTCGACGTGCTGCGCAATGCCCCCGCGCACTTCAACCTGATCGACGCCTTCGTAAGCTGCCACGGTCCGGCCGGCGAGCGATTCCCGGTCGAGCTCAAGACCTGTACGATGATCGGCAGCGCCGACGCACGCCTCGCAGATCTTGCCGGTTCGCTCAGGATGGGGCTCGATCCCTACGCATCGCCGCTGGCCGGGAAATGCCTGCGTGTGCTCGGTCTGCCGCCGGCCTACGACATCGATGGCGACCTCGAGCCCTACGCCATGTGGCAGAACGTGCATCCGCTCGTCGCCGATTCGGCGCGCGGCAGGGACGAGGCGGATACGCTAGGTGCGGTCGCCGCCGGGTGGTTCCAGCGCGTCGACCGCGAGCAGTTCCCGTTCCGCGACTATTACAACGACCGCGCCAATTCCTTCATCGCACCGATGATGGGGCGCCTCGGGGAAGATCCGCGCACGCAGCTGCTCGTCGTGCTGCTGAACTACGCGATCGCCGGCGTCGGCAAATTCGTCCGTGCCCAGCAGACGATGTTCGCTAAGCGCAACCTGCTTCGCCAGGCACGGGCGCTGGAAACCGACCTGGCGACGTTCGCCGACGAGGACTATCTCCGGCTCCGCGATTACCTGGAGCAGTCCGAGCGGCTCCTCGGGCAGGCACCGGAAACTGCCGACGCCATGCGGCTGCGCCGCATCGACGGCGCCATGTTGTTCGCCGGCGCACACGAGCTGCCCGTCGACTACGACGACTTCACCGCCAGGGTCAGGATCGAACACTCCATCCAGTACATGAACGACTACCTCGGCGGTTCGCTCGTGACGGTCGCAGAAGACGAACTGGGGCGACCGCATATGCAGGCGGAGCGCAACCTGTACCTGCAGCAGCCGAACTGGATGGTGCTGCTGGGCGGCGACATCATCGACGTCGAGAAGCTCGAGCTCGTCTGTTTCGAGGCCGACCGCCAGTCGATCTACTGGCGCACCGTCGCCAGTCCCAATGCCTCCGCGGAATGTGACGACGGCCGCGTGTCGTTCGTGCGCGGCGCCGAAGGCTGCACGCGCGTCGAGATCTTCACGCGGCAGAAATTTGCGCTTCCGCTGTTCTTCCAGGCCGCGCGCATCGACCTGTTCCCGGGCGTCCGCGATCCGATCGTCGAACGTGCCTACCGCAACTTCTTCCGCCGGACGATCGCCAACATGCAGGCATGTTTCGAGGGGCGCGATTACCGCGTCGGCCGGGAGCCGTCGGCGGTCGAATCCCTGGCGGAGCAGTCGCCTGGCGACCTCGGCCGCTATTTCGCCACGGCGCTGGCCACGGTCAGTGAGCTGCTGCGCCACCGCGACGACGTGGCAGGCGTCGGCGACTGGTTCGCGGCGCGATCCTGGGTCAGCAGCGAGCGCGCCGCGCCCGTCGAGGATGCCGACGGCTTCCGTCACTTCGGCCCGACGCCGCGAGGCAGCCGCTATGATCGAACGGACGGCGACATCGGCGACTACCTCAGGCAGTGGGAAGCGGCCGTTGCGGATTCGCCCGGCTTCTTCTCCGGCCTCGCGGCGGCCATGCAGCGCGATCTCGAGGCCTTCGCCGACCGGCACACGGAAGACGCCCCGCCATGAAGGCCGCGGTAACCGGCGCGACCGGCATCGTCGGTGCCAACCTCGTCCGCGCGCTGCTCCGCGACGGGCACGACGTGCGCGTCCTGGTCCGGGAGACCAGCGATACGAGCGCTATCCGGCGGCTGCCCGTCGAGCGCTTCGTCGGCGACGTGTGCGAGCGTCGGTCGCTCTATGGCTTCGCTAACGGCTGCGACGTCGTATTCCACGCGGCGGCCATCTTCGCGTATTCCGGCTACTCGCTCGAGCAACTCGACGCGATCGCCGTGCAGGGGACCTGCAACGTGCTGAACGCCGCGCAAGCCGGGGGCGCGAGCCGCGTCGTCATGACGTCGTCGACCGTCGTACTCGGGTCCGCCGACAGGCCGGAGGTCCGCGACGAGGCGTCGGCGAACGACGCCCGTCATCCCGCCGACTACGAGCTTTCCAAGTTGCACCAGGAGCAGGCTGCATTCGGCCTGGCTCGCGAGATCGGTCTGGACCTGGTCGTCGTCTGCCCCGCGCTGACCGTCGGCGCACACGACTATCGCCTGAGTCCGAGCAATGCGAGCATCGTGAACTACCTGAACGACCCGTTCCGTTCGACGTTCCCCGGCGGCTGCAACATCGTATCGGCGCGCGACGTGGCCTCGGGCCACCTCATCGCCGCCGAGCGCGGCGACAGCGGCGCGCGCTATGTCCTCGGTGGCGAGAACCTGCGCTGGCGCGACGCGCACCGCACCATGTCGAAACTCGGCGGTACGTTCGGCCCGTCACTGACGCTGAACCACACGACCACGTACCTGGCCGGCGCGGTCGCCGAGTCGACGGCGCGCCTGCTGGGCAGGAGGCCCGCCGTCACGCGCGACGAAGCGACGATGGCGGGCCGCTTCTACTGGTACTCGAGCGCCGCGATCGGGCGGCTCGGCTATGCGCCGATGTCGAGCGAGGCCGCCCTCGCGGAGGCGATCGCCTGGCTCATCCATCGCGCCTGGCTGAACGAATCCGTGCTGGACAGCCTGCAGCCGCATGACAGCGTGCTGTCGCACTGCCGTGCGCTGGCGGGCAGTACGCCGTGACGTCGCGCTCGCAGCTCTTCGTCCGGCAGCCGCGCGAACGCCTGCGGGACGTGCTGGTTGCGCGCACCTGGGAACTCGCCGACCTGCTCGACGAGATCGAGTCGGTGGAACTCGAGGCTCGCCGCGGCGAAGACGGCATCGTGCGCAGCGCGACTCACCGGTGGCGGGCCAGGGCCGACGTGCCGGCGGTGCTGGCACCGCACCTCGACGCCGACTACTTCGCGTGGACCGCGACGGTCGAATGGAGGACGGACAGTTTTGCCAGTCGCTGGCGTATCGAACCGCATGCCGTGCGAGAGTCGCTGCTGCTGTCTGCCGACGTGTCCCTCGAGCCCGCGATCGGCGGGCGCGGATCTCGCGTGGCCATCGAGGCGACGATCGACGGGCTCGACGGCCGTAAGGGCATCGAGTCGATTGCCTACCGTATCGTGCTCGTCAACTGGCGAAAGCTGGTGGAGGCCGCGGATCGCCGACTCGCTGAAGGATGACCGTCCGTCCGCGGCAGGCCGGCGCCGACGGCCCGCACCCGCTCAGCGCGCGAGCAGCCTGACGACGCTCCAGGCGAGGGCACAGGTCGCCGCGCACTCCGTGCTCGCCTCGCTGGTCAGGTGCATGTAGAGCGACATCGGGCTCGCATGTGGATCGTAGAGATCCCGGTGCAGCCGCGGCTCGCCGTCACGCCAGACGAGGTGCATGCAGGAACCGTCGGCATTGGAACGCCGGTACTGCGTGGCCGTGTAGGGAAAACCGGTGCTGCGACGGTAATGTCCGCTCTCGAGCAGCGCCTCCGCCTGGCTGTCGGTGAGACCGATCTCGCGACTGGCGAAATCCCGCTCTGCGAACAGCTCCGACTCGAAGTCGAAATAGGCCTCGCTGCTCATGCGTCTCACCGCTGCCTGCCGGCGCTGCCGCCCGGCCGCCGCATGCCGTCCAGCGTGTTCAGCAGCACGCGATTCGACCGTGCCGCCAGCTTGCCGAACTCGTTCGCGCTGCGCGCGCCGAAATCCGCAACGCGGCGGACGTTCGCCGCCAGGTCCGGCTCGTCCCGCTCGAGTTCCTGCGCGCATTTCGCGGCCATCTCGGCCCAGTCGACAGCCTGCCCGAAGACGGTCCGCCAGTAGCTCACGGTCAGGTCCATGCAGGCAATCTGCATCTGCACCGCGTCGTTCAGCGCAGACTGCATGTCGATGTTCGGCCGGCGTTGCATCACGCCTCCCCGGATCCGTTGGTTCACAGCCGCCGTCGGCGTTCGATTCGATGTGTTTCCCACATGATACACCGGCGCTCACACGGCCAGGAACTCGTCCGGAAGCAGGCTCGTCGCCAGCATGACGCGGTTGATGTCGTGATGGTCCAGCCAGCTCCGCGCCTCTTGCCGGGCCGGCTCGCGCCAGTATTCCTCGATCTCCAGGCGCAGCGGAGCGTAGCCTGCGAGCGCCGTCAGTTCACCGTGTCGGCTGTCCGTGGCCAGGCCCGGTTTCCCGTCGAGGACCGCCTGCATGTGCGTCACGGCGTGCAGCCCGATCGACAAGCCGAGTTCGCGGAATG
The DNA here is from genome assembly GCA_041624755.1 of Woeseia sp. Lineage (GTDB taxonomy): Bacteria > Pseudomonadota > Gammaproteobacteria > Steroidobacterales > Woeseiaceae > Woeseia. The sequence goes on along the minus strand of JBFJUJ010000009.1, from coordinate 10,377 downwards.
CGAGACGGTAGTCGGCCGGCCGGCCCGGCTGCATCCGGGCGGTATACACCTCGATGCTGGAGCGCGCCGCGCTATGCAGGGACGCCAGCAGCGTGACGTCGGCGATCTGCCCGGCCGCTGCCAGCTGCAGCAGGCGGCCCGCGTCGAACAGCAGGCCACCGATGCCGAGCGGATCGTCGGTTTCCCAGCGGCCGCCCTCGAGCATCAGCGCCGTGTCGGCGTTCTCCACGCCGAGCGCGGGCATTTCGGCATCAGGGGCATCGCGGCTCGCGCACAGGCCGATCTCGTTGTAGGTGATGAACCCGTCCAGCGGATCGTGATGGCCCGATGACGCGACCAGCGGGTATGACAGGTCGATGCTCATCTTCCAGCGCAGGCGATGCGCGCCGCTTACCGGCGACACCGTCACGAAACCCGCGTGCGCGGCTTTCGCCAGCTCCACGGCCCAGCGGCAGTATTTCGCCTCTCCGCAGACCGCGCTCGTGCGGGACAGCGCGTGCATCCATTTCGTCAGGTAATGATAGTACTGGCCGTCCCGATCCCACTCCGCCCGCTCGTCGTAGCTTTCGTCCGGGCGGCGCTCGCCGCGATCCTTGCCGATGCGCAGGCCGCCGGCCGTCGGATGCGCCTCGCCTTCCGCGTCATCGAGGCCGCTGATCCAGCCGCTGCGCGGATCGTCGTCGCGGTGCCGGCCGAGGACGTGATGCACCTGGTCGACGAGTTCCAGGGCGAGATGCCTGAAACCGTCGTCGCCGGTCCGCCGATACAGGCCCAGGAAATTGCACACGGCGTGCGCGTCCGTCCACAGGTAACGACGCGGTGCCTGCCCGCTCCCGCCCAGCCCGGTGTCGTCGGCGAACTCGAGCATGATACGACGCACTTCTTCGGTCATCCCGGCTGCCCTCTTTGTCGCTCGCGACGGGTAGCGGTCCCGCAATCCCGCCGCGGCGGTCTCCGGGGCCGATAGAGCGAGACTAGCGTTCGACATGAACGGCGGCCATCCGGGCTTCCCCGTATTCGAGGGTCGCGCTGCGATTTGACGAACGCGCGGCCGAGCAGGCAGGCTCGGGCTACCTTGCCCGGGCGGGCGTCGATCTATTCGTGGGCATCGCCATGCAGTCATCGTCAGCAACGATTCGCCGGGCACTCAGCCGCGGCACCACCTTCCGCGGCGCCAACCTTCTTGGGTGGCTCCTGCTGGCCACGACCGTTCACGCGCAGCAGGCCGACCCGGCGCGGCAGGGTCCGTATGCGCGGCTCGCGATCGTCAACGCGATGATCATCCCCGGCCACGGCGGTCCCGCCTACGGCCCCGCGGACATCATCGTCGAGGGCAAGCGGATCTCGCGCATCGTCAGCTACAACGGGGTGACCGGGCGGCCCGCCGACGCAGGCATGCCGGCGGCGGACCGGGTCATCGACGCGACCGGCATGTACGTCATGCCCGGACTCATCGACCTGCACACGCATATCCGCAGCGAGCCATTGCCCCTGCAGTACGTCTACAATCTCAAGCTGGCGCACGGCGTCACCACGATGGTAAACGGCGCCGGGCGCGGCTGGGAGGCGGCGGTCGAACAGCAGCGCCTGTCGAATCGTAACGAGATCACGGCGCCCCGCATGTACCCGATCAGGGACTGGGGCCCGTCACGCTCGCGCGACCCGGGCCATGCGCCCGAGGCGTCGGTGATCGGGCGCTGGCACGATCCGGCGCAGGTGCCGCGGCTCATCGACGAGGTCATGCGCGACGCTCACGTCGTGCGTATCGGCAGCCTCGCCTGGAACGCCGAGCTCTTCGGCGCCGTCGCGAAAGCCGTTTACGATGCCGGTGGCATTACGACCGTGCACCTGCCGCCGTCCGACATCGCGGTCGTGAATGCCGTGACAGCGGCGGAGCTCGGCGTCACGATGATCGAACATCATTACGGCTTCGGCGAGGCCGCGCTCGGCGGTGGCAAACAGGACTTCCCGCCCGGCTACAACTACATGAACGAGGCGCATCGTTTTCGCGAGGCCGGGCAGATCTGGCACGATGCGCCGGAAGACGTCCTCTTCGGCGACGTCGTCGACCGCCTCGTCGAGTCGGGCGTCGCGCTGATACCCGACATGAGTGCCTACGAAGTCAATCGCGACGTCAATCGCGCGATGGGCCTGCCCTGGCATGAGCTGTACACGCACAGCCAGCTCATCGACTGGTACGTTGCCGATCCCCGCTATCACGCCTCGTTCCACTGGGACTGGACGTCGAAGGACGAGCAGCGCTGGGCCGAGCTGTACCGCAAGTGGCAGAAACTGATCTTCGAGTTCCACCGACGCGGCGGCCAGCTCGCCTATGCCGCCGACGACCCCTACCTGTGGAATACCAGCGGTATCGCCAACGTCCGCGAGCTGCAGCTCATCCACGAGGCGGGCCTCAACCCGCTCGAGGTGATCCGGACCGCCACCTATAACAGCGCGCGCACGCTGCGCCGGCCGGATCTCGGGCTGGTGCAGACCGGCTTCGTCGCCGACCTGCTGATCGTCGACGGCAATCCGCTGAAGAACCTGCGCTTCCTGTACGCTTTCGGCGCGCTGGACTCGCCCACGGGCGAGGCTGTCCGGCGCGGCGGCATACGCTGGACGATCAAGGACGGCGTCGTCTTCGATAATTCGCGGCTCATCGCGGATGTGCTGGCAATGGTCGCCGAGTCGCGGCGAGGATGGCGCAACCCGGTGCCGGGGCTGTTTACGCCGATGTTCCCGGCGGGCGACGGCGGCCGGCCCTGAGCGTCGCCGGCCTGGTCGCCGACGACGGCCTGTCGCAGGTAACCGGGGCGCTACGGGCCGGCGGCCGCACCGACCGTGCCTGAGTCCGTGACTTGCTCGAACTCCAGCAGCAGGTCCTTCGCGTCGACCTGCGTGCCGACGACGACGACGATTCTCCTGATCGTGCCGCCACGCTCCGCCGACACCGACGTCTCCATCTTCATCGCCTCCATCGTCAGCAGAGTGTCGCCGCGCTCCACGGTCTGACCCACCTCGACCGCGAGCGTGGTGACCAGACCCGGCATCGGTGCACCGACATGCGCCGGGTTGGACTGGTCGGCCTTCTCCATTGCCTGCTCCGCGACGGCGAGGCTCCGGTCCACGACGCGCACCGAGCTCGGCTGTCCGTTGATCTCGAAGAACAGGCGACGCGTGCCTTTCTCGCCCGGTGCGGTGACCGTCAGGTAGCGGATGATGACCTGCCGGCCGTCCTCCATCGTGACCGTGAGTTCGTCGCCAGGCTCCATGCCGTAATAGAAGACGTGCGTCGGCAGGCGACTGACGTCGCCGTAGGTCTCGCGGTGATTGCGGTATTCCTCGAAAACTTTCGGGTACATCAGGTGAGAAGCCAGCTCGTTCGGGCCGACGGGCGAGCGCCCCGCGGCGCGCAGGCGATCGAGTTCGGCGTCCAGATCGACCTCGGCAAGCTCGCTGCCCGGGCGGACGGTGATCGGCTGTCTTCCGCGCAGCACTTTCTTTTGCAGCGCCTCCGGGAAACCGCCCGGCGGCTGGCCGAGTTCGCCGGCGAAAAACGACACCACGGAATCCGGGAAGGCGATCTCCGTGTCCGGGTCGACGACGTCCTCGATCGTGATGCCGGAGGACACCATCATCAGGGCCATGTCGCCGACCACCTTCGAGGACGGCGTCACCTTCACGATGTCGCCGAAGGCCATGTTGACGTCCGCGTAGGCGCGCGCCACCTCGTGCCAGCGGCGCCCTACGCCCAGCGACTCCGCCTGCTCCTTCAGGTTGGTGAACTGCCCGCCGGGCATCTCGTGCAGGTAGACCTCGGAGGCACCGGAACGTACGTCCGGCTCGAAGGCCGCGTACTGGCTGCGCACCTCTTCCCAGTAGTCGCTGATGCGGCGGATCGCGGCGAGATCGAGGCCGGTGTCGTACTCGGAGTGCTCGAGCGACGCGACGATCGAGCCGAGGTTCGGCTGCGAGGTCAGGCCGCTCATCGAGTCCGACGCCGCGTCGAAAGCGTCGACGCCGGCGTGCACGGCTGCCAGGACGCTGGCCGCCGACGCGCCGCTCGTGTCGTGCGTGTGGAAGTGGATCGGCAGCGAGATCTCCTGCTTCAGCGTCTCGATCAGGAGTTGCGCCGCCTTCGGTTTCAGCAGTCCCGCCATGTCCTTGATGCCGAGGATGTGCGCACCGGCGGCTTCCAGGTCCTTCGCCATCTTGACGTAGTATTTCAGGTCGTACTTCGTCCTGTCCGGATCGAGTATGTCGCCCGTGTAGCAGATCGCGGCCTCGGCCAGCTTGCCGGTCTCGGCGACGGTATCGATCGCAAGACGCATGTTCTCGACCCAGTTGAGGCAGTCGAAAATACGGAAAACATCGACGCCGGCCTCGGCCGCTCGCCTGATGAAGAAGCGCACGACGTTGTCGGCGTAGTTGCGGTAGCCGACGCCGTTCGACGAGCGCAGCAGCATCTGCTGCATCAGGTTCGGCATCGCCGCCGACAGGTCGGCGAGGCGCTGCCACGGATCTTCTTTCAGGAAACGCATCGCGACGTCGAAGGTCGCACCCCCCCAGCTCTCGACCGAGAACAGGTTCGGCAGCCACTGCGAATAATGCGGGGCGATGCGCAGCATGTCGGCCGTGCGGAAGCGCGTCGCGAGCAGCGACTGGTGTGCGTCGCGGAACGTCGTGTCCGTGACCAGCGGTACCGGGTGCGCCTTCATCCAGGCAGCGACCGCGCAGGCGCCGTCCCGCTCGAGACGCTGGCGGACACCGTCCGCGGGCGCCGTGGTCCGGTCCAGCGGCGGCGCAGCCGGTTCGCGTCGCTGCCGCGGCTGCGGCCGGCCCTGCACCTGCTTGTTGCCATTGACGATGACGTCGGCGATGAATTCCGTCAGCAGGCTGCCGCTGCCGGCGTCATCGGCGAACTCGAGCAGTTCCGGCTTGTCGTCGATGAAGCGCGTATTGTACTCGCCGCCGAGGAAGTTCGGATGCGAGACCAGCGACTGGAGAAATGTCAGGTTGGTCTCGACGCCGCGCACCTTGAACTCGTCGAGGGCGCGGCGCATGCGCGCGACCGCCTCGGCGTCCGAGTAGCCGGATGCCGTGACTTTTACGAGCAGGCTGTCGTAGTGGCGCGTGATGTGCGCGCCCGAGTACGCGGTGCCCGCGTCGAGCCGGATGCCCGGCCCGGCCGGGCTGCGGTAGGCGACGATGTGCCCGTAGTCCGGTATGAAGTTGTTGTGCGGATCCTCGGTCGTCACGCGGCACTGCAGGGCCGAGCCGAAGCGCCGGATTTCAGCCTGCGGCGGGATGCCCGAGTCGTCGACGTCGCCGATGCGCGCACCGGCCGCGATGCGGATCTGGCTCTTGACGATATCGAGTCCGGTTATCTGCTCCGTGACCGTGTGTTCTACCTGGACACGCGGGTTGACTTCTATGAAGTAGTAATCGCCGCTGTCCGCATCCTGCAGGAACTCCACGGTGCCGGCATTCGAATAATCGACCGAGCGCGCGAGCCTGAGCGCCGCCTCGCAGATGTCAGCGCGCTGCGCCCCGGTGAGGTAGGGGGCCGGCGCTCGCTCGACGACCTTCTGGTGACGCCGCTGCACCGTGCAGTCGCGCTCGAACAGGTGCACGACGGTGCCGTGGAGATCGCCGACGACCTGCACCTCGACGTGCCGGGCGTTGCGGACCAGCTTCTCGAGGTAGACCTCGTCATTGCCGAAAGCGGACTTCGCCTCGCGCCGCGCCGCGGACAGCAGCTTCTTCATCGAGGCCGCATCCTCGAGCACACGCATGCCGCGTCCGCCGCCGCCCCAGCTCGCCTTGAGCATCAGCGGGAAACCGATCGCTTCTGCCATCGCCAGCGCCTCGGCTTCGTCGTCCGGCAGCGGACCGGTCGCAGGCACGACAGGCACGTCCGCCGCCGCGGCAATCGCGCGGGCCTCGACCTTGTTGCCGAGCCTGCGCATGATGTCCGGCGACGGGCCGATGAACGTAATACCCTGCCGGGCACAACGCTCGGCGAAGTCCGGGTTCTCGGACAGGAAGCCGTAGCCCGGGTGCACGGCGTCGCAGCCCGCCTGCGCGGCGATGCGCAGGATGTCGTCGATGTCGAGATAGGCCTCGAGCGGCGACTTGCCCTGACCCACGCAATACGCTTCGGCCGACTTGAAGCGATGCAGCGTCAGCCGGTCCTCGCTGGAATAGATGGCAACGCTGGGGATGTCGAGTTCGCGCGCAGCGCGCATGATGCGGATCGCAATTTCGCTGCGATTGGCGACGAGAATTTTCTGGAACGGCATGAAAGGTCTTTACGGCTGACGAGGTCGGGCCCGGCGCTGCCGGGTTCGATCGCGGCGCCTGCGCGCCGCGCCGCCAACGTTATCATAATCGCGGGCAGCCTCACGGCTGTGGCGCGGCACACTGCGCTCGAGCGCGCAATCATGGAGCACGCGTGCCTCGGCATGGTGCGCGCGCACCACGATGGCGCATCCGGGGTCTTGTTGTGCGCCGTGGACGGACCGGTCCGAACGGACTCAGCCGGCGGCCGGCGCTGCGCCCGGTGCCTCGGCGTCGCTCCCCACGCCGGGCCACGCACGCAGTACCGCGTTGATGAGCGTAGCCAGCGGGATCGCGAAGAACACGCCCCAGAATCCCCAGATGCCGCCGAAGAACAGGATGGCTACGATGATCGCAACGGGATGCAGGTTGACGACCTCGCTGAACAGGAGCGGCGCGAGCAGGTTGCCGTCGAGTGCCTGGATGACCAGGTAGGCCAGGACGACGTAGTAGAAGTCAGCCGTCGGGCCCCACTGGAACAGCGCCACCAGCGCGACCGGCAGCGTCACGACCGCGGCGCCGACATAGGGGATCAGCACCGACACACCGGTCAGCACCGCGAGCAGCAGTGCGTACTGCAGGCCGAGCAGCGAGAAGGCGGTAAATGCGACGGCGCCGACGATCAGGATCTCCCAGAACTTGCCGCGCACGTAGTTGCCGAGCTGTCCGTCCACCTCCTGCCAGACCGTGTTGGTGAGCTGCCGCTCACTCGGCAGGAAGTCGGCGAACCAGTTCGTGATGCGGTCCTTGTCGCGGATCATGAAGAACACGAGCAGCGGCACGAGCACGAGGTAGACGATGATCGTGATGATCGCGACGAGGCCGGAGAGCGAGAATGACAGCACCGACTGGCCCATGCGAATGGACTCGGCGCCGAGCGTCGAGATGAACTCCTGGATCTGCTCCTCGCTGACGAAGTTCGGGTACTGCCGCGGCAGCTCGAGCAGCAGCGACTGCGCGCGCTCGAGGATCTGCGGCAGCTGGCCTACGAGCCGGGTCACCTGGCGGATCAGCGGCGGCAGCAGCCCGAACAGCAGCAGCGCGACGAATGTCAGGAACGCGACGAACACGAGCACGACGCTCGGCAGGTGCGGCACCCCCATCCTGGTGAGCCGCATGACGACGCCCTGCAGCAGGTAAGCGATCACGACCGCCGCAAGCACCGGCGCCAGCATGTCGCCGAACAGGTAGACGGCGATGCCCAGGCTCAGCAGGGCCAGCGACAGCGTGACGACCTGCGGGTTGGCGAGCTGCCGCCGGAACCATCGGGTGACCGCGTTCATTGCCGCAAGCTTACCTCAGCCCCACAGGCGCGGACCAAATACCTGCACGCGGCCGCGGTCGTACTGCAGCCCGTTAGGCCGGTCCGCCTGCAGCAGCAGCGGCCCGTCGATATCCACGAAATCGCAGAGCTGCGCGACGACGAACGCGGGCGCCATCGCGAGCGAGGTGCCGAGCATGTTGCCGACCATCAGCTTGCACCCGGCGTCGCGCGCCGCGGCGGCCAGTTTCAGCGCCTCGGTCAGGCCGCCGGTCTTGTCCAGTTTTATGTTGATCACGTCGTAGCGGCGGGCGGCGACCTCGAGCTCCGTCGTGTCCTGGCAGGACTCGTCCGCGGCCAGCGGCACCGGGCTGTCGAAGCCCTCGAGATCGGCGTCCGCGCCGCGCGGCAGCGGCTGCTCGATCATCTCGACGTTGAGCTCCGCGCAGCCGGGCAGCACGCGCTTCAGCAGGTCGAAGCTCCAGCCCTGGTTCGCGTCGACGACGATGCGCGCGTCGGGGCGCGCGCCGCGGATCGCCGCAAGCCTCTCCAGCGGCCGGTCCGCGTTCAGCTTGATCTTCAGCGCCGGGTACTCGTGGGCGGCGCTCGCCTGCGCGGCCATCTTCTCCGCGGTCGCCTCCAGGCCGATCGTGAACACGGTCGTTACCGGCCCGGGCTCGATGCCGGTCAGCTCCCAGATCGAGCGGCCGGTCTTCTTCGCCTCGAGATCCCACAGCGCGCAGTCGACGGCGTTGCGCGCGCCGCCGCGCGGCAGCAGGCGCGACAGCGCGTCGCGGTCGATGCCGCGGCCGATCGCCGCCTCGATCTGTACGATCTGCGCGCGCATGCTCTCGACCGTCTCGTCGAGGTAGGACACGCCCTCGGCTTCGCCGAAGCCCACCGCGCCGGCGTCGCGGAGCTCGACGACGAGGCAGCGCGAATGCCGCCATTCCTTGCCGGTGATGCGGAACGGCCGTTTCAGCGACCACTGCTCGATCGTGACCCCAAGGTCCATGGCTGCCTCCCCGTCAGAAGTGTTGCCGGATGTGCTCGACCACCGGCTGCATGCCGCCGGCGACCGGGTCGACGCAGGGCAGGCCGGTTTCCCGCGACAGCCCGTCGAGCAGCGCCGCCCTCTCGCCCGCCGGCAAACCCGAAGTATTGACGCTGACGCCGACGCAGCGGATTTTCGGGTTCGTCAGCCTGCCCTCGAGCAGGTTGCGCTCGATGCACTCGCCGATGCCCGGTAGCCGGTAGCCCGGCCACTCGTCCATCTCGCTGCGGCCGGCCTCGTGGCACACGACGATGGCGTCCGGCTGCGAGCCGTGCAGCAGCCCGAGGCTCACGCCCGCATAGCCCGGGTGGAACAGCGAGCCCTGGCCCTCGATGACGTCCCAGTGGTCGTCGTCGTTGTCCGGCGACAGGAGCTCGGCCGCGCCGGAGACGAAATCGGCCACGACGGCGTCTATGGGTATGCCGCTGCCGGCGATCATGATGCCGGTCTGGCCGGTTGCACGAAACGTCGCCTTCAGCCCGGCGTCGCGGAGCGCGCGCTCGAGCGTCAGCGCCGTGTACTTCTTGCCGACGGCACAGTCGGTGCCGACCGTCAGCACGCGCAGGCCGCGACGCTTGCGGCCGCTGCCGACCGGCAGCCGGCGCGGCGGCACGCGCACGTCGACGAGACGCGCGCCGGAGCGGCGGGCGGCGGCGGCGACGCCGGCGAACTCGCCGAGCCGCACGTGCAGCCCCGAGACGATGTCGATGCCGGCGGCGGCGGCCTCCTCGAGCACTGCGAGCCAGCTCTCCGGGATGACGCCGCCGACCGCGGCGACGCCCAGGACCAGGCTGCCGACCCCCGCCTGCTTCGCTTCCGCCACCGACATGTCGGGCACGCCGAGGTCGACCGGGCAGCCCGCGAAGCGGAGCTGGCCGGCAACGAGGTCGCGGCGCCAGTGGACGACACCGAAGCCGGTCTTCGCGTACAGCGGCAGGTGCACGTCGCCGATCATGACGAGGTAGGGGGGGCGCAATTCGACGACCGCGGCTCCTGTCACGACGCTTCCCGCTCAGGCACGCAGCACGACCGTGCGCGTGCCGCTGATGAACAGCCGGTGCTCGGCGAACCAGCGCACGGCGCGATTGAATACCACGCTTTCCAGGTCGTGGCCTATCTCGATCATGTCCTCCGGTCCCATCGTGTGGTCGACGCGCTCGACGCCCTGCTCGATGATCGGCCCCTCGTCCAGGTCCGGCGTGACGAAGTGCGCGGTCGCGCCGATGATTTTCACGCCGCGTTCGTGCGCCTGGTGATAGGGACGCGCTCCCTTGAAACCCGGCAGGAACGAGTGATGGATGTTGATGGCGCGCTCCTTCAGCCGCGCGCAGGCACCGTCCGACAGGATCTGCATGTAGCGGGCGAGCGCGAGCAGGTCGGCCTGCAGCCGATCGAAGAGGGCGAGCAACCCCGCCTCCTGGGCGTCGCGCTCGCCCGGCGCAATCGGCTCGTGGAAAAACGGCAGCCCGTACCACTCGACGAGCGGGCGCATGTCGGCATGGTTCGACACGACGCCGACGATCTCGACCGGCAGGGTGCCGATCGATACCCGGTGCAGCATGTTGTTCAGCACGTGTCCCTGTTTCGAGACGGCGACCAGCACGCGGCAGCGGCGCGCGGCGCGGTGGAGCTGCCAGCGCATGTCGAAGCGTGCCGCGATGTCTGCGAAGCGCGCCTCGAGGCTGCCGTCGTCCGGCAGCTCGTCGCCGACGAAGGAGGTGCG
>JBFJUJ010000008.1:0-27673 GCA_041624755.1 Woeseia sp. | reverse complement strand
TCGCTTTCGCGATGTGCTGTCCTGGATTTCGCTCGGGGATGGTGGCGGCGAAAGGCGCGGAAAATGTCCGGTTGCGCGCAAAATTTTCCGCTCGCGCGCATCCGGATCCGCGAAAAAGGAGGCGCCTCCCGCCTGTGCCGTTACCGGTCGTCGCTCTCGAACCGGAGCAACAAGTGGGGTCAGCCGTGGTGGCAACAGGCTATCCACACGCAGTGGTTTTGCACACATGCCACCGACAGTGCACGACCCCGAGGTGATAATTTAGGGTCGAAAGGTATCCAGACCGGCATCGAACACCGCAGGAGGCGCCAATTCTGTCTTCGAGCAAGCGGAGCCCCGGAGCGCCTTGTTACGCGCCGGCCCGCTGATCCTTGCCAAGCGCCGATTCTACACGATCGGCGATCGTCTTGATTCGCTGTCCTACCTTGCCCTCGAGTTCACGGTCGCGAGCCTTGGCGTGCAGCAGTTCGTTGGCCATGTTCAGCGCAGCCATGACCGCGATTCGGTCGAGCCCGACGACCTTGCCGCTGTCGCGGATTTCACGCATCTTGGCGTTCAGGATCTCCGCGGAGTCCAGCAGGTCGGTACGCTCGCTGGCGGGACACGACACCTGGTATTCCTTTTCCAGAATGCGCACGCTCACGTGCGCGTACATCTCCGTCATTTGTGGTACTCCGCGATGAGAATTCAAGTTCGCCGGTGAATTCGGCCAGCCGGAAAAATCCGGCGGCGGGCCTCAGCTACCCTGCTCCATGGCCTTGAGCCGCCCGATCATGGCCTCGACGCGTGCACGCACCTGCTCGTTTTTCTGCAGCAGCGTCGCGCGCTCGGCCGTCAGTGCGTCCTGGCGCTGCTTCAGGGTGCGGTTTTCTTCCTTCAGTTCTTCGCACACCGCGACCAGCGCATCCACGCGCTTTTCGAGCCGCTTCAGCTCGCCCTCGAACGCAGCGTTGGAATCGTCAGCCATGCCGGCAATATAGAACCGCCACGGGGAGGAATCAATTCGGCCGCGTGCCGTTCACGGCGCGCCGTGGCAGGACGCGGCGTTCCGTGGGATCATTGCGCCGCGCCACCAACGCGCAAGACAGCTTATGGAACACACGATAGATCACGACGAACTCGAACTCGCGCTGCGACGCTGCGGCTCGACCTGGGAGGTCGCGCAGGCCCACGGGCTCCTCTGCAGCCGGCTGGCGTCAGAGGGCCCGGCGGCCGGGGCCGACTGGCTGGCGCAGATCCTGCAGGGCGTCGCCGCCGACGACGCGTCGCGGCCGGAATGCGAGACGCTGCTGGACGCGCTGTTCGGCGAAAGTTACCGACAGCTGGCGGAGCGCCAGTCGGATTTCGCGCTGCTGCTGCCCGATGAGATGGCTTCGGCGGAGTTACGGGCCGCAGCGCTGGGCCACTGGTGCGAGGGCTTCCTGCACGGCCTCGTCAGCGGGCAGCGCAACGAACGGATCCGCGAGCGCCTCGCCGCCGAGCCGCTCGCGGACATCGTCCGCGACATGCTGCAGATAACGCGCGCCGCAGCCGATGCCGGGGACAGCGACGAGGCAAACGAACGCGCCTACGCCGAACTGGTCGAACACGTCCGCGTCGCCGCGCAGCTCGCCTACGAGGAGCTGGCCGATCTGCGCGACACTGCCGAAGACGGCGGCAGCCTCCACTGACCGATCTCGACTCGAACGAAGCCTGCCTATGAAACCGAACGAATTTGCCAGGCGGCGCACCCAGCTGATGCGCATGGTCGGCGAGGACGGCGTCGCCCTGCTGCCGAGCGCGCCTCCGCGTACGCGCAGCCGCGATGTGGAATACCGCTACCGGCAGGATAGCGATTTCTACTACCTGACCGGCTTTGCCGAGCCCGATGCGGTCGCCGTGCTGGCGCCCGGCCGCGACAGCGGCGAGTTCCTGCTGTTCTGCCGCGAGCGCGACAAGGACAGGGAGCGCTGGGACGGCTACCGCGCCGGCCCGGAGGGCGCGGTCGTCGACTTCGCCGCGGACGACGCCTTCCCGATCGACGACATCGACGACATCCTGCCCGGCATCATCGAATCGCGCAGCCGGGTCTATTACACGATGGGTGTCTACGCCGACTTCGATACCCGGGTGACCGAGTGGATACGGTCGCTGCGCTCGCGCGGCGCCCACGGCATCCACACGCCGCATGAATTCGTCGCTCTCGACCACCTGTTGCACGACATGCGCCTCTACAAGAGCCGTGCCGAGATCGCCGCGATGCGCCGGGCGGCCAAGGTCGCCTGCGCGGCCCATCGCCGCGCGATGCGGGCCGTGCGTCCCGGACTGCACGAGTACGAGCTGGAGGCGGAGTTCATCCACGAATTCCGCCGCGCCAATGCGCGCTACTCGTACAGCCCGATCGTCGGCGGCGGCGCCAACGCCTGTACGCTGCACTACGTCGACAACGCGCAGCCGCTGGCAGACGGCGATCTCGTGCTCATCGATGCCGGCTGCGAACTCGACTACTACGCATCCGACGTCACGCGCACTTTCCCGGTGAACGGCCGCTTCAGCGCCGAGCAGCGGGCCGTTTACGATATCGTTTTCGAGGCGCAGGCCGCCGCAATCGACAAGACCCGCGTCGGCAACCACTGGAACGAGCCGCACGACGCCGCCGTGCGCGTCATTACCCGTGGCCTGAAGAAACTGGGCCTCCTGGATGGCTCGCTGCCGAAGTTGATCCGTGACCGTGCTTACCGCGAGTTCTTCATGCATCGCACGGGGCATTGGATCGGAATGGACGTGCACGACGTCGGCGATTACAAGGTCGGCGAGGAATGGCGCCTGCTGGAGGCCGGCATGGTAACGACTGTCGAACCGGGCATCTATCTCTCCGCGGCGCGCTCCGTGCCGAAGCGCTGGCGCAACATCGGCATTCGCATCGAGGACGACGTCGCGGTGAGCAAGGCCGGACCGGACGTGCTGAGCAAGGCCTTGCCGAAGGACGCCGACGACATCGAGAAGCTCATGGCAGCCTGACGAGATGACCGGTACCGACTACGATATCGTCGTCGCCGGCGGCGGCATGATCGGCACGAGCCTGGCGCTCGCGCTCGCGCGGACAGGCCTCGACATCGCCGTCGTCGAGGCCGTCGAGCGTGACGCGCAGCGCCAGCCCAGCTTCGACGATCGCTCGACCGCGCTGTCGCGCAGCAGCCAGCGCGCGTTCGAGGCGCTGGGACTGTGGCCGGCGATCACTGCCGCCGCGACGCCGATACGATCGATACACGTGTCGGATCGGGGCCGCTTCGGCTTCTCGCACATCGACGCCGCCGAGCAGCAGGTCGAGGCGCTCGGCTACGTCGTCATCAACCGCGTGCTCGGCGCCGTGCTGCAGGACGCGCTGGCCGCGGCGGCGGCCGTCGACGTTTTCTGTCCCGCTCGCATCGACGGGGTGTCGGCTGGCGCGGAGGCGGTCGAAGTCGCGGTCGACGAGGGCCGCAAGACCATCACCTGCAGGCTGCTGGTCGCTGCCGACGGCGCCAGGTCGTCGGTCCGCGACATGCTGGGCATCGGCGTCCAGCATGTCGATTACGGCCAGCACGCTGTCATCGGCAATCTCCTGCCGGAACGGGCGCACGACAACCGCGCCTGGGAGCGCTTCACCGAGGACGGCCCGCTCGCGCTCCTGCCGCTGGCGGATGCGCGCGCGGCATTCGTCTGGACGCTGACGCCGGAGCTGGCTGACGCCGCCATGGCGCTCGACGACGGCGACTTCACGGACCGCCTGCAGCAGGCATTCGGTTATCGCCTCGGGCGATTCTCGAAAATGGGTGTCCGCGCGCGTTATCCGCTGGGCCTCAGCAAGGCGAGCCGGCTGGTCGCCGGACGCGGAGTGCTCGTCGGCAATGCCGCGCACGGGCTGCACCCTGTCGCCGCCCAGGGCTTCAACCTCGGTCTGCGCGATGTTGCGGCGCTCGCCGAGTGCATCGTCGACGCACAGGTCGCGGGCGACGACATCGGCGCGCCCGCCGTCCTGGAACGCTACGCCGACTGGCGACGCGCCGACCAGCGCAAGCTGGTGCGCTTCACCGACGGACTCGTGCGCCTGTTCGGCAGCAGGCGGCCGTCGCTGCGACTGCTCCGCGACCTCGGCATGCTCGGCTTCGACCTCGTGCCCGGCGTCCGGCGGCTGTTCGCGCGCCACACGATGGGCCTTGCCGGAGAGCTGCCGCGGCTGTCGCGCGGCGTGCCGCTGACATGAGCGAAGCGCTGAAAGTCGTCGTCAGCGGTGCGGGTGCCGTCGGCCTGACAGCCGCTGTGCTGCTCGTCCGCGGACACGGCCAGCTGCCGATCAGGATCACGCTGGTCGACGCCATCGAGCCGGCGGCGTTCTCGATCGAAGACGACGTCGCGCTGCGCGTATCCGCGCTGTCCGCGGGGTCGCTTGCGCTGCTGTCCGCCATCGGCGTCCGCGAGGGTCTCCGCGTCCGGGAATGTCCCTATCGCGACATGCGCGTCTGGGATTCGCCCGGGGATCCCTTCGGACCCGAAGCGCTGCATTTCTCCGCGGCCGAGATGGCGCTGCCGGAACTCGGTTTCATCGTGGAGGACGCGCTGCTGCGGCAGGTGCTGCTCGACTCGCTGCGCGAGTCGGACGTCGAACTGCGTTTCGGCTCGCGCATCGCCGGGATCGAGACGGGGCCCGCGCGCACGCACATCGAGCTGGCGAACGGCGAGCGGCTCCAGGCGGACCTGCTGATCGGTGCGGACGGCGCGCGCTCGGCCGTTCGCGATGCCTTCGGCATCGACACCGAGGGCTGGCAGTACGCGCAGGCTGCGCTGGTGACGCACCTGCGCCCGGCGAACGACCATCGACACACGGCATGGCAGCGGTTTCTCGACGGCGGCCCGCTGGCGCTCCTGCCGCTCGCGGACGGACGGGTGTCGATCGTCTGGTCGACGGCGCCGGAGCATGCCCGGGAGCTGCTCGACGCAGACGATGCCGCGTTTGCGTCGCAGGTCACCGAGGCCAGCGATTTCGTGCTCGGTCAGCTCACGCCGGCAGCGCCGCGTGCCTCGTTCCCGCTGCGCGCGCAGCACGCGCGGCAGTATGTCGCGCGCGGCATGGCGCTGGTCGGCGACGCGGCGCATACGGTGCATCCGCTTGCGGGGCAGGGGGCCAATCTGGGGATTGCCGACGCCGCCGTTCTCGCGCGCGTCATCGCCGATGCCCTTGCCGCCGGCGAGCATCCGACTGACCTGCCGGTGCTGCGGCGCTACGAGCGCGAGCGGCGCGGCGCGAACGCCGCGATGCTGTACCTGACCGACGGCCTCAATCGCCTGTTCTCGACCGACAGCACGCTGCTCGGTGCGCTGCGGGGCAGCGGCATGCGGCTGTTCAACCGCAGCGGGCCGCTCAAGCGCCGCGCGATGCGCGTCGCCCTCGGCCTCGGCTCGGGTCCGCCGGCGGCGGGCCTCGACGGCTAGAACCAGCTTGTGATTGCCGGCCGGGAACAGGCTAGAATCGACGCTCCAACTAAACACCGACACCGCTGCACCGTCGCAACTGGTGGCAAGACCCGGCGACGGCGCGGCAGCGTGGATCGAGAGGATCTATTGTCGTTCGCAAGCGTTTGTCCCAGGGTTGATCGTCGGTGAACCGTCGCGTCATCCTGATACTGTCGGCTTTGCTGACGTTCGGCGGCATCGCGATCTTCGTCTACAAATGGCAGCAGCTCGGCTTCCCGCTGACCGACACGCAGCAGACGCCGACCTGGATCGTCGAGACGTCGATCGACTTCGACGCCGGCCGCGGCTCCATCAAGGTCAACCTGCAGATTCCCACGCTGACGCCGGGATTCGAGCGCCTCGAGGAATACGCCGTGTCGAAGGACTACGGCTTCGGCGTCAGCTACGTCGGCACGCGGCGCGAGGCGCAGTGGACAGTGCGGCGCGCCAGCGGACCGCAGACCCTCTATTTCCGCACCGTGGTCTTCGAAGAGCCGAATGCCGACCAGTCCGACATCACTCCGCCGTTTCCCCTGCCGCCGGTCATCGAGGAGCCGATGAAGACGGCGGTGACCGTGATCGTCGAGGAGGTTCGCGAACACTCGGCAGACGCCGCGTCGTTCACCGCCGAGCTGCTGCGCCTAGCGAATGATCGTTCGCCCAGCCCGAACATGGAGCTGCTGCTGGCCGACACGCGCAGCCGGGCCGATTTCGTCCAGACGATGACGACGGTGCTGGCGGCTGCGCGCATCCCGGCACGGATGATGCGCGGCATCGTCCTCACCGACCAGCAGCGCCAGGCCGACGTCGTGCCGTGGCTTGAGATCCACGACGGCGACCGCTGGCGCTATTTCAACCCGTCGAGCGGCGAGGAGACGCTTCCGGATCGCTACCTGATCTGGTGGCGCGGCGCCGAACCGCTGGTGACCGTCGAGGGCGGCAACAACGTCGACGTGAGCTTCGCCGTGAAGCGCTATTATCTCGATACGATGGATATCGCGCGTGATCGTGCGACGCGCGACCGGGCGGTCCTGGTCGATTTTTCGCTGTTCAGCCTGCCCATCCAGACCCAGGCCGTGTACAGCGTCATCCTGATGATCCCGCTCGGGGCGCTGATCGTCGTGCTGATGCGCAACGTGATCGGCATCGATACCTTCGGCACCTTCATGCCGGTCCTCATTGCACTGTCGTTCCGCGAGACGCAGCTCGTGCGCGGCATCCTGCTGTTCACGCTGCTGGTCGCCCTCGGTCTCAGCATCCGCTTCCTGCTCGAGCGCCTGCGATTGTTGCTCGTGCCGCGCCTGTCGGCCGTGCTGATCGTCGTCGTGCTGCTGATGCTCCTGATCAGCATCCTGACGCACAAGCTCGGCATCGAAACCGGCCTGTCGGTCGCCCTGTTCCCGATGGTGATCATCGCGATGACGATCGAGCGGATGTCCGTCGTATGGGAGGAGCGGGGGCCCGGTGACGCGATGCGCAGCGCCACCGGCAGCCTGATCGTCGCGCTGCTGGCCTATGCGGTCATGGGCATGGACTGGCTGGAACACCTCATCTTTACCTTCCCCGAGCTGTTGCTCGTCGTGCTGGCCGCCGTGATCCTGCTGGGTCGCTATACCGGCTACCGACTGACCGAGCTGAAGCGCTTCAGCTCGCTGGCTCGCTGACGTGTTCGGTCTTGCACGAAAGTTAGCTCGAGCGGGCGTTCTCGGCCTGAACGAACGCAACGCCGAGCTGATCATGCAGCTCAACCCGCGCCACCTTTATCCGCGCGTTGACGACAAGTCGATCACCAAGAAACTGGCGCTCGATGCCGGTATGGCCGTGCCCGATCTGTACGGACTCATTCGTAACCAGGGCGAGGTGCGCGAATTCCAGAAGATCGTCGCGCCCCACGAAAGTTTTGTCGTGAAGCCCGCCGGGGGCAGCGGCGGCGACGGCATCATCGTCATCACCGGCCGCAGCAAGCGCAAGCGCGACAACTTCCGTCTCTCCAGCGGGCTTCTGATCACGCGGGGCGAGCTCGAGCATCACATCTCCAACGTCGTCGGCGGGCAGTACAGCCTGAGCGGCAACCCGGACATCGCGATGATCGAATACTGCGTCAAGTTCGATCCGCTGTTCGCCGACGTGAGTTTTCAGGGCGTACCTGACGTGCGCGTCATCGTGTATCGGGGTTACCCGGCCATGGCGATGGTCCGGCTGCCGACGCGCAGCTCAGACGGCAAGGCCAACCTGCACCAGGGCGCGGTCGGCGCCGGCATCGACATCGCGACCGGCCGCACGCTGGGCGGCGTGCTGCAGAACCTGGTCATCGACGAACATCCGGATACCGGCAGCCTGATCGGCGGACTGCAGATTCCCAACTGGAGCTTCATCCTGGAATCGGCGGCGCGCGGCTACGAGGTGACCGGGCTCGGCTATCTCGGCGTGGATATCGTGATCGACCGCGATCTCGGGCCGCTGATACTCGAAATGAACGCGCGGCCCGGTCTCAACATCCAGATCGCCAACGGACTCGGCCTGATGCTGCGGCTGAAGCGCATCGACGAGCTGTACGACCCGGCCGCCGACCCGGCCAAGCGCGCCCGGGTGGCGCAGCGCGAGTTCCGCGCGACGACCGTGGAGAACCCGGCGGCGCCGGTACCCGGTTAGCACTTCGCTGCTCTGCCTGCGACGGTCCGGCCGCCGATCGTCCGTGCCGGGGTCAGAGCTGCGTCGCCAGCCAGCGCTGCATGCTCGTCTCCAGCACGTCGAGCGGCAGTGCACCGCCGCCGAGCAGCGCGTCGTGGAATGCACGCAGGTCGAAGCGCTCGCCCAGCATCTGCTCGGCGTGCTGCCTCAGCTCCAGGATCTTCAGCTGGCCGATCTTGTAGGCCAGCGCCTGGCCGGGCAAGGCGATATAGCGGTCGATCTCGTTGATGATGTCGAGCTCCGTCTTCGCGGCGTTGTCGAGGAAGAAATCGATCGCCTGCTGCCGGCTCCAGCCCTTGTAGTGCATTCCCGTATCGACGACAAGGCGCACCGCGCGCCACATGTCGTAGGTCAGGGCGCCGAAGCGCGAGTACGGGTCGCGATACAGACCGAGATCGTAGCCCAGGCTCTCGCTGTACAGCCCCCAGCCCTCGGTGAATGCCGTAAAGCCCGAATAGCGCCGGAACGCCGGCATGTCGCCGGACTCCATCTGCAGCGCGATCTGGAGGTGATGGCCGGGCACGGCCTCGTGCACGCTCAGGACCTCGATTTCGTATTTCGGCCTCACCTCCGGGCGATACAGGTTGACGTAATAGAAGCCCGCGCGGCTGCCGTCAGCCGCCGGAGGACTGTAATACGCCGTTGTCGTGTCGGGCGCGATCGTGTCCGGGATCGCGCGCAGCCCGTAGGGCATGCGCGGCAGCTTGCCGAACAGCTTGACGAGCTCGGGGTCGATGCGCTTGCAGGTGGCGAGATAGGCCTCGAACAGCTCGTCCGGATCGTCGTAGTAGAACTGCGGATCGGTGCGCAGGAAGTCGAGGAACTCGGCGAACGTGCCGTCGAATTCCAGCTCGTCGATGACGAGCTGCATGGCGTCGCGAATACGCCGCACCTCGTTGAGGCCGATGCGGTGTATCTCGTCCGGGGTCAGGTCGGTCGTCGTGAAACTCCGCGCCCGGTATTCGTAGAAGGCCGTGCCGTTCGGTAACTCCGAGGCGCCGATGCTGTCGCGTGCCGCCGGCAGGTAGCGCGTCTCGAAATAGCGGCTGAAGTCGCGGTAGGCCGGCACGATGTCGTCCTCGATGATTTCCCGGGCACGCGCCCTGAGGCGCTCCTGCTCCGCGGCGGGGACGGTCCCGGGCAGTTCACGGAACGCGGCGTAGAACGGGCTGTCTTCCGGATCCTCCGCGAGCTGCGCAGCGATCTGCGGCGGGATGCGCTGCATCAGCACCTTCGGCGGCATGTAGCCGTCCCTGCGTCCTTCCTCCAGCAGCGCCATCGTCTGCTCGATCACCTGCGGGACGGCGGCCAGGCGCTTCAGCCAGTCCTCGTAGTCCGCGACGCTCGTCAGGCGCAGGCCTTCGGCCGTCGATTCCAGCGACTGCACGCCACCGCGCTGGTTGATCGGCATCAGGTAGGCGCGGTAGCGGTGCCCGTCGATGGCGTCCTCGAGTTCGCGGCGGAACAGCTCGTAGCTCTGCCGGTCGTCGGCAGAAAGCGCGTCCGGATCGATCGCGCGCAGCCGCTCGAGGAACGTTCTGCGCTGCTCGTGGCGACGCTCGTAAGCCTCGGGTCGCCGGTCTTGCCAGCGGTCGTCGTAGCGCCGGTCGCCCAGTCGCGAGGCCATTTCCGGGAACTCCGCGAGCCGCCACTCCCAGTCCTCCTCCAGCAGGCCGCGGAAGTCCTCCGCCGGCTCGGCGTGCACGGCTGCGCCGGTGGCGAAGAGGGCAGAGCAGAGACAGAGCATCGGGCGCATGGCGAATCTCCGGGGGCTGGCAGCCGGCATTGTTGCGATCCTCCCGGCGGCTGGCAACCCGGCAGCGGGTTGGCTATCATCCCGGTCTCTAATCCATAGGGCCCGTGGAAGAGACCCCGGCTCGACGCCCGGGGCGCCGAAGGCGCAACTAGCTCGGAAACGCTCAGGCAAACGGACCGCGTGCCCTGATTAGCTCTGGAGAGCGGCCGGAAAACGGCCCACCGAAGGGGTACGCGGGGGTCGCCCGCCAGATCTCTCAGGTCATCGGACAGAGGGGCCATCGACACGGCGCGACGCGCGCCTGCCGATGGTCTCTTCGTTTGACGTCGATGCACCCCGGCGAATGCCGGCTGAGGAGCAGGGCATGGGGCTGAAAACGCCGCTTTATCGACAACACGTGGATGCGGGCGCACGCATCGTCGACTTCGGCGGCTGGGACATGCCGTTGCACTACGGTTCCCAGGTCGAGGAACATCATGCCGTGCGCCGTGAGGCCGGCGCCTTCGACGTCTCGCACATGACCATCGTCGACCTGCGCGGGAAGGGCTGCCGCGACTTCCTGCGCCACCTGCTGGCCAACGACATCGCGAAGCTCGGCGAGACCGGGCGCGCTCTCTACAGCTGCATGCTGAACGAGGCCGGCGGCGTCATCGACGACCTGATCACCTATTATCTCGCCGACGACCGCTACCGGATGGTCGTCAATGCCGCGACACGTGAACAGGATCTCGACTGGATCGGCGGGCAGGCCGAGGGCTACGAGGTCACGGTGACCGAACAGCCCGACCTCGCGATGATCGCGGTGCAGGGCCCGGTCGCGCGCGAGCGCGCGGCCCCGTTGCTCGACGCGGAGATTCGCGAACAGGCCCTCGCGCTCAAGCCCTTCCGCGCGCTCGCCGCGGACGACCTGTTCGTCGCGCGTACCGGCTACACCGGCGAAGACGGCTGGGAAATCGTGATGCCCGCCGCGCGCGCCGCCGATTTCTGGCAGGGGCTGGTCGCGGCCGGCGTGCGGCCCTGCGGACTGGGAGCTCGCGACACGCTGCGCCTCGAGGCCGGCATGAACCTCTACGGCACCGACATGGACTCGAGCATCACGCCATTGGAATGCGGGCTCGAGTGGACGGTGGCCTGGGAGCCCGGTGACCGCGATTTCACGGGCCGCGAGGCGCTGGAAGCGCAACGCGCCGACCCGTCGCGACGGCGCTTCAGCGGCCTGCTGCTCGAGGGTCGGGGCGTGCTGCGCAATCATCAGCGCGTGCTCGTCGAGGGCCGCGGCGAGGGCGAGATCACGAGCGGCGGCTTCTCGCCGACGCTCGGACGCTCGATCGCGATGGCACGCCTGCCGGCCGGTGACTATGATCGGGCGCAGGTCGATGTGCGCGGCAAGCTCCTCGATGTGCGGCTGGTCGCGCCGCCGTTCGTACGCAACGGGCAGGCTCGCATAAAGTTGTAGGGGCAGGCAGGAACGGGCCGGGCCCGCGAACCGGCTGCGACAACCAACGATGCACAACCAGAAAGGACCGCAAGCATGAGCGAATTGCCAGGAGATCTGCTTTTTACCGCCGAGCACGAATGGCTGCGCAAGGAGGAAGACGGCAGTTTCACGATCGGCATCACCGACCACGCGCAGGCTGCGCTCGGGGACCTGGTCTACGTAGAGCTGCCGGAGGTCGGGCAGGAGCTCGAGAGCGGCAGCGAGATGGCCGTGGTCGAGTCCGTGAAGGCCGCCTCGGACGTTTACGCACCGGTCTCCGGTAAAGTGATCGAGGTCAACGAGACGCTCGCCGATGACCCGGAGACGATCAATTCCGACCCCTACGGCGACGGCTGGATCGTCCGCGTGGAGCCCGGCGACGATGCGGTGGACACGATGGGGCCGGACGAATACCAGAAGTTCCTCGACGAACTCGAGGACTGACGGCGATGCGGCCCCGGGCGCAGAGAGTCCGCCCGGTCGTCGCTCCGACAGGAAGCCCGGCACGGCCGGACACGTCGAGCAGCGACAGGACGACAAGGCGCGAGGCGCAACGGATCTGATACATGCCCTTCATACCCCACACTGACGACGAAGTGCAGCAGATGCTGCAGACGATAGGCGCCAATAGCATCGAGGACCTGTTCGACGAGATCCCGGCGGAGCTGCTGATCGACGGACTGGACGGGGTGCCGGACGCGCTCTCGGAGATGGAGATCGTGCGCCTGATGCGCGAACGGGCCGCGCGCGACGGCTCGCCGCTGAACTTTATCGGCGCCGGGGCCTACGAGCACCACATCCCGAGCGTCGTCTGGGATATCGCAACGCGCGGGGAATTCTACAGCGCCTACACGCCCTACCAGGCCGAGGCCAGCCAGGGAACGCTGCAGACGATCTACGAGTTCCAGAGCATGATAACGGCGCTGACCGGGCTGTATGCGAGCAATGCGTCGCTGTACGACGGCGCCTCGGCGCTCGCCGAGGCCGCGCTGATGGCGGTGCGCGCGAACCGCAAGTCGAAATCGAAGCGCGTGCTGCTGGCCGCCGGCGTCAATCGCACCTACCGCCGCGTCGCCGAAGCCATCGCCGGGACGCAGGGGCTGGTGTTCGACGAACTGCCGCTCGCCGGGAGCCGCGGTACGACGGATCTCGACCGGCTGGCCGCGGTCGAGGAACCGCCTGTTGCCGTCGTGATCCAGCAGCCGACGTTCTTCGGCACGCTCGAGGACATCGACCGCCTCACCGACTGGGCTCACGAGCAGGGCGCGCTGGTCATCGCCGTGGTCAACCCGGTGTCGCTGGCGCTGCTCAGGGCACCCGGCCGCTGGGGGCAGTTCGGCGCGGACATCGCCTGCGGCGAAGGCCAGCCGCTCGGCGTGCCGCTGTCGTCGGGCGGGCCGTATTTCGGCTTCATGGCCTGCGACGAGAAGCTGACGCGGCAGATGCCGGGGCGCATCGTCGGGCGCACGACCGACCTGGACGGCAAGCTCGGCTACACGCTGACGCTGCAGGCTCGCGAGCAGCACATCCGGCGTTCGAAGGCCACGTCCAATATCTGCACGAACCAGGGGCTCTTGGTGACTGCGGCGACCATCTACCTGTCCCTGCTCGGGCACGAGGGCCTGAAGCGCGTCGCGCTGACGTCGCGGGCGCGCACCGCCGCGCTGGTCGAGAGGCTGACGGCCATCGACGGCGTCACCGCGCTGTTCGAGGGCCCGCATTTCCACGAGGCCGGGCTCAGGCTGCCGCAGCCGGCAGCCGGGGTGCTCGAATCGCTCGCCGCGGACGGCGTGCTCGGCGGCTATGACCTGTCACGCCGCTATCCGGAACTCGGCGATGCGCTGCTGGTCTGCGCGACGGAAACCAAGACCGATGCCGACCTCGATGCCTACGCGTCGGCAATGAAAAAAACCCTGGCAAGTGCCTGACGAGCGGCGGGAGTCTATCGATGCACAAAATCCTCTTCGACGGGAGCAGTTACGAGACCGCAGGCGAGCTACCGGCCATCGGCAGCCGCGCCGCTGACGTGTCTCTGGTGAGCACCGACCTGAGCGACATGACGCTGGCGAACTGGATGGGCAAGCGCAAGGTGCTCAACATCTTCCCCAGCATCGACACGCCGATCTGCGCGAAGTCCGTCGTTGCATTCGACAAGCTGTCCGAGGGACATGACGACGTCGCCATGCTGATGATTTCCTACGACCTGCCGTTCGCGCACCAGCGCTTCGCGAAGGAGCACGGCCTGAAGCACGTGGTGCAACTCTCGGCGATCCGCCATGCAGGCTTCGGCGACAACTACGGCGTGCAGATCCTGGAGGGCCCGCTCGCCGGCATGTTCGCCCGGGCCATCGTCGTGCTGGACGAAAACAATACCGTGGTGCACCGCGAACTCGTGGAGAACATCATGGACGAGCCCGACTACGAAGCGGCTCTCGCCGCCCTCGGCATCGAGGCTGACATGGACCTGGTCTGCGACTGACCGTCGCGGGACCTGACGAGGAACGGAAGCACAGATGACGGAACCCCTGATTTTCGAGAAGTCGCGCCGCGGGCGCCGGGCAACGGCGCAGGCGCCGGCCGCAGCCCCGGATCACGACATCCCTGCCGGGTTGCTGCGTGACGACGAGCCGCTGTTGCCGGAAGTTTCCGAGCTGCAGGTCGTGCGTCATTTCACGCGCCTGTCGCAGCTCAACTTCTCCATCGACACGCACTTCTACCCGCTCGGCTCCTGCACGATGAAGTACAACCCGCGCGCCTGCAACACGCTGGCGCTGCTGCCCGGCTTCGCGGGTCGTCACCCGCTGGGCCCGGAGAGCCACGGCCAGGGCTTCCTGCAGTGCATGTTCGAACTGCAGGACATGCTGAAGGCGGTGACCGGGATGCAGGGCGTCTCGCTGACGCCGATGGCCGGCGCCCAGGGGGAGTTCGCCGGCGTCGCCATGATCCGTGCCTACCACCAGGCGCGGGGCGACACGGAGCGCAACGAGATCATCGTGCCCGACGCCGCGCACGGCACGAATCCGGCGACCGCGACGATGTGCGGCTGCGAAGTTCGCGAGCTGCCGACGGACGCCGAGGGCGACGTCGACCTGGAGGCGCTCGCGGCGGCGGTCGGGCCGCGCACCGCGGGAATCATGCTGACCAACCCGTCGACGCTCGGCGTCTTCGAGCGCAAGATCGTCGAGGTCGAGAACATCGTTCGCGGTGCCGGCGGGCTGCTGTACTACGACGGCGCCAACCTGAACGCGATCCTCGGCAAGGTGCGGCCCGGCGACATGGGCTTCGACGTCATTCACATGAACCTGCACAAGACCTTCTCGACCCCGCACGGCGGCGGGGGCCCGGGTTCCGGTGCCGTCGGTGTCGGCAAGCGCCTGCTGCCATTCATGCCGCTGCCGGTCGTCGGCCGCGACGGTGACGGCGACGACGCGGCCTACCGCTGGCTGACCGAGGACGACCTGCCGCAGAGCATCGGGCGGCTCTCGGGCTTCATGGGCAACGCCGGGGTCCTGCTGCGAGCCTACGTCTACATGCGCATGGTCGGCCGCGACGGCATGCGCCGCATCGGCGAGTTCGCCACGCTGAATGCCAATTACCTGCAGGCGCGCCTCAAGCAGGCGGGCTTCCGGCTGGCTTTCCCGAACCGTCGCGCAAGCCACGAGTTCATCGTCACGCTGAAGAACGAGGCCAAGACGCTGCAGCTCACCGCCATGGACCTGGCCAAGGCGCTGCTCGATTACGGCTTCCATGCACCGACGACGTATTTTCCGCTGCTGGTGCCGGAATGCCTGCTGATAGAACCGACGGAGACGGAGAGCCTGGAGGCGCTGGACCGCTTCGTCGACGCCATGGTCGCGATCGTCGAGGAGGCGCGGCAGGAGCCGGGCAAGCACAAGGAGGCGCCCTTCACGATGCCGGTCCGCCGCCTCGACGACGTCAGGGCGGCGCGCCACCTCGACCTGGCCTGGCGGCCGGCCTGACGCGGGGCCTCGCGCGGCGCGGATTCGGGTCTCCCCGGCGCCGATCGGGGAACCGGAGCGGCCAATTCCAGTCCAGATGACAGGTCCGTGACGGACCGCCGGTTTACCGGGCACGATCGCCCGTACAATGGAAGACTATGCTGAGCAGACTACTTACCTCCGCCGCGGCACTCTGCGTGCTGCTGGCGCCGGCCGCAGGCACCCTCGCCGAGGAGCCGGCCTGGGTCGGCACCCTGGAGCGCATCTCGACCGGCGTCGTTTCGATCCGGGTCGACAGCACGCGCGCGTTCGACACGGAATGGAACTCGTCGTCACAGGCCACCGGCTTCGTCGTCGATGCCGCACGCGGCATCATCCTGACCAATCGCCACGTCGTCACGCCGGGCCCCGTCATCGCCGAGGCCGTGTTCCTGAACAACGAGGAGGTGCGGCTGACGCCGATCTATCGCGACCCGGTGCACGATTTCGGCTTCTTCCGCTACGACCCGGCCGAACTGGAGTACATCGAGCCGGCCGAACTGCCGCTCGCCCCCGGCGCGGCCGGTATCGGCCGCGAGATCCGGGTGATCGGCAACGATGCCGGCGAGCAGCTGTCGATACTGGCCGGCACGATCGCCCGACTGGACCGCCGCGCGCCCGAATACGGTCGCGGCAAGTACAACGACTTCAACACCTTCTATTTCCAGGCCGCCTCCGGCACCTCCGGCGGCTCCTCCGGATCGCCGGTCGTCAACATCGAGGGCGAAGTCGTGGCGCTCAACGCCGGCGCCAACAATTCCGCCGCCAGCAGCTTCTTCCTGCCGCTCGACCGCATCGAGCGCGCGCTCACGCTGCTGCGGGCCGGCAGCGACGTGACGCGCGGCACGCTGCAGACGGTCTTCGTGCGCCAGACCTACGACGAGCTCGGCCGCCTGGGGCTGACGCGCGAAACGGAGGCCCTGGCGCGCGCCCGCTTCCCGCAGCAAACCGGCATGCTGACGGTGCAGCAGGTCATCCCGGCCTCGCCGGCCGACGGCCCGCTGCAGCCCGGCGACATCCTCGTGCGCGTCGACGGTGAGCTGATCACGGAATTCGTACCGCTCGCGTCGATTCTCGACGAGCGCGTCGGC
Source organism: Woeseia sp. (assembly GCA_041624755.1). Classification (GTDB taxonomy): domain Bacteria; phylum Pseudomonadota; class Gammaproteobacteria; order Steroidobacterales; family Woeseiaceae; genus Woeseia. The sequence goes on along the minus strand of JBFJUJ010000008.1, from coordinate 11,188 downwards.
GAAACCGTCGCCGTCGAGCTCGAGCGCGGCGGCCGCAAGGTCCTTGCCGAGCTGCCGGTCACCGACCTGCACGCGATCACGCCCGACGAGTTCCTCGAATTCGGCGACGCGATCGTCAACAACCTGTCCTACCAGCAGGCCCGTCACTACAACAAGCCCATCGAGGGCGTCTACGTCGCCAACCCGGGCTACATGCTGGCGCGCGCAGCGATCCCGCGCGGCGCCGTCATCAGCGAGATCGGCGGCGAGCCGGTGGCGAGCCTCGACGACCTCGAGGCGCAGCTCGACGGGCTCGCGGACGGCGATCGCACGACCGTGCGTTTCACCACCATCGAGGATCCACGCAACAGCATCGTGCGCTCGATCCAGATGGACCGCACCTGGTTCCCGGCGCGACGCTGCGCCCGCGACGACGTCAGCGGGCTGTGGCCTTGCCGCACCCTCAGCGCGGGGCCGGAGAAATCCGCTCCGAGCGGCGGCAGCACGCGGTTCACGGAGCACGACGATCTGCGTGTCAATGCGGTTCGCTCCTCGCTGGTGATGGTCAACTTCGACCTGCCGTATACCGTGTCCGGCGTCGCCGACCGCCATTACTACGGCACCGGCCTGATCGTCGACACGGAGCGCGGCCTCGTCGTCGTCGATCGCAACACCGTGCCGGTGGCGATGGGCGACGTGGCGCTCACTTTCGCCGGTTCCCTCGAGGTGCGCGGACGGGTGGAGTTCATCCATCCGCTGCACAATCTCGCGGTCGTCTCCTACGATCCGGCGCTGATCGGCGATACGCCGGTGCGCGCGGCGCGCTTTGCGGCCAGGCGGCTGGCGCCGGGCGAGAAGGTCTGGGTGGTCGGCCTCAAGGCCGATCACCAGGTGGCGCACCAGGAAAGCACGGTCGCATCGGTGGACCCGCTGACCCTGCCGCTGTCGCGCACGATGCGCTTTCGCGACAGCAACCTCGAAGGCATATCGCTGGTGAACGGCCCGGGCGAATTCGACGGGGTCATCGTGAACCAGCGTGGCGCGGTACTGGCTATGTGGTCGAGTTTCGCATTCCAGAGCGGTGGCGAATCCGGCCAGTTCAATCGCGGCATCGCCAGCGATCTCGTGGTCGAGCTGCTCGACGTCGTGCGCTCCGGGCAACCCTTCCATTCCATGGAGATCGAACTCGGCTATGCGCCGCTGTTTGCCGCGCGCAAGCTCGGCCTGGAAGAGGAGTGGCTCAAACGGCTCGAGCGCCACGACCCGCAGGGGCGCCGCGCGCTGAGCGTGCAGCGCATCGTCGCCGGCTCGCCCGCCGACGCGAAGCTGCGCAATGGCGACATGATCCTCGCGATCGACGACAGCATCGTTACCAGTTTCCGCGAATTCGAGCGGGCGGTGCAGAAGCCCGAGGTCGTCGCGACCGTCTGGCGCGACGGCAAGGCCCTCGAACTCACGATAGAAACCGTCGCCCTCGACGGGACCGGCATCGAGCGCGCGCTCTCCTGGGCGGGAGCGCTGCTGCAGAACCCGCACCGCGCGATGGCCGTACAGCGCGGTATCGAGCCCGACGGTGTCTACGTGGCATTCTTCAGCTACGGCTCGCCCGCGACCCGCTACGGCCTGTACGCGGGCCGCCGCATCGTCGCCGTCGACGAGACGGCGACGCCGGACCTGCAGACCTTCATCGACGTGGTCGCCGGCAAGCGCGACCAGCAGTCGGTCCGCCTGAAGACGGTTACCTGGAACGGGGCGACCGAGGTGATCACGCTGAAGCCCGACAACCACTACTGGCCGGCCTACGAGATTCGCCGGACCGCCGCGGGCTGGCAGCGAGACGCCATCGGCTGACGATCCGGCGATGCAGGCGCGGCGCTTCGCGATCCTGTCCGGCGGGCTGGCCCTGTGCATGGCCGCGGTGGCGTTCCCGCAGACGGTCTACAAGTACCGCGGCAGCGACGGCGAGTGGATCTACACGGATCGCCGGCCCGCGGAGGCCGACGATGTCGAGGTGCGCGACCTGCCTGCGACCGGAGGCAACGGCAGCGTCACGCTCGAGCGTAGCGGCGGGAGCGGGCTGGTGGCCCGCAACACCATCCACGCGCCGGTGCAGCTGCGGCTGCTGCCGCCCGGCAGCGCCGACGCGGGCGATGCCGACGCGCGGGAGTGGGTGCTGCCGCCGCAGAGCGTAACAAGGCTCGGGGCGCCGGCGCCCGACGCGACGGTGGGCCAACGCTTCGCCTGGATCATCGGCGACCCCGACGCCCGCCACGCCCCCGACAGGCCGTACCGCGCGCCGTTCCCGTCCGCCGTCAGCTACCGGATTACGCAGGCGCCGCCGCGGCTGGTCACCCACACGACGCCGGACAGCGCGTACGCGGTGGATATCGCGATGCCCGTCGGCAGCAACGTGGTCGCGGCGCGCGGCGGCGTGGTCGTCGAGGTGGCAGAAAGTCATTTTCGGCGCAGCGACACGCCCGGCGACGAGTCGGCGCGCGCGAACCTCGTGCGCATACTCCACGACGACGGCACGTTCGCGATCTACGCGCACCTGAACTGGAATTCGATCCGCGTGCAGCCGGGGGAGCGCGTCGAACGCGGCCAGTACATCGCGAATTCCGGCAACACCGGATTCTCGACCGGGCCGCACCTGCATTTCGTGGTCCTGCGCAACGCCGGCATGCGCCTCGAATCGCTGCCGATCACGTTCGCGGATCTCGACGGCGAGCCGGTCGTCCCCCGGCCCGGGGCCGCGCTCAGGGCCTACTGAGCGATCAGGTTTCCCGCAGCTCGCGGGCGAGCGCCTCGAGGCTGTCGAACGGGAGCGAGCATGCGCTGCCCGTGCAGCGGTAGGCGACCGTTCCTCCCGGCCGCGGCGCGCGATCCGCGAGCGCGCCGGGCAGCGCCGTCTCGCCGGCATCGATGCCGAACACGAGCCGCGTCGGCGCATAGATCTGCGACGTGGCGCCGCGCCAGCGCTCGATCTCGTCCGCGCCGCCGCGGATGATCACGATCTCGGGATGCCCGAGATATTCCTCCAGCGCGTTCAGCAGGCTGACATGGGCCTCCGGAAACTGCGTGAGGGCCTCCCAGGCGTTCCTGAGCGTGCCCTCGGCTGCGTCCAGGTAGCGCGCTTCGCCGAGCAGGAAGCCCAGGCGCTGCAGCGCGATAGCGGCGACGCCGGCGCCCGAGGGCAGGGCCTCGTCGGTGAGCGGCTTGCCGCGATGCATCAGCTGCTCGTGATCGTCCGCGGTGAAGAAGAAGCCGCCGTCCTGCGCGTCGTGGAAGTGCGCGAGCAGCAGGTCGGCGAGCGTGATTGCCAGTTCGAGGTCGCTCTGTCGCCAATCGTTCTGCAGCAGCTCGAGCAGCGCGTCCAGCAGGAACGCGTGATCGTCCAGGTAGGCCGGGAATCGTGCCTGGCCGTCCTTGTAGCTGGCCAGCAGGCGGCCGTCGACGAACAGCCGCTCGCGGATGAAATCGACCGCTCGCTGGGCCGCGGTGGTGAAACGCGGCTCGCCGAGCGCGCGCGCGGCGATGGCGAGGCCGCGTATGGCCAGCGCGTTCCAGGACGTCAGCCGTTTGTCGTCGCGCGCCGGCGGCACGCGCCGCTGGCGGGCGGCGAGCAGCCTGCGGCGGGCGTCGTCGATCAGCGCCTCGAACTCGCCCCGGCCGAGCCCGAATTCCCGGGCCAGCTCCCCGGCATCGGCCTGCACCGCCAGGTGCCAGCGGCCTTCGAAGTTCGCTTCCCTGTCGAGCCCGAAGTAACGCGCCACGACCGGGTAGGCCTGTTCCGAAAGCAGAGCCCGCACCTCGTCGGGCTCCCAGACGTAGTAGCGTCCTTCCTCGCCTTCGGAGTCGGCGTCGAGACTCGCGTAGAACCCGCCGTCCTCTGCCTGCATGCGGCGCAGCAGCCATTCGGCAGTCTCGACCGCGACGCGCCGGAACTCGATTTCACCCGTGGCCAGCGCCGCCTGGGCGTAGACGGCGAGCAGCGGGCCGTTGTCGTAGAGCATCTTCTCGAAGTGCGGAATCTGCCAGTAGCGATCGACCGAGTAGCGGCTGAAACCGCCGCCGAGGTGATCGCGGATGCCGCCGTCGGCCATGCGCTTGAGTGTCAGCGAGACGAGGTAGAGCGCACCCACGTCCGGCTCCGCCTCGTGCGCGCTGGCGCGCCAGTGGCGCAGCAAGCGTTCCAGGACGGCCGCGTGCGGAAACTTGGGTGCGTCGCCGAGGCCGCCGTAGTCGCGGTCGAACTGTTCGTCGAACGATTTCCTGGCCGCGGCCAGCGGGCTCGCGTCGAGCGCCGCGACGGCGGCCGCCTGGCGCGATTCGAGCGTCGCGAAAATCCCGGCGAGCTGCGCAGACTGCTGCTCGACGTCGTCACGTTGGTTCCTGAAGAATTCCGCGACCCGCGCCAGCAGGTCGACGAAGGCGGGCATGCCGTAGCGCGAGTCGCGCGGAAAATAGGTGCCGCCGAAGAACGGCCGCTGGTCGGCCGGATCCAGGAACATCGTCAGCGGCCAGCCGCCGGGCCGCTGCGTCAGGAGCTGGTGGGCGGTCTGGTAGATGCGGTCGATATCCGGCCGCTCCTCGCGATCGACCTTCACGTTGACAAACTTCTCGTTCATGACGCGCGCGGTGTCTTCGTGCTCGAAGGACTCGTGCGCCATGACGTGACACCAGTGGCAGGCGGAATAGCCGATCGACAGCAGCACCGGCACGTCGCGCTCGCGCGCTGCCGCGAACGCCTCGTCGCCCCAGGGATACCAGTCCACGGGATTGTCCGCGTGCTGCCTGAGGTAGGGGCTGGTCTCGCGGCCGAGTCGGTTTGTCGCTTCGCTCATCGCTGCGGTCGGGCTGTGCCGGGCCGCGATTTCCGCGGCCGGCGTCGGGAATACGCCACTATACCGAAAAGCCGCCTGCGCCGACCGTGGCCGCTGGACTCGGGGATCGCGGACAGGCAAGCTTCCGCTCCATGCTGACCTACCCGGAAATCGATCCGGTCATTTTCACGATCGGCTTCGTCAAGATCCGCTGGTACGGGCTGATGTACGTCATCGGCTTCGTCCTCGCCTGGTGGCTGGCCCGGAGACGCGCCGCGAAACCCTGGGCGGCCGTGCGCCCGGAACAGGTCGACGACCTGATCTTCTACTCGATGCTCGGCGTCATCATCGGCGGCAGGCTCGGTTACTGCCTCGTCTACGGCTGGGAGCAGCTCCTGAGCGATCCGCTGTACCTCTTCAAGATCACCGAGGGCGGCATGTCGTTCCACGGCGGGCTGGCCGGGGTCATGGGCGCGCTGTGGCTGTTCGGTCGCAAGCTCGGCCGGCGCTTCTGGGACATGGGGGATTTCGTCGCGCCGCTCGCGCCGCTCGGCTTAGGCTTCGGCCGCATCGGCAATTTCATCAACGGCGAGCTGTGGGGCAAGCCGACCGACGTGCCGTGGAGCTTCAACGTCGACGGCCAGGCGCTGCATCCCTCGCAGCTCTACGAATCGGCGCTCGAGGGCTTTGCGCTATTCGCGATCGTGTGGCTGTTCTCGGCAAAAGACCGCCCGCGGGGCGCCGTGTCGGGCGTGTTCCTGATCGGTTACGGCGCGTTCCGCTTCTTCGTCGAGTTCTACCGCGTGCCGGACGCCCACCTGGGCTACCTTGCCCTGGACTGGGTCACGATGGGGCAGCTCCTGTCGCTGCCGATGATACTGCTCGGTGCGGTATTATTGTGGCTGGCCTATCGGCGCCGGGAGTCGCAGGGGGTGACGGCCTGACATGAAGCAATACCTCGATTTCATGCGTGAGGTGCGCGAGCACGGCACGCGCAAGGAGGACCGCACCGGGACGGGCACGCTGAGCCTGTTCGGCCTGCAGATGCGCTTCGACCTGGCGGCCGGCTTCCCGATGGTCACGACCAAGAAGCTGCACCTGCGCTCGATCATCCACGAGCTCCTGTGGTTCCTGAGCGGCGATTCCAACATCCGCTACCTGCAGGACAACGGCGTTTCGATCTGGAACGAATGGGCGGACGAGGACGGCGAGCTGGGCCCGGTTTACGGCGTGCAGTGGCGGAGCTGGCCGGCCGCCGACGGCGGCACGATCGACCAGATCGCCGACGTCGTCGAGCGCCTGCGCAGCGACCCGGACTCGCGCCGGCTGCTGGTGACCGCGTGGAACCCGGCGGAGCTCGACCGCATGGCGTTACCGCCCTGCCACTGCCTGTTCCAGTTCTACGTCGCCGACGGCCGCCTGTCCTGCCAGCTCTACCAGCGCAGCGCGGACATCTTCCTCGGCGTGCCGTTCAACATCGCCTCGTACTCGCTGCTCACCCACATGATCGCGCAGCAGGCCGATCTCAAGGTCGGCGAGTTCATCTGGACCGGCGGCGACTGCCATCTCTATCTCAACCATCTCGAGCAGGCCGACGAGCAGCTCGCGCGCGAGCCGCTGCCGTTGCCGACGCTGGCACTGAAGCGCCGTCCGGACAGCATCTTCGACTACCGCTACGAGGATTTCGAGATCCTGAACTACGAGTCGCACCCGCACATCAGGGCGGCGGTCGCCGTCTAGGCGCCAGGAGTGCGGGTCTCAATGATCGTCGCGGCCGCGACGAACAACGTCATCGGCCTGCGTGGCGAACTGCCGTGGCATCTGCCCGACGACCTGCGGCGCTTCCGCAGCCTGACGATGGGCAAACCGATACTGATGGGGCGACTGACGCACGAATCCATCGGCAGGGCGCTTCCCGGCCGCCGCAACCTCGTCATCAGCCGCCAACCGAACTACCGCGCCGAGGGCTGCCACGTTTTCGCGTCGCCGGCCGCCGCGCTGGCCGCCGCGGCGGACGCGGACGAGGTCATGGTCATCGGCGGCGGCCGCATCTACCGGCAACTCCTGCCGCAGACGGATCGCATCTACCTGACGCGCGTGCACGCCTCGCCCGAAGGAGATGCGTTCTTCCCGGCGCTCGACCTGTCCGAGTGGCGCGTCACCGACATCGAGGAATTCCCGGCGAGTGACGAGCGCCCGCTCGGCTACAGCTTCGAGACGCTCGATCGGGCAGTGCGGCGGCTGTAGATTGTGAAAGCGGAGATGCCTCCGCGCTTTAGTCCGCCTCGCCCGTCTGATTGCACGCGGCGAAGACGTGTCGCCAGACCGACCCGGTCCGTCGCCTTCATGGCCATTCAAGATATCCAGCAGACTTTTTATGCGAGGTTTTCGAATCGCACTCCCATGCTGAACAGGCATTTGCGAAAATCTCACGATGTTATCTTGCAGAAATGCAGCAATTAGTCACCGCAAAATTGCGGCATACCTATGGCTAGGCGGCAGCGGAAAAATCGGCACGGGATTCCGCTATACCGCTCATAGCTGCCGCTTGCTAACTTTCGTCGCGGGCAGCAGCAAATGACACGAAGCCGACACTGCGATTTTAAGTATTTCTCCGAATTGACGCGGCTTTGCGATTGTCGCATAAGTCTTAATTACATCCGGAAAAAGCAAACTTGACGAAAGTTAAGCGCGCAAAGCCACGGGTCCTCGCTTCCTCCCCGACGCTCTGACGCCACGGAGGGCACCAAGATCGCCGGGCTGCTGACGGTAATTCAGACAGCTTCAGTTTTGAGGGGTGAACGAGATGAATCGCTTGGGATCTCTATTAATCGTATTCGCGCTTCTGTTGACACCGGCACTCACTGCACACGCCGAGCAACCGCTCTACGGCGAGATGGACCTGGAATTCAATCTGGGCTGGCCGGGACCGAATCCCGTCATCCCCGACTGGGTCGGGACCGTTACAATCGACGGTGTTCAGTACGGGATGGCCTTTTTCAATATCGGCACGGGGAAGCCATTTGTCGATCCATTCGTTGGTAAGGTCGTTTTCTTTGGTGAGGTCTGGGTAATCTATGAGTGGATGAGCTTCAACTTCGAGACCCAGGAGCTACTGCACGGTGATGTACTGCTGTGGGGGGATGACCAGGGCGTGACGGGCCTTGCAAACGGCAAGTACCGCATGAATGGCGGCGTTCATGGGGCGTTTGAACATTTCGCGGAGTTGCAAGGACGAAATGTACACATGAGCGGCATCATCGAATTTTACCCGTTCGGTGCCCCACATTTCGCCCCGGGTACGTTCAGGATCAACTAGCCTACGGTCCGCACTTGGCTCACTAGTGCGATACCTAATCAGCGCGAGAGCTTGCCGTCTTCGGCAGCTCTCGACAGGAATATTGGCATTCCAACTGTTCAGAACAACAAGTTGGCTTGTTGACTGACTTAGAATGGTCGGCTCTTGGCCGAATTGAAGGACAGCGCGGGTATATTCAGGGCAAATCCCGTACGCTTGCTACGGCATCCGGGCTCGCCGGAGAAGCCTAAGCTGATCGCCTCGATCAGGGGCGCCGGCGTTCCCGACGGAGGACTTCCGCCTGGCCTCTAGTCCAACAACTTTGCGAGGAGCGCGAACGCCAACTGAGATTGCGCAGCACCGGCTGCCGGCAGCGTCTGACACTGGTCTTGCATTGACGGCAACGGCAGCACAGATCACTGGCGCCGGTGAGCCCAGGTGTCAGGCCTCATGAACCTGTCCCCCGCTGCCTGGACACTCGTGATTTCTTTGCCAGCAATTTCCGGGTACTTCTTCAAACCCACGGCGACAACGAAAATCACGGACACTGCACGCCGAGATCGTAGCTACCCGTGCTGAGCAGGTTGTTCGCAGCGACCCGAATGACGTAGCTGCCGTCCTGCGGCAACAGGACGGGCAGCTGGCCGTTGGAGTCGAACAGGCCGAGCTGGGTCCCGGTCGGGCCGAAGATCGTCGCACGCGCATCGTTGAACGACGAACCCCAGTCCGACGTCTCGGTGAGAACGAAGGTCACGGTGTCCCCGCCCAGCCCTGCGAACGTGAACAGGTCCACATCGGCGGGCGCGTCGATGGCGTCGGAGGCCGTATCGCCGCAGGCGATCGACACGGCGCCCGGGCTCGGTACGGGCAGGATGGCTTCGAGGCCCAGGTTGTACGAGCCGGTGCTGAGCAGGTTGTTGGCGTTGACGCGGATCGTGTAGGTGCCCGTTTCGGGCAGCGTCACGACCTGCTGGCTCTCTGAATCGAACAGGATGAGCTGGACACCCGACGGCGTGGTAACCGTCGCCCGCGCGTCGTTGAACGAGGAGCCCCAGTTCGACGTTTCGCTGATCGTCAGGGTCACGACATCGCCGACCTGGCCGGCGAACGTGAACAGGTCCACGTCGGCGGGGGCGGCGATCGCATCCGACAGCAGGTCACCGGCAGCGATCGGCACGGCGTCCGGGCTCGCCACGGGCAGGATGGCTTCGAGCCCGAGGTTGTAGGAGCCGGTGCTGAGCAGGTTGTTCGCATTGACGCGGATCGTGTAGGTGCCCGTTTCGGGCAGCGTCAGGACCTGCTGGCTCTCCGAGTCGAAGAAGAGGAGCTGGCCACCGGACGGCGTAATCACGGTGGCCCTCGCGTCGTTGAACGAGGAGCCCCAGTTCGACGTTTCACTGATCGTCAGGGTCACGATATCGCCGGCCTGGCCGGTGAACGTGAACAGGTCCACGTCGGCGGGGGCGGCGATCGCATCCGACAGCAGGTCACCGGCAGCGATCGGCACGGCGTCCGGGCTCGCCGCCGGCAGGATGGCTTCGAGACCGAGGTTGTACGAGCCGGTGCTGAGCAGGTTGTTGGCGTTGACGCGGATCGTGTAGGTGCCCGCTTCCGGCAGCGTCACGAGCTGCTGGCTCTCGGAATCGAAAATAATGAGCTCGCCACCCGATGGCGTGGTCACGGTGGCCCGCGCATCGTTGAAGGACGAGCCCCAGTTCGACGTTTCGCTGATCGTCAATGACACGACATCGCCAGGCTGGCCGTTGAACGTGAACAGGTCCACGTCGGCCGGCGCCACGATCGCGTCGGAGGCAAGGTCGCCGGCTGCGAGAGCTACGACATCCGGGCTCGGGACCGGCAGGATACATTCGTAGCCGAGGTTGAACGAACCGACGCTCAGCAGGTTGTTGGCGTTGACACGAACCGTGTAAATGCCGTTCTCCGGCAATGTCAGCACCTGCTGGCTCTCCGAATCGAACACGGCCAGCGGGTTCCCGGTCGGCGTCACCACCGTCGCCCGCGCATCGTTGAACGACGAACCCCAGTCTGACGTCTCGCTGACCGTCAGGGCAACCAGGTCATTGGTCTGACCGGCGAACGTGAACAGATCGACATCCGCGGGCGCGTCGATGGCGTCGGACGCAAGGTCGCCGCAGGCAAGCGGCACCGTGCCCGGGCTCGGCACCGGCAGCACGCATTCGATGCCGAGATTGTACGACCCCGTGCTGAGCAGGTTGTTGGCGTTCACGCGAACGATGTAGGTTCCGTCCTCCGGCAGGGTCAGGCTCTGCTGACTCTCGGAATCGAACACGAGCAGCACGTCGCCCGCCGGCGAAAACACCGTCGCGCGAGCGTCGTTGAACGACGAACCCCAGGCCGACGTTTCACTGAGCGTCAACGTCACGAGGTCGTCCGCCTGGCCGTCGAAACTGAACAGGTCCGCATCCGCCGGCGCGTCGATCGCATTGGACGCCAGGTCGCCACAGGCGAGCGGCACCGTATCCGGGCTCGGCACGGGCTGGATGCATTCGATCCCCAGGTTGTACGAGCCCGTGCTCAGCAGGTTGTTCGCATTTACGCGAACGATGTACGTGCCGTTTTCCGGCAGCACGATGTTCTGCTGGCTCTCCGAGTCGAACGTGCTGACGATGACGCCGGTCGGCGAGAACAGCGTTGCCCGTGCATCGTTGAACGAGGATCCCCAGTTCGACGTTTCGCTGATGGTCAGCGACACGAGGTTCCCGGCCTGTCCCGTGAAGGCGAACAGGTCGACGTCGGCAGGCGCGTCGATGGAATCGGACGTCAGGTCGCCGCAGCTCAGCGACACGAAATCGGGGCTCGGGCCCGGCAGGATGCATTCGACACCCAGGTTGTAGGAGCCCGTGCTGACGAGGTTGTTCGCATTGATGCGAATCTGGTAGGTGCCGGCATCGGGCAGAGTTACGTTCTGCTGACCTTCGGAGTCGAAAACGATCAGGACGTCGCCGGCGGGTGTCAGCACCGTCGCGCGCGCATCGTTGAACGAGGACCCCCAGTTCGAGGTTTCGCTGAGCGTGATGCTGACCAGCTCGCCCGCCTGGGCAGTGTA
>JBFJUJ010000007.1:0-28513 GCA_041624755.1 Woeseia sp. | reverse complement strand
TCGACTACTCGAAGCCCGTGGACGGCAGCAACCCGGCCACCGACTGGCAGGGCCTGCACACGGTGGACGAGACCGTCACGATCCTGAATCCCCCCAACGGCTGGATACAGAACGCCAACTCGACGCCGTTCACGGCCGCGCAGGAATTCAGCCCGAAGCGCGAGGATTACCCTTCGTACATGGCGCCCGATCCGGAGAACTTTCGCGGCATCCACGCGCAGCGGGTGCTGGCCGGCGTCGACGACCTGTCGCTGGACGAGCTGCTCGACCTCGCCTACGACCCGTACCTGCCCGGCTTCGAGAAGCTGATCGCCGGCCTGATCGAGGCCTACGACAGCGCCGCGGAGCCGGACCCGGCGCTGGCCGGCCCGATCGACGCGCTGCGCCGCTGGGACCTGAACGTGACGCTCGATTCGGCGGCGATGTCCCTCGCGCATTTCTACGGCATGCGCTACGAGGAGCAGGGCGATAACCCGCTCGACCTGAACGGCATGGAGCGCGTGAACTACTTCGGCACCGGGTCACCGCCAGCGGAGCGGCTCGAGATCTTCGCCGAAACCGTCGCCATGCTCGAAGCCGATTTCGGGAGCTGGAACATCCCCTGGGGCGAGATCAACCGTTTCCAGCGGCTGTCCGGGGACATCGACGCGGGTTTCGATGACAGTGAGCCCAGCCTGCCCGTGCCGATGGCGACGGCTCGCTGGGGCGCGCTCGCCGCGTTCGGGGCCCGGCGATTCGGCGACACGAAACGGATCTACGGCTACCGCGGCAACAGCTTCGTCGCGGCGGTCGAATTCGGTGACCGCGTGCGGGCGAAATCCATCCTCGCGGGCGGCCAGAGCAACGACCCCGCCTCGCCGCACTTCGACGACCAGGCGGAACCCTACGTCAATCGCGAATTCAAGGACGTGGCCTACTACCGGGAGGACGTCGAGGCGCGCGCGGAAGAACGCTACCGGCCCGGGGAACGGCGGCCGAAGCCGCTCGCACGGGCCAATCTCCAGTGAATCGTGGCGTTGCTCGCGCGGCCGGTTCTGCCGTCAGGCCCGCCGCTCATTCGCGGGCGGCTCCGCGGTAAGCCGCGGGAGCGGCGTCAGCCGCATCTCAGGGGTTGTCGAGCCACCAGTTCGCGAACTCGCCGAAGCGAACCCGGCCGTCCTCGTCCTCGTCGATAGCGGCGAATTCGAGGCTGCGCACCTCGGCGCTGTCGTCGTAGCCCAGGCTGTCGAGGATGAGCCCGAATTCCCGTTCCTCGATGAAGCCGCTCCCGTCCACATCGAAGCGATTAAAAAGGCGCAGCAGCTCGGCCTCCATCTCGGCGGTAATGATGGTCATGGTCGGTCCTCGATCCTTTGATGCCCGGGAATCCTGCAATCGCTCGCTGATCTCAGCCGACGTCGATGCCTGCCGCCGCCGCGCTCGCCTGCGCAAGCCTCGATTCTACCCGGATCGGGACGGCCGGGAAAAAACGGCGCCAGCGTCGGCGGCGGCGCCCGTTTGTGGCAGAATTCGGGACGGGCGAGGGCGACGCACCGTGCCGCTTCCAGCGAGCCCCCCCGCATACCAAGAATAAGGTGAGATAAAATGAATATTTTCAAAACCTTGTGCTCACTACTTACGGTTTTTTCTATTTTGTTGCCCGGGCTGGCCCTCGGTGCCGACTACGTCGCCTACTCCGTCGGCGAAAAAGGCCGCGCGCCGCTGCCGGAACGGGTTGACGACATCGACACGAAGTACCTGCTCAGCATCGAATGGGGCGACTACGCCGGCCCCCGCGCGCGACTGGGCGTGTTGCCGGTCGACAACAACAGCGCGGTCAGCTCTTTCACGATCTCGAGCTCGATGGGGGACGTCGACTACTCGTCGTCGTCCACCGGTGTGCCGGTCAACGGCATCGAGGCCATCGTGATCGACTCGCTGGCACAGACGAAGCGCTTCCGGCTCGTCGAACGCACCGAACTCGGAAGCGTGCTGGGCGAACAGGACCTGGCCTCGTCGGGTCGCGTCGCCCAGCCGTCCGCCGCGGCGACCGGCAACGTGCTCGGCGCCCAGTATCTCGTACAGGTCGTCGTCACCGACTACGAGTCGAACACCTCCGGGAAAAAGGGCGGCGTCGGCGGGCTGCTCAGGAACCGCGTGCCGCTGCTCGGCGGCATCAAGGCGGGCAAGAGCGAAGGTCGCGTCGGGCTCAATATCCGCCTGATCGATGCCGAGACCAGCGAGATCACGTTCACCAAGCAGATCGAGAGCATCATCACCGAGACGAATATCGCCTTCGGGGGCGTGGGCTTCGGCAGCGACATCGCGCTCGGCGGCTTCCTGTCCAGCTACTCGAAAACGCCGATCGGCCAGGCCGTGATCGCCGGCATCAACGAGGGCGTTTTCGAACTCGTCAAGCAGATCGGCGCTCGGCCGGCCGAGGGTTCCGTCGTCAAGGCCGACCCGTCGCAGATGTACATCAATCTCGGAGCGGACGCCGTCAATGTCGGCGACCGGCTCAAAGTCGTGAAGCTCGGCGAGGAACTGATCGACCCCGAGACGGGCATATCGCTCGGCGGCAGCATGACGACGATCGGCGAGGTGGAAGTGACCCAGGTCCAGGACAAGTTCTCGATCGCCCGGCACGTGGCGATGAGCGGGGAAGCGAGCCGCGGCGACAAGGTGGTCTCCGTCCAGGCCGCCGAGCCGCTGCAGTTCGCCGCCAGCTGGGACGCGCCGCGCTGATCGCCGGCCGGCCGGCTGCGCGACGATCGGTGGCCCCGACGCCGCGGCCCGACCGGGCGCGAGGCGCGGACGGATCTCCTGCCCGGTCCCTGCCCTCGACGGCGGCACGCCGTCCCGGCGCTCGACGCCGTGCGAACGGCCCCAGTAAGATACGGCTCGCGAACCGGAGAACCCATGCTCAAGCGCCTCGTCGATCATGTCAGCAATGCCCTGTCCTCCAGCGCCTCGCGAGAGCAGGATTCCGAGCAGCGCGAGCACGCCATCCGTATGGCGACGGCCGTGCTGCTGATCGATGTCGCGCGCGCGGACAACGACTTTCACGAGAGCGAGTTCGACCTGCTGCTCGACCTGATCCGCAGCCATTTCGACCTGTCCGCGGACGAGGCCAGCGATCTCGCAACGGCCGCTCACGAGGAAGCCGAGGAACTCGTCGAGATCAGCCGCTTCACGAAGTTGTTGCACAGCAACCTGTCCGAGGACGAGAAAGCGCACGTCGTCGCCCTGCTCTGGAAGGTCGCATACGCCGACGGCCGGCTGAGCAAGCACGAAGACTCGCTCGTGCTGAAGATCAGCGACCTGCTGTACGTCAATCGCGGCAAGGTCATGCGCCTGAAGCACGACGCCGCCGGGGCGCGCAGCTAGGTTAGCAGGCGCCCGCTCGCCGCGTCGGGCGATGAGCTGGTGGGGTCGCTGCATGCGCGCAAGACCGAACTGTTCCGTGAGGCGCTCGGCGAAAGCCGTCTCGAGGTGCGTGGCGGCGTGCGACGCCTGATCAACCAGGCCCGCAGCAGCGACGTCAGGGTCGCCATCGCCTCGACGACGTCCTCGCAGAACATCCACGCGCTGCTCGACTCGAGCCCGCTCGACAGTCGGCTGTTCGACGTTGTGCTGCACCGCGACGACGTGGAGCGGCCGAAACCCGACGCGGAGGTCTACAGCCGGTGCCTCACCCTGCTCGGTGTCACGGCCGGTCACGCCTTCGCGCTGGAAGACAGCGATTCGGGCGTCGAGGCAGCGATCGCGGCCGGCCTGCCCTGCATCGCCCTGCCCGGCGAGAACACCGCGTCGCAGGATTTCAGCCGCGCTTCGGCCGTCGTCGGCGACGGCAGCGAGGCGCCGGCCGGCGACAATCCGACTCGCTACGAACCGCGCAATTCGGGCCTGTCCCTGGCCGCCTGCGAGGGGCTGGTCGCTGCCATCCGCTAACGGCCGGCCCGCGGTGATCGTCGGCTGAACGGCCCGTCTGCGAAAATACCGCGCCAGCGCGGACCGGGGCTGCTATCCTGCGCGCGATTCCGTCGAGCCGCCCGGAAAGTCAACGATGCCGCCAGAACTCAGTGCCGAGGAGACCCGCATCATCGGCTGCCTGATCGAGAAATCACTGGTCACCCCCGACCAGTACCCGCTGACGCTGAATGCGCTGACGAACGCCTGCAACCAGAAGTCCGCGCGCAACCCGGTCATGAACCTGACCAAGGGCGAGGTGCAGCGTGCCTGTCGCCAGCTCGAGCAGAAGAGCCTGCTGCGCGTCGACGAGAATTTCCGCAGCAGCGTCGAGAAGTACTCGCAGCGACTCTGCAATACGCGCTACAGCGACTACCACTTCGGCGGGGACGAACTCGCCGTCGTCTGCGCGCTGCTGCTGCGCGGGCCACAGACCCCGGGCGAGCTGCGCGCCAATACGCGCAGGCTGCACGAATTCGCGGACAATGACGCGGTCGCCCGGACGCTGGCCGGGCTGATGGAGCACGAGCGCGGCGCGATCGTCGTCAAGCTGCCGCGGACGCCCGGGCGGCGCGACGCGGAATACGCGCAGCTTTTCTCCGGACCGGTCGACATCGAGTCGCGGACCGATACGGCCAGCCGGCAGGCGGCGCCGCGCGCCCCCTCCCCGCGCACCGGCATCGCCGAACTGGCGGAGCGCGTCAGCGCGCTGGAAGCCGAAGTGGCGGCGCTGAAGGAACGGCTCGACGTCGCCGGCGCAGGTTCGCGCCAGGCACCCGATTGACCGCGTCGAGGCCTCGGACATGAGGACGAGACAGGCATTCTGCTGAGCGTCGCGGAAACAGGCGTCGCGCGCGCCGGCTTCGCATCCCTCGCCGCCATCGTGGGACGCCGCTACAAACATCCGAATCCGCTGGTGAATGCGATTCGCCTGTGTGGGCTACTCGACACCGGGTTGTCAACCATGCTCCTCGCGCTGAACGCGGTACCGATACGGATTGAGCGACGTTCAGGATTGTCAGCAGCTCCGGGCCAGCGGGCCGGATGACCTTTTCCTTGTGGGGATGCCGGCAGCGTCGGCGCGCTCAGCAACTTGCCAGTACGGGCTGGAACACGCTCTCCACGTAGAGGTGAAACGGTTCATCGAAAATGTGTTCGTACTCGGCCCAGAATTGCCGCAGCGCCGGTTTGGTCCTGATGAGCTCACGGTAGTACGCATCCGCGCCGACCCACAGGTTCACCGGGATCGAGCCGGACCGGTTCGCATAGTAGAGAAACTCCCAGGCATTGAAGGCCATGGTCTGGTACATCGCGAAGCGGTGCCAGTCCGACGGTGACAATTGCCGCGGCGCCGAGTAGCCGGTCTCGATGATGTCTGCAAGCTCGGGATCTGCGATGAGCAGTTCGAGCGGTCTTTGTGCCAGCGACAGCGCATGGAAGTGTCCCTGACTCTGCAGTTCACTGGTGTTGTCGGAGATCTGCATCGCCAGGTAGACGACCGAAATTACGACCGCGACGGCACCGACGATCTCGGCCAACAGCGCACCAAGCTCGATGCGTTCCCGCTGCATGATCCCGAACCTCTGTTCTTAGCCTAGAAGTACTGACAGTGATCGGCCTTGCTCGCTTTCTCGGCGAGGAACCAGCCCGGGTCGACTATGCCGCTCGAGCATGCCATCAGCTCGTCATCGGTCACGTCGAAGGTGGCTGCGGCGTATTTGCAGCCGTACAGGTTCACATTGCCGGTCTCGGCGAGCACGTTCAGGAAATCCTCGATCTCGACAGGCTCACCATCGGCTTTCAACTTATCGCGCAGCCACTGCTCGTCCTCGGCATGCCGGCCGTCAATGCGGATCGCAGCAGCACCTTCGCGGGTCAGCGCACGCACCGCCCACAGCAGGAACAGCATGTCCACCTTTACGCCGTTCTTCGCCTGCGTGTAGGCGAATGTCAGCGGCGTCAACAACTTGTCGTAGGCATCGTCGCGCACGACAATCGCAAGGTTCTTCATCTCGGCGCACCTCGAAGCAGCGCAACAGGCGGTTGTCCAGCCGTTGATCGCCTGGTGCGCGACAGGAATTCCATGTTGATACTGCTATGCGGCTTTTGCGCCAGGCGCTCGTTGACCAGCGCCGTTGCCAGTTCGTCGTCGCCTGCACGTATCGCGGCTTCGGCCAGCGTCCAGTCGATGACGTCACGCTGCGCATGGCTGCCACCGAAAGCGTTCGCGATGTGGCGCACCCGGAGCAGCGAGTCCAGCGTCGCCTGATAGTCGTCGTGCCAGAACGCGCGGAAACCCTCGATCAGCGGCAGGCCGACGTCGCGTATCCATCGACTCGATTCGGATTCTGCTGCCGCAGATCTCCGCAGCAGTGAAATCAGCTCATCGACGTTCCGCGACCGACCGGCACCGAGCCATGCCATTACCGCATGCCAGTCGTTGAAGGCATAGGTCATACCGTCAGCGTGCTGTTCCCAGGCATCCGCGACCTCCAGCCACCGATTGCCGACGTCGACGCCGGACAACGACAGGCGCCACAGCAATGACGCCGCGTCGACGAGATCCAGCGCGAGTGCGCTTCGGCCCTCCCGCACCGAGCCGTCGTACAGCGCCAGCGCCGCGTCGTATTGGCCGAGATGCAGGTGAAATAGCGCCCGGTGCCACCAGTTGTGTACCTTGAAGGCATTGTCGTCGCCGGACCAGTAGGGTTCGCGCGCAATCATCCAGCCGATGCCGTCCTCAGCCCGACCCTGCATTTCCATCACGTGACTGACCGCATGGTGTGCCCAGCAGTCGAAAGGCTGCAGTCCGACGGCGCGCCGACCTGTATCTTCGGCACGCCGGTATTCACCGCACTCTTCCAGTCCGAATGCATACATTCCGAGCAGGATCGAATACCCGGGGATGTCCTCGGACCAGGCCGGCAGTACCCGCGCGATGCGGTCCCTCAGGTTTCGGGCATTGCCGCGGAAGAAGTCGATTAGGTGTCCCACCTGCAGCGCCAGCAGATCGTGCGGGTACCGGGCGTTGTGCCGATCCAGCAGCAGTGCCGCCCCCGACCACTCGCCCGCGAACAGCCGCTGCAACGCCTCGACGTGCGAACGCTCGCGCTCGGTCAGGCGCAGATCGAGAGCCGTATCGACGAGGCTTCTTGCCTGGACCAGCGCGCCGGGTTCCGACGTCGTTGCAAACATATGCGCCCTGGCTATGTGTGCCATTGCAAAGCCCGGCGCCGCAGACGCAGCCTGGTCCAGCAAACCGACCGGATCGCCACGGTACAGGTTGAATGCGCCGATCGCCTGGTCGTACAGCATCACCGCTTCCGCGGAACCACCGCTGACCTCGTAGCCATATTGATCTTTCATCATTGCCCGTCATCCTCTGAATGACTTGCCGGTGACCTCGCGGTCACCCGCGTTGCCGCCCAGGTGCTAATCTAGGGCGTTCTCGTGGTCGCTTGAATGACCGGGCCGCCGGTTCTTTTGACCGGAACGCCGGATGGGGGACGGGAGAAAACTCATGGACAAGCTCGCTGTCCTGGTAGAGGAGATGCACCTGACCGGAGGCATTTTTCTCGACGCCGAGTTCACCGCGCCCTGGTGCGTCACTGCCAGGGTGAGCCCGGAGGACTGCAGCCGGTACGTGCCGGCGCCCCGCAGCATTGTCGCGTTTCACTACGTCAGCCGTGGCCGGCTGCAGCTCGAGGTCGATGATCATCCGCCTGTCCCGGTCGATCGCGGCGAGATCGTTCTGTTACCCCGGAATGACGTTCATCGTCTCGGCAATCGCCTGGATATCCCCGCCGTCGATGCTGACAGCCTGATCAAGCCCGGTAAGGATGGCGGGCTCGCCCAAATCCGTTACGGCGGCGGCGGCGAGGAAACGCAGGTGATCTGTGGTTTTCTCGGCACGGATCGCGCCAAGGACCCGTTGCTGTCCATGCTGCCACCGGTGCTGAAGGTGAAAATCGAGGAAGAGGCGCTCGGTGCCTGGATCGAGAGCTCGTTCAAACTGGAGGCCCGCGAGATGGCCGCCGGTACGGTGAGGTCCCCGGAAATGCTGACGCGGCTTGCCGAACTCCTCTTCAAGGAGACGATCAGCCGGTTTGTTGCCTCGCTGCCGCCGGGGCCCGGCCGTTGGCAGGATGGACTCCGGGATCCGAAAATCGCGTCAGCCCTGGCCCTGGTGCACACGCAATTGAGGCGCCACTGGACGGCCGAACAGCTGGCCGCGGAAGTCGGCATGTCGCGATCGGCGTTCGCGGATCGCTTCACGCGCCTCATCGGGGAGCCGCCGATGCGTTACGTCGCCCGTCAACGCCTGCAGGTTGCCGCCGAAAAACTGCGGCATGGCAAGGACTCGATCGCGCGTATCGCGTTCGACGTCGGCTATGAATCGGAGGCCGCCTTCAATCGCGCATTCAAGCGCGAGTTTGGCGTACCTCCCGCAACCTGGCGCCGGGAAGTCTCGCGGAGACCGCAGGGCTAGCGGGATCAACGCGGTCGGGCCCCTGGCCAAACCACCGGCCCGACGTTACCGGAGCAGCGTCGCGCCGGTCACGCGATTGACGGCGTCCACGTAGGCGCAGTAGTCGCAGTCCGCGTCGGCCTCGGGCACCTCGTTCTGCCGGAGGCAGCGGTGGAGCGCGCGAATCGTGCCCTCGACCCAGTCGTCGCTCCCCTCGTAGGGAATCAGGTGGATGTCGAAATCTATCCTCGCATCGAACGCCGCGGCATCCGGCCTCCCCGTGCAGTACACGAAATAGCCGGTATCGGAGACTTCCAGCCCGTTCTGCCGCAGCAGCCACTGGTAAATCTCCATCTGGCGCTTGTACCCCGCGTGCCAGCCCTGGTTCAGCTCCGTGACCGGCTCCGCTTTGGCCGTGGCTTTGTAGTCGACGACGAGGTACTTGCCGTCCGCGTCGATCCACAGGTCGTCGATCGCACCGGTAATGACCAGGTTGGTGGGCTCGTGATGGAACGTAACGCCCTTGAAGTTCTCCCGCCAGGCATCGATCTCTGCATGCGCGGCCGGGATGGCGTCGAGGCCGTAGGCCTGCTGCAGCGGGTGCGCGGTGCCGGCGGCGCGATGCACGTCGAACTCGGTCTTCAGCAGCGCATCCACGGCGCTGTTCAGGTTGAACGGGAAGCCGGGCGGCCGGCCGGTGCCCAGGCGCCGGTCGACGTAGAAGCAGCGGGGACACTCGACGAACAGGTCGATCTTCGAGCGGCTGATCCGGAAAGGCCTGTCGGCCGCCGGGTCGTAGAGATTGCGGCGGCGCACGGGATTGTAGAACTTCGACATCGCCGTATCCTGCACCGCCCCGCCGGGCCGCCGCAACACCGCGCCTGCCGTCGCCCCGTCCGGCAGCAGTGCGTCCGCCGGCGCCCCGCGGCGGCCGGCCACGTCTGGGCAAAAACGGTCACCGCGCCGCCAATCGCCTGAAAAATAGGGCATTCATCAGCGAAAAATCAGGGCGACATCAGGCCTGAGGCACCCCCCTCCGCCAGACTGCACCCTGGTTCGGCGTTACCGGACCGGCGGATCGAGCGAGGTGGGAAGCCATGAAGAACGGCAATATCGCGTTACTCGCAGAGGACGGGGCAGCACGCTTCGGCAGGCGGCCGGCTCTCGGCATGCACGGTGCCGGCGCGGCCGAGGAATTGAGCTATGCGTCGCTGGCGGCGCGCGCGCGCCAGGTAGCCGCGACGCTGGTCGCGGCCGGGCTCGGGCCGGACGATCGCGTCGCCCTGCTGTGCGAGCCGCGGCCGCGCTGGGGCGTCGCCTTCTTCGCGACGCTGCGCGCCGGCGGCGTCGTGCTGCCCCTCGATCAACGTCTCGACGCGGCCGAGCTGGCGCGCATCGTCGCCGACGCGCGGCCGCGCCTGCTGCTGGTCGGCCGCGAACAGGAAACCCTGGCCCGGCAGGTCCTCGCCGCCGGCGACGCAGCGATTACGGTCCTGAGCCTCGAAGCCGACAGCGGGGATCCGTCATGGCCTTCGATGGACGGATCGCCGTCGACGGCCGCCTGTCCCTGCGTGCCGCGTAGCGCCGACGCGCCGGCCGTACTGACCTACACGTCCGGCACGATGGGCAGCGCCAGGGGCGTCGTTACCAGCCACGGCAACCTGCGCTTCCAGATGCAGGCGATACAGAGCGTGATGCAAAACGACGAGCGCTGTACCAGCGTGTCGATCCTGCCGCTCAGCCACCTGTTCGAGCTGACCGCCGGCTTTCTCGGCGTCCTCTACGGTGGCGGCTGCGTCTGCTACTGCAACAGCCTGATGCCGACCGACGTGCTGAGCGCCATGCGCGACCGGCGGGTCACCTGCATGGTCGTCGTGCCACTGTTCCTCGAGCTGATCCGGTCCGCAATCCTCCACGAGGTCGCTCGCCGGTCACGCTTCCGCCGCCGGATGTTTTCCGTGCTGGCCGCAACAGCGGCAGCGCTGCCGCTGGCATTCCGGCGGCGCCTGTTTGCCCCGCTGCACCGCCGCTTCGGCGGCCGCCTGGAGTACTTCGTCAGCGGCGGCGCCCCGCTGCCGCGCGCCACGCAGCGCTTCTTCGCGAGCATCGGGCTGCCCGTGTACCAGGGATACGGCCTCGCCGAGGCGAGCCCGGTGATCACGACAAACAGCCCTGCCGCCCACCGTGGGGGCTCGGTGGGCCGCCCGCTGCCGGGTATCGAGGTCATCGTCTCTGCGCGGGACGGCGGCGAGATCCTGACCCGCGGACCCCACGTCATGCTCGGCTACCTCGGCGAGGAGGCGCCGGGCGGCTCGCCGGTCGACGCCGCCGGCTGGTTGCATACCGGCGATCTCGGTTACTTTGACCGCGACGGCTTCCTGTTCGTGACGGGGCGCAAGAAGAACGTCATCGTGCTCGGCAGCGGCAAGAAGGTGCAGCCCGAGGAGCTGGAGGCCGTCCTGTTCGATCACCCGGACGTCGCGGAAGGCTGCGTCATCGGCGTGGCGACCCGGCGCGGCCGGCTCGCGGAAGCGGAAGAGGTGTGCGCGATCGTCGTCGCGAGCGACGCCGCCGTGCGCCGCTGCAGGGAGCAGGGCGAGGATCTGGAGCTCGCGCTGCGCCGCGTTGTCGAGGAACGCGCGCTGCTGCTGTCGCCCTGCAAACGCCCGAGCCTGATCATCCTGCGGAACGAACCGCTGCCGCGCACCGCGACGCGCAAGGTGCGCCGGCCCACGCTCATGTCCTGGCTGGCGCGGGGGGCGCTGCAGTCATGAACGGCAACGCCCTGCTGACGCTGCTGCTCGTCAATTTCGCCCTGATCGGCCTGCTGCCGATCCTGTTCTTCCGGCGCGGGGGTGATTTCAACCTGCGCTGGATCGCGACAGGGGCGCCGTTCTTCGTCGTGCCGGTGCTGCTGCTCATGGGCCGGTTCGGGCTGCTCGAGCCGGTTTTCGGCGGCGGCGCCGCCTCGCCGCCCGTCGCCGTCGTGTTGTCCACGATATCGATCGCCCTGCTGTCGATGACCGTAGGGTCGCACCGCGTGCCGCTCGCGCTGTGGCACCAGGACGACGACGCCCCGGTCGAACTCGTCACCTGGGGGCCGTATGCGCGTATTCGCCATCCGTTCTACACGAGCTTCCTGCTCGCGTTCGCAGCCGCGGTCGTGGCGCTGCCCCATGTTTCCACTGTCGCCTGCCTCGCCTATGCGTGGCTGGCACTGAGCGTTACCGCGAGGCGCGAGGAACGCCGGCTGGCCGAATCCCGCTTCGGCGAGGACTACGGCCGCTACCTGCAGCGCACGGGCCGCTTCTGGCCGAGGATCGGATCATGAGCAGCGTCTACCTGAGCCATTTCGCCTCCGCGCTCGGCAGCATCCGGCAGACGGTCGAACAGGCGGAAGCGGCCGGTCAGCTCGTGTCCCCGGCCGCCGCCCTGCGCGGCGCCGGTTTCGACAGCCATCGGCTGTGCACGGCCGGCGAGACGGCGTACGACCTTGCAGCCCGTGCGCTCGACTCAAGCGCCATCGACACGGCCCGCATCGATGCGATCGTCTACAGTACCTGCCTGCCGCAGAACGGCAATCTCGGCGACCCGGTCGCGTTCGAGAAGAGCGGCGACGTCAAGCACCTGATGCACTTCCCGGCGAGCGAGCTGCAGGCGGCCTTCGGCATGCACAGGGCATTCGTCATCGGGCTCAACCAGCAGGCCTGCACCGGCATGCTCGGCTCACTGCGCATCGGCCAGAGCCTGCTGTTGAGCGAGGCAGGGCTGAACAACGTGCTCTGCATTACGGCAGACCGGTTCCCGGTCGGCGCGAGGTACGAACAGTCCTACAACCTGATCTCCGACGGCGCGGCATGCTGCCTGCTGTCGCGGCAGCCCGCCGCGCTCCGTCTGCTGCAGGTTCATCACATCAGCAACGGCGCCATGGTCGACGCATCCGACGAAGAGACGGCCGCCAGTTATTTCAACTACAGCTGCCGGCTCGTCGAGGAGACTCTGTCGCGAGCCGGTCTCGCACTGGCGGACGTCCGCTGGGTCGTCCCTCAGAACACGAATCGAACCGCGCTGACCGTCCTGGCGCGGCTGCTGCACATCGATGCCGCGCAGCTCTACTGCCCGACGATGCCGAGCTGCGGTCACGTCATCAGTGCGGACAACGTCCTCAACCTCTCCTCGCTGTGCGCCGCCGGTCCGCTGGCGCGTGGCGACCGGGTACTGACTTTCATGGCCGGCTACGGCAGCAACTGGCAGTGCGCATTACTGGAGGCTGTATGAGCAACATCGATTTCAAGCGCTTCATCGGCAGGCTGTGCGCCATGTCGGAGGAAGGCGCGCTCGACCCGGCCCGGTTCGACTGGCCGGACGCCATCGACCCCGACGCCTGGTACTTCACGCCCGAACTGATCTCGCTCTACGGCACGCCGGCGTGGGACGCCCTCGACGTGGCTGCGCGCAAACGGCTCAGCTTCTGCGAAGCCGTGAACTTCTTCAGCATGAACGTGCACGGCGAGAAATACCTGATCGGCGAACTGAGCCGCCAGATGTACGCGGACGACGACCAAGAGCTTTCGCGCTACCTGCTGCACTTCGTCGCCGAGGAAACGCGTCACATGATGTATTTCACGGGGTTCTGCCGGCGCTACGCGGGCAGGGTCTACCCGGACCGCACGCTGCCGCTGGCAACCGGCAGCGATCCCGAGATCGAACGCTTCCTGCTGTTTGCGCGCATCAACGTGTTCGAGGAAATCGTCGATCACTACAACCGCACGATGGCCTGCGACGAACGCCTCGCCCCGGTCGTCCGCGAGATCAATCGCATTCATCACGTCGAGGAACTCCGTCATCTCGCCTTCGGACGCCGCTTCCTCGCCGAGTGCATCGAGCGACACGTCAACGACTGGGACGAGGCCCGGCGCGACGAGCTGCGGGCGCACCTGACGGCCTACCTGGAGTTCGCCTGGCAGCAGTACTACAACCCGGCCACCTACGAACACGCAGGCATCGCCGACGCATTCGGGGCCTGGCGCGCCGTGGTCCGCTCCCCCGCCGCGCTGCGGCATCGCGCCACCGTGAGCCGCAAGCGTCTCGGATTCCTGGCGAAACTCGAACTGCTGGAGGCCGCATGAACACCTCGGATGCCCGCGCACGGGTGCGCGACTGCCTGCTCGCCGTGAATCCTGCGCTCGACCTGGACGCGCTCGCGGACGATACGCCGCTGCTCGCAAGCCGGGTGATCACGTCGTTCGACGTCGTCGCGCTCCTGCTCCATCTCGAGCAGGCGAGCGGCAGGCCATTATCGCGCAGCCAGCTGGTGGCCGGCAGCTTCCGCGACGTGGCGACCATTGCGCGGGTCTTCCTGCAGGACGGGGACGGCTCATGAACGCCGCCTGCGTACCGGCAACGCACGGTCTGCACTGGTCGGACGACGGCTGCGCGGCTCTCGGCGGCGCGCTGCTGTCGAAAGCGCTGGAACTGGACGCGGGACTTCGTCACTGGGCGCAGTGTTTCGGCGCCGCGGAAAGCCGCTTCCCGAGCATGATCGCAACCGCGAGCCTGGCGCCTGTCGGCTATCTGCGCTCGTTCCCGCACCTGGCCACGTTCGTCACCGCGGCCAGCCGCGACCGGGCAACCCTGGAAGGTCTCGCGGCGACCGGCGACAGCGGCCTGCCGTTCGCCGCCGCCGGCCTGGAGCCGGTCGGGCACGTGCTCACGCCCGCGGCCTGCTACCACTTCTATCCGCGTCTCGCTGGCAGCCGCCTGTCCCGGCCCGTCTACCTGACGACCTCCTGCCAGTGCCATCGACGGGAATCGCACTACGAGCCGTTGCGGCGACAGTGGTGCTTCTGGATGCGCGAGCTCGTCTGCATCGGCGATGCCGCTGCAGTCGAGCGTTTCGCGGCGACCTGTCAGCAGCACATCGACTCATTCGTCGCGCGCCTGCGTCTCGTCGCCCGCTGGCAGACGGCGACCGACTCGTTTTTCGATCCGGCGCACGACCCGAAGGCGCTGGCCCAGCTGCTCGAGCCGGCAAAGCAGGAGCTGTGCCTGCAGGACGGGCTCGCCATCGCATCGATCAATGCGCACCGCTGTTTCTTCGGCGAGAGCTACGACATCCGCCTGAACGGCGAGCCGGCGCATTCCGCCTGCGTCGCGTTCGGCATCGAACGCTGGCTGTTCGCGCTGACGGCCGCCTACGGGCCGGATGCCGCCTTGTGGCCGTCACTGGAGATGCGCTCATGACGACGACGCTGATCACCGGCGCGGACGGCCATGTCGGCCGGGCGCTCGCCCGCCGGCTGCTGCGGAACGACGACGCCAGACTCCTGCTGTTCGTGCGCGCCGCGGACCGGGAGGAGCGAGAGGCCAAGATCGGGAAACTCGGTTCGCTGGCCAGTCATCCGCGCTGTCGCATGCACTTCGGCGACCTGCGTGCCGCGCAGCCATTCGACGGCATCGCCGCCGGGGACATCGACGGCATCCTGCACTGCGCCGCGGTCATCGATTTCAACGTCGATCGCGAAACGGCTGCCGCGGTCAACATCGAGGGCACGCGCAAGACGCTCGACTTCGCCGAACGCTGCGGGCGGCTGCGGCGCTTCGGGCTCCTGAGCTCGATCTACACGACCGGTCTCTGCACCGGTGAGGTCCGGGAGCGCGCCTTCGACCCGGCGCCGGAATACGCGAACCACTACGAGTGGTCGAAATGGCGCGCCGAGCGCGAGGTGCTCGAGCGCACGTCACTGCCGTGGCAGATCTACCGCCTCTCGACGATCGTCTGCGACGACGCTCGCGGACGGGTCTCGCAGCAGAACGCCCTGCACAACACGCTGCGCCTGCTTTATTACGGCCTGCTGACGGTGCTGCCGGGCGAACGCGATACGCGCGTCTACACCGTGACAACGGACTTCGCCAGCCGGGCCATTGCCAGCCTGTTCGCCGGCGGCGATGACCGCGCCGTCTACCACCTGACGGACGCCGGCAGCGACGCGCTGACGGTCGGTGAACTGACCGACATCGCCTACGCGGCCTTCCTCGACGACCCAGATTTCGCGAAGCAGCACATTCTGCCGCCGGTGTTCTGCGACCGCGACTCGTTCGACGCGCTGGTCGACAGCGCAACGCACTTCGGCGGCGCCGTATCGCAATCGCTGCAGAGCGTTGCACCGTTCGCAGCGCAGCTTTTCTGCGACAAGGACGTTCACACCGACGGCACACGGCGCGCGCTGAACGGACTGCGCGCTCACGATTCACGACAACTGTTCGACTCCGTGGCCCGCCACCTGGTGCAGACGCGCTGGGGGCTCAGGCCGGCGGCAGAGAAAGCGAGGGTATAGCGATGATCGACAGCAACCTGCACTGGATACTCAGCTTCTACAGGGCCTCCGAGATCAGCGGCGCCCTGTTCTTCGGCGAGATCGCGAAGAGCCTGCGTCCTTCGGCCATCCAGCAGGACATGACGCGCCAGTTCGCCGACGAAGCGAACCATGCCCGCTACTGGACGGACTGCCTCGCCAGGCTGGGGGCAGAGCCGCTGAAACTGGGCATCGCCTACCAGGACCAGTATCTCGCCGCGGCCGGGATGCCCACGAACCTGATGGAGATCCTCGCCATTACCCAGGTCTTCGAGAAGCGCGTCGTCGCTCAGTACGCGCTGCACGACCGGTCGCCGAACGTGCCGGACGTCGTGCACGACACGCTCGCGATGATCATGGAAGACGAGCAGTGGCACATCCGCTGGATCCGTGAAGCCCTGCGCGACATGGAAGGCGAGTACGGCGCGGAAGCGATCAGTTCCACGCTGACGCGCTTCACGCTCGCCGATCGCGAGGTATATCGCAAGACGATAGCCGAGCACGGCGAACGCCTGGGCGAGCTGCGGCTCGCCAGCAAATAGGAGGAGACGACCATGACCGACCAGCATGAGGTCAAGGCCACGATTGCCGCGCTGCTCGGCATCGACGCCGACTCGATCGATCCGGAGGCGCCGCTGTTCTCGCTCGTCAACAGCTCTTTCCGCATCGTCGAACTCGTCATCGAGCTGCAGGAGGAGTTCGGCGTACGCTTCGGCCAGGAAGACATGAATCGCGTAGCCACGGTCGGCGACCTGCTCGCACTCGTCGTTGCCCGCCAGGCGGACGCTCGCGGCGGCTGACGTGTTCTCCTTCGACACGTGCTACCGCGCCGCGCAGCGCGCCTGCGAGCGCCGGCCACGCCGCGTGCTGGCCGCCGCCGGTATTCTGTACCTGGCCGCCGCCGCCGGTCTCTGGCATGCCGAACTCGACCTGTCGTTCCGACCGCTGTTCGCGAGCGGCGAGGAGGTCGCTCTTCCCACCCGCGAGTTCGAACAGGTCTTCGGCCAGGCATCGGGGGCCTGGATTGCGGCAGTCGTCGAGAGAGACGGCATCGAGCTCCCGGACCTGCTGCGCACGCTCGACCGCTTGTCGACGGCCGCGGCCGGCATCCCGCAGGTCAGCGAAGTGCTCAGCCTGACGTCGGTGCGCGTGCCGATGTGGCGCGCCGGCGCGCTGACCTTCGCGGCACCGCTCCCTGCCCTGCTGCTGGAGCCCGGTGAGGAAAGCGAACTCGATGCGCAGTACCGCGAGCTGCTCGACGGCAGCCGTTTCGTCGGCCGGCTGGTATCGGCGGACGGCTCGCGCCTGCTGCTCGCCGCGCGGCTGGCGATGCCCCTCGATGACCTGGACCGGCGCCGCGAGGCCGTCTACGAGTTCAGGAACCGGCTCGAGCGGGGGCTGCCCGCCGGCGTGCGCCTGCACTACGGCGGCGTCAGCGTCGTCGAACTCGCCTACGAGAAGCAGGTGCTTCGCGACCAGTTACTGGCCACCGCCCTGACCGTGATCGCGCTCGCCACGCTGCTGCTCGCGACCCTGGGCAACTGGCGCGCCGTGCTCGTCTGCCTGCTGCCGGTCATGACCACCGTGCCGGCGACGCTGGGCCTGATGGGCTGGCTCGGACAGCCGGTGACGATCATCCACACGGTCATACCGGCCCTCATCCTGGTCATCGGCGTGGCCGATGCCGTGCACATGCTGCTGGCCTGGCAGCGGGCGTGCGACGCCGGGGCCGGTCCGCGGTCCGCCGTGAACTCGATGCTCGAAGTCACCGGGCGTGCCTGCTTCTACACGACGGTGACGACCGTCGCCGGCTTCCTCGCGCTCGAGAGCGCGGCGCTCGAGTCGGTCGGCTCCTTCGGGCTTACCGCAGCGCTCGGAATACTGCTGGCCTGGCTCTGCAACCAGCTGATGCTGCCGTGGCTGTTGCGCCGCATCGCAATCGGGCGCGTCGCGCCCTGCGGTTTCGCCGGACGCTTCGCCGACCGTGCGATCGACCTGTCGGTACGTGCTGCCACGACGAGGCCGAAGCGAGTCGTCGCCATCGCCGCGACGGCAGCCCTCGCCGCCGGCCTCGCGCTTCCGGCGCTCGAAACGGA
Source organism: Woeseia sp. (assembly GCA_041624755.1). GTDB lineage: Bacteria > Pseudomonadota > Gammaproteobacteria > Steroidobacterales > Woeseiaceae > Woeseia. Next base: position 10,646 of record JBFJUJ010000007.1, on the reverse strand, counting down.
CCAGCGCTTCAACGAAGAATTGCCGGCAACGCATCCGGTCAGCCGCGCACAGGACATGCTCGACCGCGACTTCGGCGGCTTCCTCGGCCCGGAGATCAGTATCCGGCGTGTCGACGGCGGCAGCATGCTGGACGATGACGGGATTACCCGGCTGGACGCCTTCCTCGGCGCGCTGCGCTCGCTGCCGCAAACGACGCAGGTCCAGTCCATCCGCGACCTGCTGCCGCGCCCGCTTGCGGATGACGGTCGCGGCGAGCTGCTGCGCGCGCTTCGCGAGCATCCGCAGACACGTGCGCAGGCGCGCGAGCTCGTCAACGATGCACACGACCGGCTCGCGGTAATCGTACGTACCGGCGATATCGGCACGCGGCGCGCCGCCGAATTCCGCGACCGCATCGGCGACCTTTTAGAGACGCACTGGGACGCGGGCTACGAGACGCACATAGTCGGCCAGTGGTGGCTTGCACAGCACGGCATGCAGCTCCTGCTGCGCGACATGCTCGCCGGCATTGCGACCGCCATGCTGCTCGTGCTGCCGTTGCTGTGGATCGCCATCCGCGACCGGACACTGTTCCTGGCCGCGGTTGCCGCGAACCTGCTGCCGCTCCTCCTGCCGTTCGCGGTCATGGCGGCGGGCGGCATCACGCTGCGAATCGGCACGGTAGTCGTCCTTGCCGTGGCGCTCGGCATAGTCGTCGACAACACGCTGCACGTCGCCTTGCGGATACGCGACGACTCAGGCTGCGGTGACCCGGGCCAGCGGCTGCGGCGCGCACTGGAGAGCAGCGGCCGCGCCGTGCTGTTCACGACGCTTGCGCTGGTCGGCGGTTTCCTGAGCATGCTCGCCAACGAGCTGCAGGCGATACGCGACATGGGAATCGTCGCTGCCGTCACCTTTACCGGCGCGATGCTGGCCGATCTCGTCGTCCTGCCAGCGGCCTGCCGCCTGCTCGCGCGGCCGGCGGGCGGCACGCCCGCCGCCGCGGCGCTCAGCTGCCGCAGCTGACGCCCGCCTCGCTCCAGCGACAGCCGGTCTGCGCCCAGTAGGTGCCGATGCCGATGCTGTCGATCAGCCGACGGAATTCGGGTCGCCGCCGATACGGCTCGAGCTCGGCGATGAACAGGAGCTCGGTCTCGAACGCGCCGATGTCCGTTTCCAGGAGCTCTGCTACCTGCGCGACACGGTCGAAGTCGCCGAGCAGCGCCCAGGCGATCAGCCGCACCCGCGGTGACGCGGCCGTGTCCGCGCCCAGCTCGCCGGCGATCGCGTCGCAGTTTTCGCCGTCGCCGAGGCAGTCGAGCAGCCGGCCGAACCAGGCCGGCATCGCTGCGCCCGCCGCGCCAGCCGACAGCCGGCGCGCCTCCTCGAGCCGCCCCTGGCGGATCATCAGCAGCAGCTGGGTTGCGACGTGCAGCCGGCTCTCGATGCCGAGCTCGTTGGCCACCTCGAACTGCGCCGCCGCGGCCTCGTTGTCGTTGGCCCACAGGCTCGTCATCGCGAGCCGGCTCATGACGACAGGAGACAGCGGGTCCAGCCGGCGCGCACGCTCGGCCTGCTGCAGTGCCGCGTCCAGGCGTCCGACGCTAGCCAGCATGTTGGAGTACCACTGGTGCGTCGTCGACTCAACCTGGCGCGCCTCGAGCGCCGATTGGTATGCGCGGTCCGCCTCCAGCCATTCGCCGCGCTTGTTGTGGATATAGCCGTGCACCGCCGCCGCGGCCATGGCGATGGACGGGTCCGCCTGCACGCCCCGGGTCACGGTCCGTACCGCCGCTTCGTACATCGGGGCACTGTTCTCGCCGCTGTAGCTGGGCAGCAGCAACTGTGCGTTGGCGAGTTCGAGGTAGGCAGGTCCGTAGCCGGGGTCGCGCGCGATCGCCTGCTGGAACAGGTCGATGGCGCGTCGCAGCGAATCGACGCCGCGCCGGTTCAGCGCATAACGCCCGCGCAGGTACAGATCGTACGCCGCGAAGCTCGCGGGTTCCGTTACGGCCGGGACGTTGGACCGCCGCTCGCCGCGCTCAATGGAATCGCGTACGCGCTCCGCGACCTGCCGTTGCAGCCGGAACACGTCCTCGACACTGCCATCGAAGGTGACGGCCCAGAGCTGGTAACCACTGCGCGTATCGACCAGCTGGGCCGTGACCCGCAGGAGATTGTCCTCGCGGCGTACGCTGCCCTCGATGATGCCGTCGACCTCGATGCGGCGGCCGATCTCGCGGACATCGAGCGACGTATCGCGGAACTGGAATGCGGAGGTCCGCGCGGCCACTTTCAGGTTCGGCAGCTGCGTGAGTGCGTAGGTCAGTTCCTCGGTAACGCCGTCCGCAAGGTACTGGTCGGGCGCGGCGCTCAGGTTGGTGAACGGCAGCACGGCGACCGACCGGAAATCCTCCGGCGGCGCCACTGGCGACGGCGGCCTGAGCACGAAGAACACGGCCACCGCGGCGAGCACCAGGGCCGCGGCCGACAGCACCAGGGCGAGCGGCCGGCGGCCGCGCGGCGCCTGCACTTCGGATTCCTCGCTGACGGGACTGACGGGCAGCACCGGTGTAATCAGCCGGTAGCCGCGTTTCGGCAGAGTTTCGATGAAGCGCGGCGACTTGTGGTCGTCCCCGAGGTGAGCACGCAGCGCCGAGATGCAGCGCGCGATGACCTCGTCGGTCACCGGGCGGCCCGCCCAGACCTCGTCGACGATCTGCTGCTTGCTGACCAGCGTCCCCTCGTGCCGCGCGAGGGTCGTCAGCACGTCCATGACTTTCGGCTCCAGCCGGTAGGTCTCGGCGCCGTTGGTCACCTCGCCGTTCTGCGGCAGGATAATCCACGGGCCGAGGCGAAAGCCGCCGGACAAGTCGCTGTCTTCGTGCACGGATGCCCTCCGGTAACGCGGCGATTGTACATCGGCGGTGTTTCGCCGATCGGCAATTTGCGGCCGCCGCGACGGCACAGTCAGACAGTACCGCGGGTTGCCCGCAACCCGGGCCGTGCGCGAAGGCAATGCCGGCACGGCGAGCCTCTCCGGGCGACCGCGATGCCCGCATCGCGCATCTCCGCCGACCGGACACGTGCTGATCGATACGCCGCAGCGACAACGCATGGACTGGAGCGCCGCGATTCAGGATCATGATCTGCCGCACCGGCCCGCAGGCGGCACCAGTTTCCCGAAGCTCGACCTGACCGTGCCGTCGCGTGCCGGAAGCACGCTCTGGTTTCGCAACTGCGATGACCAGGGAGCGATCGACCGTCGCACCCTGCACGCCGGCGATACCGTGCGGCGGGGCGAAAAATGGGTCGTCACGAAGTAGTTTCGCCAGCAAGCGACTGAATATCTCGCGTACCAGGGGCTGTTGCCAAGCGGTGCGATTGCCGCCAAACTGTCCGCCATTCAGCCATCGGTGTACGACACGGGCGAATGCCGTTCTCCTGCAAATCGCTGCTGACAGGCCTGCTGATCGTCCTGCTACTCAGCGTGACGGCCGTGGGCATCCATGCGGCCACGCATGCCCAGGGCGAGCTGCAGTCCTGCGAGTTCTGTTCCGGTCACGGCGACCCGGTCCAGGCCGCGCCGGCCCAGGCGGCCCCGGTCGTTGCGGCTGCCGGCGTCGTCGGCGTCGCGGCGTACCGCTGCCGGAGCGTCGCCAACTCCACGACCGTCGCCCCGCGGCCGCGCGCGCCGCCCACCCCCGCCTAGCCAAGCTCGTTGCCCGGTAATCCGCGCCGCCCGCGCGCGTTCCCTTTCCACAGACCCTGTAGGAGACGATCCAATGCGTTTCGACCCTGCCCGGTGCTTGCTAATCCTGTTACCCCTCGTCTTTTGCAGCACAGCGCTGTCCCAGGACGACGATATCGAATCGCTGCGCCGCGCCGTGGCGGAGCTGCGCAGCGACTACGAAGCCCGTATCGCTGAACTGGAGCGCCGTCTCGCCGTCGCCGAGCAGAATGCCCGCCAGGCGAACGCCGCGGCGCAGAAGCAGGCTGCCCTGCAGCCACCGTCCGCGGTCGCGGGCCGCCGATCGGGCCAGGGGGCCTTCAACCCCGATCTCGGGGTCATCTTCAGCGGTACGGCCTGGGACCACAGCGTCGACCCGGATGGCAACGACGTGCCGGGATTCCCGTTCGGTGGCGAGGCCGGGCCGATAGAGCAGGGCCTCGGGCTCGGTGAGACCGAGATCGATATCAGCGCCAACGTCGACGACAAGTTCACTGCCTGGCTGACCTTGCCGCTGGCTCTCGAGGACGGCGAAATCGTCGTGGAGATCGAGGAGGCCTGGATCGAGACGACCGCACTGCCCGCCGGGCTGTCGGCGCGTTTCGGCCGCTTTTTCTCCGCGTTCGGGTACCTGAACGAGAAACACCTGCATGCCTGGGACTTCGCGGACCAGCCCCTGCCCTACCAGGCCTTCCTCGGCGACCAGTACATCGACGACGGCCTGCAGCTCCGCTGGATCGCGCCGACCGCGACCTACCTCGAACTCGGCTCCGAGATCCTGCGCGGTGCACGCTACCCGGCCGCCGGCGCCGACCCGTCGGGATTCGGCAGCTTAAGCCTGTTCGCGAACCTGGGCGGCGATGTCGGCACCGACAGCAGCTGGCTGGCCGGCGTGTCGTGGCTGGATGCCTCGGCGGCCGACCGACCTTCCGGGCCCGAGGATGACCCGGCCATATTCAACGGCGATGCGACCGTGACCGGCGCGCACTTCGTCTGGAAATGGGCGCCGGACGGCAACTGGCGACAGCGCAACCTGATACTGCAGTCCGAACTGATGTGGAAGAACGACGCCGGGCTGTACTCTCTGCCGGGCGGCGGACCCGCGCTGGCGTACGACACGGACCAGTTCGGCTGGTACGCGCAGGTCGTCTACCAGCCGTTTCCGCGCTGGCGCTTCGGTGCCAGGCTCGACGGCCTGTCTGCGGACGACGCCGGGCCCGCCTTCGCCGGCACGCTGCTCGAAACGCCGTCCGACGACCCGCGGCGCTACAGCCTGATGGCCGACTGGTCCAACAGCGAGTTCAGCCGGCTCCGGCTGCAGTACATACGCGACGAGGCGGGTCTGGAAGACGGTCACCAGTGGGGCCTGCAGTACATCCACAGCATCGGCGCGCACGGCGCGCATGCCTTCTGAGCCGGGAACAACAGGCAGTCAATGCTGCCGCCAGCCGGAGCCGGGGAATACAGTGATGAGACGACTTGCAGCCGTAGTACTCGCCGCCCTGCTCCCCGGCCTCGCACAGGCGGAGCTGCGGATCTTCTCGTGCGAGCCGGAGTGGGCCGCACTCGCCGAGGCGATCGCCGGGGACCTCGTGGAGGCGCAGAGCGCCACGTCGGCGCGCCAGGACCCGCACTACATCCAGGCCCGGCCGAGCCTCATCGCCGCGGTGCGGCGCGCTGACCTCGTCGTCTGCAGCGGCGCGCAGCTCGAGATCGGCTGGTTGCCGGCACTGCTGCAGAAGGCGAACAACCGCGACGTGATGCCCGGCAGCCCCGGCTATGTCGAAGCGAGCAGCTTCGTCGTGCGGCTCGAAGCCACCGCCGACGTCGACCGGGCCCGCGGCGACATCCATCCACTCGGCAATCCCCACGTGCAGACCGACCCGCACAACATCGCGATCATCGCCCGGGAGCTCGGCGCCCGCATGGCTGAACTCGACCCGCAGAACGCGGCAGGCTACGAAACCGGCCTGGCCGCGTTCAGCGACGCCTGGGAGAAGGCGATCGCCCGCTGGGAAGAGCGTGCCGCGCCGCTGCGCGGACGCCGGGTCATCACGCACCACAAGTCCTGGGTGTATCTCGAGCGCTGGCTGGGACTCGAAGAGGTCGCCAACCTGGAACCGATTCCGGGGCTGCCGCCGACCGTTTCGCACCTGAGCCAGCTCGTCTCCCGTTTCGCCGACGGCGGCGCGGACTTCATCATCCGCTCCACCTACCAGGACGAGAAATCGTCGGAATGGCTCTCCCGGCGAACCGGCATTCCGCAGATCATGCTGCCGCTGACCGTCGGCGGCAGCGACGCTGCCGTGGACCTCTATTCCCTGTTCGACGACATCCTCGATCGGCTGCTCGGGGTGCTGGAGAAATGAGCGGTCTCCTCGACTGGTCGATCATCGGCCCCGCCCTGGTCGCGGGATTGATCATTCTCAGCACCCACGTACCGCTCGGCCAGGAGGTTCTGAAACGCGGCATCATCTTCATCGACCTCGCGATCGCGCAGGTCGCCGGGCTCGGCGTCATCGCGGCCTACAGCCTGGACTGGGATCCGAACGGCCTGGAGGTGCAGATCGCCGCGGTCGGCGCCGCGCTACTGGCCGCCCTGGCGCTGAACTGGACGGAGAAGCATTTCGCCGAGATCCAGGAGCCGCTGATCGGCAGCCTGTTCATCCTCGCAGCCACGGGCGGCATCCTGCTGCTGGCCGGCAACCCCCACGGCAGCGAGCACCTGAAGGAACTGCTCGTCGGGCAGATACTCTGGTCGACCTGGGATTCGCTGTGGCCGGTGGCCCTGCTGTACGCGGCGATCCTGCCGGTCTGGTTCGGGCTCCGCGATCGACTCGGCCGACTCGGCTTCTACCTGATCTTCGCCGTGGTCGTGACCGCGTCCGTGCAGATCGTCGGCATCTACCTGGTATTCGCAAGCCTGATCATCCCCGCGCTGCCGACGGCGAATCTCGAGCGCGGTAACCGCCTGCTTTACGGCTACTCGATAGGAGCGCTGGCGTACTTCGTCGGCATCGTGTTGTCGGCCACCTTCGACCTGCCAACGGGCGCGATCATCGTCTGGTCGATGGCGGCGCTGGCCGCGATCGGCGGCCTGACGCTGTCGAGAACGGCCGCGAAGCGCGACCGGTAGTCCCCCGCCGGCACGGCAGGGGCGTCAGCGCGCTTCGCGAGACTCCACCTTGATCCAGTACGCCGCGCCGGCGTCGTCCCGGCGATGCATGATCTCGACGCGCTGGCCGATCGCGCAGTCCCGGTAGGATCCCTTGATATTCGTCAGCTTCCAGTCGCTGCGGTCGAGCCAGATGTAGGTGTAGTCGTCTACCTTGTAGGTCCGCGCACCGCCCTCGCCGTCGACGGTCACGGTGCGCGCGAGGTCATCGACTGCCGAAATGACACCGATCGTGCTCAGTTTCCCGGACACGCCCGGCGATTCGCCGATCGGAATGAAGCGCTCGGTGATCATCTGGGCATTTGCCAGGCCGGCGAACAGCAGCAGGCCGGCGGCGAGCTTCAGTGCTACTTTGCTCATGTCGCTCACTCCGCGATCAGGAACGCACGCGCGTCCCGTTGCGAACGGATGGCGCGCCCGGCGTAGTTGCGCCGGCGCTTACCGCTCGATTCCAGCGCTTCCGCGATGTGCTCCTGCGCATCGCGCAGCACCAGCACGGCATCGGGGTGCAGTCCGCCGCCGGACAGCACCTGCGCAGCATCTTCGTTCTCGGCAGCGGCGCGTTCGAGCAACACGGCCGCCCGATCACTGCCGACGTCGTCGTCGCTGACCTGTTCGAGCAGCTCGCCACATTGCCGCAGGTTCTCCAGCGCGTTGATCACGCGCAGGAAAGCGGCAACCGCGACCACCTGGGTGCCGTCGAGATTGATGCCGCTGCCGGTCGCTCCCTTGACGAGCTGGCCGGCCGGCGAATTGTTGAAGGCATTGCCGTTGTAGAAAGCCACGGCGCCCTCGATCGTTTCGACCGAGTTGTTGTGGAAAAACGGTCCGGTGTCGGCAGACTCGACCAGCGGCGGCGTGTTGAATTCGCCGTTGCCGGGAATGCCGAAGCCATCGTCGGGCGGGTTCTTCTCGCCCAGCAGGTCCGCCGGCTGGTCCGGCAGGTCCTCGACGCCGGTATTGAAATTGCGGTTGTCGTTCGGCAACCCGAAAATCGCCGGATCGGCATTGGCGCCGGCATTGGAATGACAGGCATTGCACTTGCCGAGCGTGTTGTCGAGGAAGATCGCCTGGCCGCGGCTCGCGATGACGCCCGTCAGCGCCAGTGGCAGTTCGATGTCCTCCTGCCGGCCGAGCGATAGCTGGAACGCCTCCAGCGCGTCGAGTTCGAACGCCGTCGGCAGCCGGAAATCCACGCCGGGCACGCGGTTGATCGTCAGCGGGAAGTGCTGGATCACCGCGCCCGTCGCGAACGCGCGCAGCGAGCCGTCGCCCGGGGCGCCGTCACCGGCCCAGCCGGTCCGCGGCCCCGCGGGGCTGTCGATCGAGACGCGCATGCCCAGCGTGTGCGGGATCCCGCGCATGTTGAAGTCGTTTTCCAGGTCGTCGAAGCCGTCCTGGTTCTCGAGGATCAGCGCCAGTTCGCGCATCAGCACCGGGTTCTCGAAGTTCTCGCCGAGCGCGGGCTCGAACTCGGCGGCGAACAGCGGGTCGTCCGCCGGCAGCGATGCAATGAACGCCGGCGACAGCGCGAAGTTGTCGGTCGGCCGGTGGCAGCTGCCGCAGGTGCGGCCGTTGCCTTCGAAGGTCTCGGTGAGGAAGATGCGCTCTCCCTCTGCCACGAGGTCCGGCGGTGGCGCGGGGGGCGTTACGCAGGAAGACAGGACAAAACAGGACACGAGCAGGAAGCTTGACCGCATAAAACTGTCCTCGCTGGTAATGGACGGGCCCGGCGCGCTGCCAATCCTCCGCTGACGATGGGACGGATTATCGACTGGCCCGTTCGCATGCGCAAGGCGGCACACGGCCGGACGGCGCAGCGTGTCCCGATCAAGCGGAATCCCGGGTCGCTCTCGTCTGCTCCGGCAGGCGCCGCGATCCTGCGCTTCGCGCCGCAGCCGTGCCACCGTCCGCGTCGCGACCCGGATGCTGCGCCGGGCTCCTGCAGCGGGTCGCGGAGATCGCGAGGCCGGGTACCGGGCCGCCGCCCGGGCCGACCGGTGGGCTGCCCGTCACGACGCCGGCGCCCAATGCCGGGCCGGGCGCGAGACGTCACACCCGCACGTCGACGCCGTTCGCCTTTCGCATTGCTTAGCCGCGCAGTTCGTCTGCGCCGACGGAGTGAAGTGGCGCCGACGTCGAGTCACCACCGGGGCAACCCCGGGATGCTATCGTAGCGCCCACGTTTCACCGAATACCTGACGAGGATTCCGATGCCCGACCGATGCCGCTCCGCGCTGCGCGCGCTTGCCACTGCCGTGATCGCGTGCACAGCCAGCCATACTGCTCTCGCCCTGCAGCCCCTGAGCCTCGAGGAAATCGTGGCGCTCAAGAGCGTTGCCGAGGTGCGCATGAGCCCCGCAGGCGACCGTATCGCCTTTACCCTGAACGTGCCGCGCAAGCTGTACGTGGACGACGACGGCCCGGCCTACCGGGAGCTTCACGTCGTCGACTTCGACGGCACAGTGACGCCTTTCGTCACCGGCAAGATCGACATCAGCGACTTCGCCTGGGCGGCGGACGGCGGCTCCATCTTTTTTCTCGCCACGAGAGACCCGGAAGCAAAGACCAACTCCCTCTACCGCATCGCCCTGACCGGCGGCGAGGCCCGCGAGGTATTCACGCACGTCAGCTCGATCGCCGCCGTGCATCCGTCGCCGGACGGTCGCACGCTCGTATTCACGGCGACCGCGGCGCCGCCGGAGAAGCAGGAGGAGCTGGCCGTCAAGGGCTTCAAGGCCGTCGTTTACGAGGAGTCGGTGCAATCGAGCCACGTCTGGTTGCTGGACCTCGAGAGCGGGGTCGCAACGCGGCAGGACCTGCCCGGCCATGCATCGGACGTCGCGTGGGCTGCCGACGGAGAGCGCTATGCCGTCGCGCTCGCGCCGACGCCGCTGATCGACGACTCCTTCACGTCGCGGGATATCTACGTCGTCGACGCGGCCTCCGGAAGCGTCCTGAACCGCATGGGCTCTGTCGGCAAGCTCGGGAGTTTCGCGTTCTCGCCGGACGGCGAGCGACTCGCCTACATCGGCAGCGTCGATATCAACGACCCGGCGGCAGGACGGCTGTACGTGGCCTCGAGCAGCGGCGGGGAACGGCGCGAACTGGTGCCGGACTACGCCGGCCACGTGGAGGATTTCGTCTGGGTCGACGACGTCAGCGTTGCCTGGCTCGGGGCCCGGGGCGTCTGGACGGAATGGGAGACCGCCACGATCATGGCCCCCGGCGAGGACCTCGACGCGCCCGCCGGCGGCCCGATACTGCGCAGCGTGCACGGTCACCCGGGCCTCGCCGCAACGGCCGCGGTCGCCGAGACGCCCGATCATCCTGACGAAGTCTTCCTGCTGCGTGACGGCCGCGACCCGCAGCGACTGACCGACTCGAACCCTTCCCTGGCCGATCGCAGGCTGGCGCGCCAGGAGGTGATCCGCTACGAAGCGCGTGACGGCCTCGAGCTCGAGGCGCTGCTGCTGCATCCCTTCGACCGGGCACGGGGCGGCAACCCGCTGGTGATCTTCGTGCACGGCGGCCCCGAGGCGCACCACTCGAACGGCTGGCTGTCGCGCTACTCGCAGCCCGGCCAGTTCATGGCCGCGCAGGGCTACACGGTCGTCTACCCGAACTATCGTGGCAGCACCGGCCGCGGCGTGGAATTCTCGAAACTCGGGCAGAATGATTACGCCGACGAGGAATTCAACGACCTCGTCGATGCGAAGCGCCACCTGGTCGACGCCGGCCTCGCCGACGCGGACCGCACC
>JBFJUJ010000006.1:0-28618 GCA_041624755.1 Woeseia sp. | reverse complement strand
GGCTGCAAGCCCGGCGGTGTCCGAGCGACTCGAAGACCGCGGCGCGCGGGCCCGGGCTCCCCGGTCGCCAACCCGCCGGACGTCCCGGCCGATGGCGCAATCGCAAAATTCGGCGCCACGTGCGGCCAACGCAACGCAACGTCACAGGGCCTGCATGTCGGGGTGTCCCACCAAGCGAGTTCCGCCGCCAGGCGGGTGTCCGGGCGACTGGGATACCCCGGCGTGCAGGCCCGGTGGCCGGCTACGCCCACCACCCGACTGTCAGGAATGGCATGAACGGCAGCCGCGTGCGCTAGTCGCCGCTGTCGGGGAGGTCCTTGTACGCAGGACTCAGCTCGTGCACCGCATCGATGAGCACGCCGAGATGGTCCGGGTCGACGTCGGGCGTGATGCCGTGGCCGAGGTTGAAGACGTGTCCGTAGCCGCGGCCGTAGCTCTCGAGGGCGGCGGCGACGGCCTCGCGGATCGTCTCGGGCGATTCCTTGAGCGTCGCGGGGTCGACGTTGCCCTGCAGTGCGACCCGGTCGCCGGTCAGGCGGCGCGCGTCGCCCAGTGTCGTCGTCCAGTCGACGCCGAGCGCGTCGCAGCCGCTGTCGGCCATGATCGCGAGACGCTCGCCGGCACCTTTCGTGAACAGGATCACCGGCACGTCGCTGCCTTCGTGACGCCGCTTCAGCCCGTCGAGGATCTGCTCCATCGGTGCGAGCGAGAATCGCCGGTAGTGATCGCCTTCGAGGACGCCGCCCCAGGTGTCGAAGATCTGGATAGCCTGCGCGCCGGATTCGATCTGGGCGTTCAGGTAGGCGGTGGTCTTGCGGGCGAGCGTCGCGAGCAGCTCGTCCAGGAGTTTCGGGTCGTCCTTCGCGAGCCCGAGGATGCGTTCGAACTCGCGGCTGGAGCGACCCTCGACCATGTAGGTGCCGACGGTCCACGGGCTGCCGGAGAAGCCGATCAGCGGCACCGCACCCTCCAGTCGCCTGCGGATCAGCGCGACGGCATCGAAGACGTAACGCAGTCGCGACTCGATGTCGACCGGCGCGAGACGCCGGATGTCCGCGGCCGAGCGCAGCGGCTTCTTGAATCGCGGGCCCTCGCCCGGCTCGAAGTAGAGGCCGAGGCCGAGCGCGTCGGGGATCGTCAGGATGTCGGAGAACAGGATCGCGGCATCCAGCTTAAAGCGCCGGAGCGGCTGCAGCGTCACCTCGCAGGCGAGCTCCGGGTTGCTGCACAGGCTCATGAAGTCGCCGGCCCTGGCCCGCACTTCGCGGTACTCGGGCAGGTAGCGTCCCGCCTGGCGCATGATCCACACCGGCGTGCGCTCGACCGGCCGGCGCATCAGCGCCCTGAGCAGCAGGTCGTTCTTCGGGGTCGCGGCCATCAGCCGGCGCCGAACAGGCCGGCGATCGTGGCCTGTATTCCCAGCGCAGCGGCGCGCGGGTCATCGGCGTCGCGGATCGGTCGGCCGACGACGATGTGATCGGCGCCGTTTTCGAAGGCCTGCTCGACGCTGACGACGCGCTTCTGGTCGCCGTCCGGCCGGTTCGTGACGGGGCGGATGCCGGGGGTTACGACCAGCAATTTCGCGTCCAGGTGCTTGCGCAGTTTCGGCGCCTCGAGGCCGGACGAGATGACGCCGTCGCAGCCGGCCTCGAAGGCCCGGCGCGCGCGTGACAGGACCAGTGCCTCGACGTCGCAGTCGAAGCCCAGGTCATCGAGGTCGCCGCGATCGAGGCTGGTCAGCACGGTCACCGCGAGCACCTTCAGCCGGTCGCCCTTGTTGGCCGCGGCCGCCTCCATGATCGACTGGTTGCCGTGCACGGTTACGAAACTCGCGCCGCGACGTTTAAGCGAGCGCACGGCGGCGCCGACGGTCGCGGGTATGTCGAAAAACTTGAGGTCGGCGAACACCTTCTTGTCGCGCTCGAGCAGCCATTCCATCAGCTCGAAATAGCCGCCGCTCATCATCAGTTCGAGGCCGATCTTGTAGAAGGTCACGGCATCGCCGAGCTCGGTCGCGAGCGCGCGGGCGCGGTCGCAGTCGGGTACGTCGAGGGCAAATACCAGGCGGTCGCTGGGATCGATGTTCTTCGCGTTCACTGGGGCTCCGGCGTGGCGGGTCTGGCGGCGCATTGTAACGAAGAATGGCGCTCGCGGACTCACGCCAGCCGCTCGTGCTCCTTCATGGCGAAGCGGTCGGTCATGCCGGCGATGTAGTCGGCCACCGTGCGCGCGCGTGCCCTGCTGTCGCCGGCGCGCGCGCGCGCGGCGAATTCGTCGGGCATCTCGGCCGGGTCGCCGAGGTAGCGCTCGAACAGCACCTCGAGCATGGCGCTGGCGCGCCCGGTCATGTCGAGCACCTGCTCGTGCTGGTAGAGGTTGTCGAACAGGAAGCGCTTGAGTTCGCGGTGCTCCGCCAGCACCTCGTCGCTGAACGCGACCAGCGGGCGGGGCTGGTCGCGGACCGCATCGATCGAGGCCGGGGCAGCCGCTTCGAGATTGCGCCGGGTGGTTTCGATCAGGTCGGTCACGACCCGGTCGATCATGCGGCGGATGATCTCGTAGATGAAACGGCGGTCCTCGAGGTCGGGATAGCGCTCGGCGACCTCGACGTAGCCGCGTTCGAACAGCGTCTGCGAGCGCAGCTCGTCGATTGTCAGGAGATTCGCGCGATAGCCGTCGTCGACGTCGTGATTGTTGTAGGCGATGGCATCCGCGATATCGGCGATCTGCGCCTCCAGCCCGGGCTGCCTGCGCTCGAGAAAGCGCCTGCCGACGTCGCCGAGCTGGCGCGCGTTGCGCGCCGAGCAGTGCTTCAGGATGCCCTCGCGCGTCTCGAAGGTCAGGTTCAGTCCCGAGAAGTCGGCGTACTTGTGTTCGAGCTCGTCGACGACGCGCAGCGACTGCAGGTTGTGCTCGAAGCCGCCGAATTGCCGCATGCAGGCGTTCAGCGTGTCCTGGCCGGCGTGGCCGAAAGGCGTGTGGCCCAGGTCGTGCGCGAGGCTGATGGCCTCGACGAGAACCTCGTTCAGCCCGAGTGCGAGCGCGACGGTGCGCGCTATCTGCGCCACTTCGAGCGAGTGGGTCAGGCGCGTGCGGTACAGGTCGCCTTCGTGGTTGACGAAGACCTGGGTCTTGTAGACCAGCCGCCGGAAGGCCGTGGAATGGACGATGCGGTCGCGATCGCGCTGGAATTCGCCGCGGTAGGCAGGGGGCGGCTCGCGGTGCCGGCGGCCGCGGCTCTGCTCTTCGTGTGCAGCGTACGGAGCCAGCGCCTGCGGGCGGCCCGCGCCGGTCACGGCTTCTCCCCGGCCAGGACGGCGGCCAGGCGCGCCTCGTCGACGTCGGCGTCGACGTAGGCCTCGCCGAGAGTGCGCAGCAGGATGAAGCGCAGGCGCTTGCCGGCGACCTTCTTGTCCATGCCCATCGCGGCGCGCAGCTCGGCTGGCGCGATGTCCGGCGGCGCGACCGGCAGCCGCGCCAGCTCGATGAGCCGCTCCAGCCGCTCGCGCTCGACGCTGTCCAGCCCGCCCAGGGTCGCCGCCATGACCATGCCCGCGGCCACCGCCTCGCCGTGCAGCCACTCGCCGTAGCCGGCGCAGGCCTCGATCGCATGGCCGAAGGTATGACCGAAGTTGAGGAGCGCGCGACGGCCGCGCTCGCGCTCGTCCTCGGCGACCACGGCGGCCTTGATCTCGCAGCAGCGGCGTATCGCAAAGGCGAGCGCTGCGGCGTCGCGGGCGAGCAGCGCCGCGACGTTGGCCTCGAGCCAGTCGAAGAAGGCCCGGTCCGCGATTGCGCCGTGCTTGATCACCTCGGCGAGACCTGCGCTGAGCTCGCGATCCGGGAGCGTCTCGAGCGTATCGGTGTCGGTCAGGACGAGGCGCGGCTGGTGGAACGCGCCGATCAGGTTCTTGCCCAGCGGATGATTGACACCGGTCTTGCCGCCGACGGACGAATCCACCTGCGCCAGCAGCGTCGTCGGCACCTGCAGGAACGTCAGGCCGCGCATGTAGCACGCCGCTGCGAAGCCGGCGATGTCGCCGACGACGCCGCCGCCGAGTGCGATAACCGTCGTGTCCCTGCCCGCCCCGGCGTCGGCGAGGACGTCGAATATGCGGCTGACCGTAGCGAGCGTCTTGTGCTCCTCGCCGTCCGGCAAAGCGACCACCAGCACCTCCCTGCCGGGCAGCAGGCGCTCGACCTTGTCGAGATAGAGCGGCGCTACCGTCTCGTTGGTGACGACCATCGCGGTCGGCCCGGCAACGTGAGCCTCGAGATCGTAGTCGTCGAGCAGGCCCCGGCCGATGACCAGCGGGTAGCTGCGAGCGCCGAGTTCGACGGTGAGCGTTATGGGTGCCGGCACGGCAACGTCCGGTGGCCAGGGCAGCGCACAGTGTACTGTGGGCCGGGAAGATTGGGGACAGTTACCGAAATACCGCTTACAGCGCCGCCTGGATTTCTTTCGCGACCGTCTGCACGCGCCGGCCGTCGGTGTTGACGATGAGGTCCGCGACTTCGCGGTACAGCGGGTCGCGCACGGTCATCAGCTCCTGGAGCGCCTGCTGCGGATCGCGATTCTCGAGCAGCGGGCGTTCGCGGCCGCGCCGGGTGCGCTGGCACTGCTGCTCGACGCTCGTGTAGAGATAGACGACGAAGCCGCGGGCACCGAGGCGGCTGCGGCTGCCGGCGTCGAGGATCGCGCCGCCGCCGGTGGCGAGCACGATACCGTCGCGCTGCGACAGGTCGTCGATGACCTTGATCTCACGCTTGCGGAAGCCGGACTCGCCTTCCTTCTCGAAGATGAACGCGATGTCGACGCCGGTACGCGACTCGATCTCCTCGTCGCTGTCGAGGAATTCGAGATGCAGGAGCCTGGCGAGCTGGCGGCCCACCGCGGACTTGCCGGCGCCCATCGGGCCGACCAGAAACAGGTTGTTCGGTTTCCTCATCGCGGACAAGGAACCGGGCTGCCGGCGGTGGTGCCGCCGGCAGCCCTGGCTTTGCTCAGTTCAGGTCGAGGCAGTTGTTGCTGGTGCCGAACGGGCTCGGGTTGCCCGGCGGGCTCTCTGCCGCGTCGTCGACGTCATCGGCGGCCACGACCAGCCGGAAATTGCTGGATTCGGCGAACTCCGTGCCCTGTACCGACGTCGTGGCGGTCAGCGTCACGGCGACCCAGTTGGCGAACTCCTGCGGATAGAACACGTCGACCACGCCGAAGCCACCGGAATCCGTCGTGAACGTCCCGCCGCTGCCGGTCTGCGCCACGACCGAGGCGATGTTGCCCGCCTCGATTCGGCCGCTGCCGTTACTGTCTTCGCCCGGATCGAGCACGCCGTTGCGGTTGACGTCCTCGTCGGCGCAGGGGCCGGCGGTCTGGTTGACCACCCAGACGCCGCGCGCGATATCGAACACGTAGAAACCCTTGAAATAGGCGGTCGACAGGATGCCTACCTGCACGGTCACGCCGGCGACGCCGTTACCCTGCGAGTCGCTGACCTGTACCACGTACTCCTTGCGGTACTGTGCGCTGTTCGGCTCGAACACGTCGTTGCCGGTGCCCACCGAGATGAATACCTCGCGCTGCGCGACCGTCAGGTCTACGAAGTCGCTGATGGCCGGGTTGGACTGAACCGACGCGGTGATGCGGACGCCGTTGTTCGCCGAGGTCGTGGAGCTCGACGTGTAGAACGTGGTCGCGCGGCCCTGGCTGTTGGTCTGTGCCGAGCCCACGGAGAGCTGCCCGCCGGTTACGTCGGTCAGGTCGAAGACGACCGTCGCGCCCGTAACCAGGTTGTTCGCGGCATCGCGCACGATGGCCGTGATAGCGGACTGCTCGTTCGGCCCGATCGTGAACGGCGAAGCCTGCACGTCGATATTGTTCGGCACGGTGGCGACGAACTGCACCGTCACCTGCGTGCTGGTGCCGGCCGAGTTGGTCGCCTCGATGGTGGCGCCACCGGCGTTGGTCGACTGGATGCTGACGCTGGCATTGCCGGCCGCGTCCGTGGTGGCGGTAAAGCTGGACAGCGTGCCGCGAGTGGCGCTGAAGGAGATCACCTCGCCGGCCTGCGGCGCGCCGCCGACCGACCAGTTCAGTGTCACGGTGACCGGCGTGTTGAGGTTGATCTGTGCATTCGCGGCCGGCGCCGTGATCGAGAAAGCGTCGTTCGACACGGTCAGCTCGCGCATCGCCGTCAGGCCGAGCGCGGTCGCCGTCAGCGTATCGGGTCCGGCCGCGGTGGCCGTGAGCTGGAGCTGCGCCTGGCCGCTCGTGTCCGTCGTCAGCGACGTCGCCGACAGCGAGTTGCCGCTCATCGAGGTCACGTCGATCGTCCGCGCCGGGATGCCGTTGCCGGCCGCGTCCGACAGTACAGCCGTGTACGTCGCCCTGTCGTTCTGCGCCAGCGCGGCCGGGCCGGTCAGGGTCAGGCTGGTGCCGATGACGTTGATCGTCACGCTGCCCGTCACGCCGTTGGCGTTCGCATTGACGGTGATCGGCCGGTTGGTCGGGTTGCCGCCGTTGTTGAGCGTCGCCGTCGCGATGCCGCTTGCGTCGGTGACCGCGTTGTTGATCGTCAGGAAACCGGAGTCGGTGGACATAATCACCGTGACGCCTTCGACGGCGACGTTGTTAGCGTCCTGCACGACGACGTTGATCGTCACGGTCTGGCTGTTGTCGGACGGCATCGTCGGGCTGCTGGCCAGCACCGTGACGCCGGAGACTTCCACCGGCGGGGGCTGGTTCGGGTCGGTCGGGTCTACGATCGTGGGATCGGTTGCGAACCCGGAGCCGCCGCTGCCGCAGGCCGCGAGTGCCAGCAATGAGGCCAGCGTTGAGAGACTCTTCAATATGCGCATGTTTCCGGTTCCTTAAAAACTCTTGGCCTTTAGCGGTGCCATCCGGCAGTGCCGGTCTGCACTAGTAAACGCTTGCCCCTTCCGTGAGGATCCGCGGCGTGACAAAGATGAGCAGCTCTGACTTGTTCTGCAGGTTCTGGGTCGAACGGAACAGGTAGCCGACGCCGGGAATGTCACCCAGCAGCGGTACCTTGTTCACGGTCTCGCGGCGCTCGGTCTCGTAGATGCCGCCGAGTACCACGGTCTGTCCGTCGCTGACCAGCACCTGGGTCTCGACCGAGCGCGTGTCGATACTCGGCACGAAGCCGCCCGTCGCGCTCGCGACGAGCTCACCGACCGTGTCGTTGCTGACGATGAGATCCATGATGATGTTGTCGTCCGGCGTGATCTGCGGCGTGACCGTGAGGCTCAGGACCGCCTTCTTGAACTGCGTGGCGGTGGCGCCGGAGGACGACGACTCCTGGTAGGGAATCTCGACACCCTGCTCGATCGTGGCTTCCTTCTGGTTCGCCGTGATGATGCGCGGCGTCGAGATGATCTCGCCGCGGCCCTCGGCCTGCAGCGCGGTCAGCTCGAGATCGACGATGTAGTCGGAGTCGAGCACGGCGAGCGCCAGGCGCCCGGCCGCGTTGTCGATCGGTACGTTGACCGCGTAGCGGTTGCTGATCGCCGGCGCCTGCACCGGGAACGGCTGGCCGGTATCGGCCAGGTTGTCGAGCGCCGAGCCGACGATGACGTCGCTGCCCTCGCCCGAGCCGGTTACCGAGATGATGCCGTCGCTCGAGTTGGTCTCCACGCCCGTGAAGCCCATGCGCACGCCGAGATCGCGGCTGAAGTCGTCGTTGACGATGACGATCCGCGATTCGATCAGCACCTGCCGGATCGGGATATCGAGAGTCCGCACGAGGCGGCGGATATCCTGCAGCCGCTCGGCCGTATCGTAGATGAGCAGCGTGTTCGTGCGCTCGTCGATCGCCACCGTGCCGCGGCTGGACAGCAGCGTGTTCTCCCCGCCGCTGCTGCCGATCAGCGCCGCGAGATCGGAGGCTTTCGCGTAGTTGACCTGCAGGAACTCCGAGTACAGCGGCTCGAGTTCGGTGATGGCCTGGCGCGCTTCGAGGTCGGCCGTCTCGCGGGCGGCGATCTCCTCGGCCGGCGCGACGATGATCACGTTGCCGTTCTCGCGCATGTCCAGACCCTTGGTGGTCATGACGATGTCGAGCGCCTGGTCCCAGGGTACGTTGCGCAGGCGCAGCGTCACGTTGCCCTGCACGGTGTCGGAGACGACGATGTTGCGGCCCGACGTCTCTGCCAGGAGCTGCAGCACGGCGCGGGTCTCGATGTCCTGGAAGTTCAGCGTCAGTCGCTGACCGGTGTATTCCTTGCTCTCGGAGAACAGC
The DNA here is from genome assembly GCA_041624755.1 of Woeseia sp. Taxonomy (GTDB): domain Bacteria; phylum Pseudomonadota; class Gammaproteobacteria; order Steroidobacterales; family Woeseiaceae; genus Woeseia. Next base: position 20,360 of record JBFJUJ010000006.1, on the reverse strand, counting down.
GTCGAGACGCCCTCCTCGTCATCCGGCGCCGGGTTGATCTCGATCGCGAATTCGTTGTCGGACTGGTAGGCGAGCTGCTCGTAGTTGCCCTCGGCGGAGATGATGATGCGCGTGTCGTTGTTGGTGCGCAGCGTGTCGACGGTGCTGACCGGCGTCGCGAAGTCCATCACGTCGAGCCGCCGCATCAGCTCCTCCGGCAGCGCGGTGTCCTTGAAGATCGCGACCACGCGGCCGCCTTCCTGGCGGATGTCGACCGGCGTCGACGGATCGCTCAGGTTGACCATGATGCGGCCACCGCCGCTCGCGGTGCGGCGGAAGTCGACCTCGTTGATGCGGCGGTCGCCGGCCGCGGCGTAGGAACGCGGCGCCTGGGCGGGTGCCTGCGCGCCCGCGAAACTGGTCGTGACCGACTGGTCACCGGCATCGGAGCCCAGCGTCACGTAGATCACGTTGCCGCTGCGGCGCGTGTCGTAGGCGACCATCTGGTCGAGGTTCAGCACGACGCGGGTGCGGCCGCCGGCCTCGGCGGTCAGCACGGTATCCAGCGGCCCGAGATTGACGTCGCGGCGCCGTGAGCTCAGCCCCAGCGCGGTTTCCGGAAGGTCTAGCGCGATACGCGCGGGATCGTCGATCGTGAACGCGAGCGGCTCCGGCGCGGTACCGGAGAGGATCAGCCGCAGCTCGACCCGCTGTCCCGGGAGACTCTGCACCTGGATGTCCTGCAAACGATTCCCTGCCTCCTGCGCCTGTGCAGCGACCCCGACGAGAACGAGCAGCGCTGCCGGTGCTGCCGTCAGAAGGCCCGCCAGGAGCCGCGCCGCCGAACGACGGGATGTGTTGCCGTTTGCCGGCTTGTTTTTGAACGTCATTCCCAATACTCCCAGTTTCATTCAGGCGTCAGTCTGCGAGACTTATTGCGGCTTCGCGCTCGAGATAACCGCCGATCCCGTCTGAAATGATTTCGATCAGTTCGATTTCGGATTCCGTCACGCGGACGATCCGGCCGTCGTTCTGGCCCATGTAATTACCCGGCACGACGCGATGAATCAGGCCGTCCGAGGTTTGCACGAGGCCGTAGTTGACGTCGCCGAGTTCCAGCGTGCCGACCATGCGCAGCGTGTCGAGCGGAAAGCTTTCGAGGTACTCGCGGCTGCGATCGGGGTCCGGCCGCGTGTCGTTGATTGAACCGCCGGCGGTCGCCTGTGGCGCGTCCGGCACGAACGGCGAGCGAAAGCCCTCGGCGTCCGCTGCGTAGGTGAAGACTTCGTAGGGCTTGATCTCCGGCAGGGGCTCGATGCGCCCGCCGGGTTTCGCCTTTACCGTGTCGATGTAGCTGTTCAGGTCGTCCATGTCGCCGGCGCAGCCGCCGAGACCCAGGAGGGCCAGCAGCGGGACGAGGCGGAGGTGCGGGGAGGCCTTCATTATTATTCTGCCTCCGCTTCGAGGTAACGATAGGTCTTCGCGGTGACTTCCATGGTCAGCTGGTCGAATGTTTCCTGGTTGTCACGCGTGATCGAGATGTCGTGCAGCGTCACGATGCGCGGCAGCGCGGCGACGCCGCTGACGAAATTGGCTATCTCGTGAAAGCCGCCGGAGAGGCTTATCTTGATCGGCTTCTCGGCGTAGAAGTCCTTCGGTACCTCGGGCTGTGGCTGGAACAGCTTCTCCTGCAGGCCGGCGGCGAGGCCGGTCTGCGAGATGTCGACGATCAGGCTCGGGATCTCCGTTTCGCCGGGGAGCTGTCGCAGCATCGTGCCGAAGGACTGTTCCATCTGCGCGAGCTGAGCGCGGTAGTCGTCGTAATTCGCGGCCTTGCGCTGCTTCGCCTCGAAGGACTGCTTCAGCGTCTGTTCCTCGGCGACGATGCGCTGCAGCTGCGGTGCCTTGTCCTGTACTATGGTCCAGTAGACTCCGAGGCCCACGACGACGAGGAAGACGACACCGATGAAGCCCAGGCGGAACGGCAGCGGCCAGCGGCCGATGTCGTTGACGTCGAGGTTCCTCAGTTCTTCGATGAAGTTCATCCGGCGTCCTCCATTTCATCGTCGCGCATCTGCACCTGCTTCAGGGTGACGACGAACTGGGCCTGGCGGCCCGGTCCCTGCTCGGTCGTTTCGACCCGCAGCACGCTGGGATCGGTCAGCCACTCGGAGGCGTCGATGCGCCGCATCAGCGCCGACACGCGCGTCGACGACTGCGCAACGCCGGTGAGCTCTACCTCGTCGCCGGTCTGCTTCAGGCCGGTGAGATACACGCCTTCCGGCATCTGCCGCGTCAGCTCGTCGAACAGGTGCACGATCTCGGGACGGCTGCCCTGGAGCCGCTCGATGATCTCCATGCGAGCGAGCAGCCGTTCTTTCTGCCGCTCGAGTCCGTCGATCTCGGCGATACTCTTCTCGAGTTCGACGATCTCCGCCTCGAGGCGCGCGTTGCGCTGCTTCTGGTGATCGATGCGCTGGCTGTAGACGAACATCGTCAGCCCGACGACGACGATGCCTGCGACGAAGGCGCCCGCGGCAGCGACGAGGAAGTCGCGCTGCCGCCGCTTGCGTTCGGCTTCTCGCCAGGGCAGTAGGTTGATGCGTGGCATGTCAGTCGAAGCTCCTCAGTGCGAGGCCGCAGGCTGTCAGAAGCGCGGTGGCATCCTTGTGCACCCCCTGGGACTTGGCCTTGGAACTGATTTTCATCTGTCCGAGCGGATCGCCGATCTCCGTGGGGATTCCGACCCGGCTCGAGATAACGTCCGCGATGCCGGGGATGTTGGCGCAGCCGCCGCACACGAGAATCATGTCCGGTTGCTCGCGGCCGCCGCCCGACGCGAGGTAGAACTGCAGCGAGCGGCTCACCTGCTGCGTCATGTCGTCGACGAAGGGCTCCAGCACCTCGGGCTGGTAGTTGCTCGGCAGGCCGCCCTGCTTCTTGGCGCGGCCGGCGTCTTCCATCGACAGGCCGTAGGTGCGCATGATCTCCTCGGTCAGCTGCTGGCCGCCGAAGGAGAAATCGCGCGTGTAAACGACCTTCAGGTCCTGCAGCACGCTGAAGGTCGTGCTGCTGGCGCCGATGTCGACGATCGCCACCGACTGGCCGATGCCGTTGTCCGGCATCTGGTGCGCCAGGAGCGCGCAGGCATTCTCGAGCGCGAAGGCCTCGACATCGACGATCTGCGCGGTCAGGCCGGCCGCCTGCACCGCCGACTGTCGCTGCTCGACGTTCTCGGTGCGCGTCGCGACGAGCAGCACGTCCATGAGTTCGGGATCGTTGTCGTTGGCGCCGACGATCTCGAAGTCGAAACTGACTTCCTCCATCGGGAAGGGAATGTACTGGTCCGCCTGGATCTCGACCTGGCCCTCGAGATCGCGCTCCGACAGGCTGGAGGGCATCTGGATGACCTTGGTGATGGCCGCGTCGCCGGAGATCGCGATGGCCGCGTCAGTGGCGCGGGCACCGGCGCGCTTGACCGCGCGGCGGATGGCCTCGCCGACCGCCTTGGCATCGACGATCGCCTTTTCGTTGACGGAACTCGGCGGCGTCGGTTCCGCCGCATACGACTCGACGCGGTAGCGCTTGCCGCTCTGTGACAGCTCGATCAGCTTGACCGACGAGGTCGTGATGTCCAGACCCAGTAAAGGTTGGGTTTTCTTCCGGAAGAGCACCTTGATTTTTCCTTTTAAGTCGGCAGCTTGCGGCCAAAACGTAGGCGAGACTTGAGCAAATCGATTTAACTATATATCAACAAAATGTTAAATAAAACGTGACTGCGTTCACGAACCAGCGATCGGCAATCCTACTGCCCGACGCATTGCCAATTCCGTGAACTGGTTGGCGCCTCGGGCGCGCATGGATGCGATTCGCCGGCCGTCGTGGAGTCGGGCCGCGCAATTCGCCGCGCCCGGATCGTGACCGTTCCCCTGCCTGTCCCCCTCGTCGTCGCGCCGGCCTCCCGGGCGGGCCGTTGCAGCTTTCCGTCAATGCTCGCTATCATTCACCGCTGATTCGCCGCGCGTCGGCCCCGGTTTTGTTCCTGTCATGTCCGACGCGGCGCTTGTCGGCCCTATTATACCCGCAGAGCGCTTCTTTCTTCGCCCTCTTTTTGAGCTTTTCCCGCAAGTTAACCCGTTAAAGTTATGGAAAATCACGATACCGGTCGCGAGGATCGCGAGCAGGATCGCGCGGCCCGGCGGCGCCGGCGGCGCTATCGCATGCTTGCGCTGGTCGCCGGGCTGTCGGCGAGCTTTGCCGTCGCGCTCGCCGCCGCGGTCATCGGCGCCTGGTATTTCGTGGCCCCCGGCCTGCCGGCGGCGGAGACCATCCGCGAGATACCGCTGCAGGTCCCGCTTCGCGTCTACAGCCGTGACGGCCGGCTCATCGAGGAGGTCGGCGAGCGCCGTCGTATCCTGGTCGACTACGACGACCTGCAGCCGTTCGTCATCAATGCCTTCGTGGCGGCCGAGGACAGCCGCTTCTTCCGTCATCCCGGCGTCGACCCGATCGGCATCGCGCGGGCTTCGGTCAACTTCCTTCGATCCGGGTCGCGCGGCCAGGGCGGCAGCACTATTACGCAGCAGCTCGCGCGCGACTACTTCCTGACGCGCGAGCGCCTGTTCACCCGCAAGCTGCGCGAGGCCTTTCTCGCGTGGAAGATCGAGCAGGAATTCAGCAAGGAAGAGATCATGGCGCTGTTCCTGAACAAGATGTTCTTCGGGCAGCGTGCCTATGGCGTCGCCGCCGCCGCCCAGGTGTATTTCGGCAAGCCGCTCGACAGCATCAACGTCTCCGAGGCCGCCATCCTGGCCGGCGTGCTGCCCGCGCCGTCGAATTACAACCCGGTGCGCAGCCCGGCGAACGCGCGCATGCGGCGCAATTACGTGCTCGGCCGCATGCTCGACCTCGACTACATCACCGAGGCGGCTTACGAGGCGGCGATCGCCGAGCCGGTGGTTTCCAGGCTGCACGGCACGGCGACCGACCTGTCGGCTCCCTGGGTCGCCGAGATGGTGCGCCGCGAGATGCTGTCCCGCTACGGCGAGGACACCTACTCGGCCGGCTACCGGGTCGTGACCACGCTGGACGCGCGGCTGCAGCGCGCGGCGAATTACGCGCTCTCGAACGGCCTGCTGGCATTCAGCCGGCGCCGCGGCTACCGCGGCCCGGTCGCGCGCCTCGAACTCGATGCGGAGACGCTCGCCCTGCCCTTCGAACAGTGGCCGGAGGACGCGCAGCTCGCCCTCGACGTCTACGGCAGCCCGCGGGCGCTGTCGGTGGCCCTGGTAACGGCCCTCAACGAGGACAACAGCGCCAGCCTGGTGATGCAGGACGGCGCGCGCGCCGAGCTGCCGTGGCACGGTATTTCCTGGGCACGTCCTTATATCGACGATGAGACGCGCGGCCCGGCGCCCGAGTCCGTCGCCGACGTGCTGGCGCCCGGGGACATCATCTACGTGATGCGGATCGCGGCCGGCGGCTACGCGCTCGCGCAGGAGCCGCAGGCGCAGGCCGCCGTGGTGTCGCTGGATCCGGCAGACGGCGCCATTACCAGCCTCGCGGGCGGCTACGACTTCTCGGTCTCCAAGTTCAACCGCGTGACGCAGGCGATGCGCCAGCCCGGCTCGGCTTTCAAGCCGTTCATCTACTCCGCGGCACTCGAACAGGGCAATACGCCGGCTACCGTGCTGCTCGATGCGCCCGTCGTCATCAACTCGTCCGAGCTCGAGGCCGTGTGGCGGCCGGTCAACTACACCGGCCGCTTTTACGGCGAGCAGCGCATGCGCGAGGCGCTGGTGCGCTCGATGAACCTCGCATCGGTGCGGCTGCTGCTCAACAACACCGGTATCGGCAACGCGGTGCGTCACCTCGAGCCCTTCGGCTTCGGTCCAACCACGCTGATCCGGAACGGTTCGCTGGCCCTCGGCGGCGGCGACGCCACGCCGCTCGACATGGTGCAGGCCTACGCCGTGTTCGCCAACGGAGGCTACGCCATCAAGCCCTACGTCATCGACACTATCTTCGGGCCGGACGGCAGCGAGCTGTACCGCGCCGCGCCGGCCGTAGTCTGCCAGCCCTGCGAACCGGCCGCGGACCGCGGCGAAGGAGGAGCGTCGGACGAGCCGGTCGCCATGGTGACGGCCGACCGCGGACCGCTGGCAGGCCCGGGCGGCCCGAGCCGGTACGACGACATGCCGCTGGAGCGACTGGTCCCGGTCGCCGAAACCTTCAGGCCCGATGCGACGGTCGCGCCGGAGCTCTATCGCGACGTGAGACTGGCGCCGCGCATCATCCCGGCGCAGAACGCCTACCTGATCCAGGACATGATGCGTGACGTCATCCGTCGCGGTACCGGCCGCCGCGCCCGCGTCCTGGGTCGGAGCGACCTGTCCGGCAAGACCGGCACATCCAACGACCGGCGCGACGCCTGGTTCGCCGGCTTCAATGCGAACCTCGCGGCCGTCGTCTGGGTCGGCTACGACGACTACCGGCCGCTCGGCCCGGGCGAGGAAGGTTCGCGAACGGCGCTGCCCGTGTGGATCGACTTCGCGCGCATCGCGCTCGAAGGCGTACCCTCGAAGCAGATGCCCATGCCAGACGGCATGGTCTCCGTGCGCATCGCGAAGAGCACCGGCTGCCCGGCGGACGCGCGCGTCCCGCCCGAGGACGTGATATTCGAGATCTTCCGCGTCGGCAACGTGCCGCAATGCGACGATGCCGAGGAGCAGGACGACATCTTCAACGTGGACGAGGCCTTCCGCTTCGGCGAGGAAACCGGGCCGCGCGACGAGGAGCTGCCCGAGACCGACGTCATATTCTGAGGCCCGCACCACGACTGTGCACTGGCGGGGAGCGTCTCGCCCGTACTACACTTCGCCGCGCCCCGGCTTGGTTTCGAGGGATCATGGGCAAGAAGAGCGTCAGCATTAACGACCGCGCTCGCCAGCTGCTGGCACAGGAAGCGGCCCGCATCATCTGCGAGCAGGGCATCCAGGATTACCGGCTCGCCAAGAACAAGGCGGCCGAAAGGCTCGGACTCCGGGCGCGCGGCTCGCTGCCCGGCAACCCGGAGATCGAGCGGGCCGTCAGCGAGCACCTGAAACTGTTCGGGCGGGAATCCCATCACGACCTGCTGCATGCGCTGCGGTCCGCTGCGATCGCAGCCATGGACATGCTCGCCGCGTTCACGCCGCGCCTCGTCGGCCCGGTGCTGCACGGCACGGCCGGCCACACCTCCGCGGTCAACCTGCACGTCTTCTCGGACAGCCCGGAACAGGTGGCGCTGACGCTCGCCGAAAGCCGCATCGCCTATCGGCCGTTCGAGCGGCGGGTGAAAAGCCGCCGCAACGAATCGCGCGCGCACGCCGCCTTCCGCTTCGCCTTCTGCGACGCCTCGATCGAGGCGACCGTGTTCCCCTACAACGGCATCCGCCAGGCGCCGATCAGCCCGATCGACGGCAAGCCGATGCGCCGTGCGGACGCGCGCGCCGTGCGCGCGCTGCTCGTCGGGAGGTAGCGCCGGAGCGCGGCTTCAGCCGCGACGCCGCATCGTCTCAGGGCTCGACCCGTTTCTCCACCGCCACGTAGTCGCGCGCCTGCGGCCCGTTGTAGAGCTGGCGCGGACGGCTGATGCGGAAGTTCGGGTCCGTGATCATCTCGCGCCAGTGCGACACCCAGCCGACCGTGCGGCCGATCGCGAACATCACGGTGAACATCGAGGTCGGAATGCCCAGCGCGCGGTAGATGATGCCGGAATAGAAATCGACGTTGGGATAGAGCTTCTTCTCGATGAAGTATTCGTCCTTCAGGGCGACCTGCTCGAGTTCCAGCGCCAGCTCGAACAGCGGCGAGTTCGTGCGGCCCATCTGCTTCAGCACCTTGTGGCACATCTCGCGGATGATCGTCGCGCGCGGGTCGAAGTTCTTGTAGACGCGGTGCCCGAAGCCCATCAGGCGGAACGGGTCGTCCCTGTCCTTGGCGCGTGCGACGTACTTCGGGATGTTCTTGACGTCGCCGATCGTCTCGAGCATGCGCAGCACGGCCTCGTTGGCGCCGCCGTGCGCGGGTCCCCAGAGCGCCGACACGCCCGCCGCGATCGCCGAATACGGGTTCGCGCCGGAGCTGCCGGCCATACGCACGGTCGAGGTCGAGCAGTTCTGCTCGTGGTCGGCGTGCAGGATGAACAGCAGGTCCAGTGCCTGGGCCGCGATCGGGTCGATCTCGTAGGTTTCCGCCGGTACCGCGAAGAACATCTGCAGCATGTTCTCGCAGTAGCCTAAGTCGTTGCGCGGGTAGACGAACGGCTGCCCGACGGTGTGCTTGTAGGCGGCGGCGGCGATCGTCGGCATCTTGGCGAGGATGCGATGGGCGAAGATCTCGCGCGCTTCCGGATTGTTGACGTCCATCGTGTCGTGGTAGTAGGCCGACATCGAGCCGACCACGGCCGACAGCATCGCCATCGGATGGGCATCGTAGCGAAAGCCGGTGAAGAACCGCAGCATGCTCTCGTTCAGCATCGTGTGATAGCGGATCGAATGATCGAAGCGCGCGAGCTGCTCACCGGTCGGCAGCTCACCGTAGAGCAGCAGGTAGGCCACTTCGAGGAAATTCGAGTGCTCCGCGAGCTGCTCGACAGGGTAGCCGCGGTACAGGAGCACGCCCTCGTTGCCGTCGATGAAGGTGATCTTGCTTTCGCAGGAGCCGGTCGCCATGTAGCCCGCGTCGTAGGTGAAGACGCCCGCCTGCTGGTAGAGCTTGCTGACGTCGACGACGTCGGGTCCCAGGGTGCCCTGGTACACGGGCAGTTCGGCCGTGCGTGAGCCGTCGGGGCTTACCAGCTTGTAGGCGTCGTTACTCATGGCTTTCCTTCGTCAGTTGGCCACGCCGTGGCCGTGGATTGCGGACATGATACCGGCTGCAGATCGCGGCAGCCGCAGCGCGAGACCGCGCCGGGCGCAAACGCACGCGGCCGCGCCGCACGTGAGGACACGGCCCCTGACGCCGGCGCGGCTACAGCCGGGCGCGGGTCAGCGGCAGATCGACCGCGAGAGGGGGATTCTAGCTGATGCCGTACTTGCGGCGGAACTTGTCGACGCGACCGCCGGAATCGAGGATCTTCTGCTTGCCGGTGTAGAACGGGTGGCAGGCGGAGCAGACCTCGATCATCAGGTCATCGCCAAGGGTCGAGCGCGTGACGAATTCGTTGCCGCAGCTGCAGGTGACCTTGGTTTCGCTGTACTTCGGGTGGATCTTGGCTTTCATGGGTCGAAGGTCTCCGGCGGGCAGGCGGGTCGAAAAGGCCGCGTAGGATAATGGCAAGCACCGGGCACTGCAAGCCCCGCGCGGGGCCGCGACGCTTATCCACAAAAGCTGTGGATAACATTGTGGAAGAAAATTGGGTGAATGCCCTAAGTGAGTATTTTTAAAGCCAGCTTATTAGAATGTCTAATTTGTGTCCAATTTCTGAAAGCGTTCTGAAACAATGGTTTATCACCCGTTTTCGATGGCGCGGCTTAGCATCGGGCAATATTACGCTAAAAAAACAGGCCAAGCGTCGGGCTTGTGCATAAATGGACCCGCGTGGAACAACCGCGAGGCCCTGCCGAGCCGCCAGGCGGCTACCACTGAGGCCGTCAGGACGCTCGGCCGGAGGTCCCACGGGCGGCCTCTCCGGGGGTTTTTCAGGCGGCCGCCGCGGATGCGGGCAGAAAGTGCGCCTGCAGGTCGTTCAGGAAGCGCAAACCCAGCCGGGTCGGCCGCCAGCGGCAGTCGGACTCGCGAAGCAGGCCGCGCGCGGCGAGCTCGGCGAGCCGTGGCCGCACGCCGGCAGCCGGGAAGCCGGTACGGCGCTCGAAGTCCGCTTCGGTGAAGCCGCCGACCAGCCGCAGCGCGTTCAGCATGAATTCGAAGACGAGCTCGTCGCCAGAGATTTCGCGGCAGTCCTCGCGCACCGCGGCTGTCCGTTCGACCCGCTCCATGTAGGCGACGGGATGGGCGGGCTTGCGATAGCGCCGCACGACCCCGTCGGCCGAGGTGAGCTTGCCGTGGGCCCCGGCGCCCGCGGCGAGGTAGTCGCCGAAACGCCAGTAATTGAGATTGTGGCGGCACTCGCGCCCCGGCCGCGCGAAGGCGGAAACCTCGTAGCGGCCGAATCCGGCCGCCGCGAGCTGCTCCAGCGCCTGCTCCCCCATGTCGGCGGCCAGCTCGTCGTCCGGCAGCCCGGCCGGCGGCCGGCTGTGAAACACCGTGTTCGGCTCGAGCGTGAGCTGGTACAGCGACAGGTGCTCCGGAGCGAGCGCGAGCGCTTGCCGCAGATCGTCGCGGGCCATGACGGCGCTCTGACCCGGCAGCGCGAACATCAGGTCCAGGTTGAGGTTCGTGAAACCGGCGGCGCGCGCGTCGCGCACCGCGTCCGCGATTTCGCCGGGCCCGTGGATTCGCCCGAGGCGCTTCAAGCTGCCCGCATCGAAGCTCTGCGCGCCGATGGACAGCCGGTTCACGCCGGCCCGCCGGTAACCGGGGAGGGCGTGGCGTTCGACGGTGCCCGGGTTCGCTTCCATCGTGATCTCGGTGTCGGGCCCCTCGGCGAGCGTGAACGAGGCGCGCACCGCGTCGAGCAGCGTTGCAATCTCCGCGCCGCTGAACAGGCTCGGCGTGCCGCCGCCCAGGAATACGCTGGCCAGCGGCCGGCCGCTGGCCTCGGCGGCCTCCGCCTCGAGGTCGCGGCAGACAGCCTCGACGTAGCGCGCACGCGGCGGCGCGCTGCCCGCCGTGTGCGAGTTGAAATCGCAGTAGGGGCATTTGCGCACGCACCAGGGCAGGTGCAGGTACAGAGACAGCGGCGGCGTCATGCGAAACGCTCCGCGAGTTCGTCGCGCAGGGCGCGAAACGCCTTGCCGCGGTGGCTCGCAGCGTTCTTCGCCGCGGCGGACAGCTCGGCGGCGCTGGCGCCCGCCCGCGGATCGAAAAACACCGGGTCGTACCCGAAGCCACCGCGGCCGCGGCGCGCTTCGAGAATACGCCCGCGCCATACGCCTTCCTCGATCAGCGGCGCCGGGTCGTCCGCGGCGGCCACGAACACCGCGGCGCAGTGGAACGCGGCCCCGCGGCGCGACTCCGGAATGCCCTCGAGCTCGGCGAGCAGCTTGTCGACGTTGTCGTCGTCAGACGCTGCCGGACCCGCGTAGCGCGCCGACCGCACGCCGGGCCGGCCGCCGAGGGCATCGACCGCGAGCCCGGAATCGTCGGCGATGGCCGGCAGCCCGGTCAGGCCGGCGGCGTGACGTGCCTTGATCAGGGCATTGGCGACGAAAGTCGTGCCGTCCTCCACCGCCTCGGGGATCGCGAACTCCGACTGCGGCCGCGCCGCGATACCGAGCGGCGCGAGCAGCTCGCGGATCTCGGCGAGCTTGCCGCGGTTGCCGCTGGCGAGGACGATCTCGGCGGGCATCGCGGCCATGCTCAGGGCGCTGCGACGCGCTCGGCGGCGGCGGCGATTGCGGCGTCCTGCGCGGCCACGATCTGCTCCACACCGCGGCCGGCCAGGTCGAGCAGCGCGGTGAACTCGTCGCGCGTGAACGCGTGGCCTTCGGCCGTTCCCTGCACCTCGATGAAACGGCCGGCTTCGTTCATGACGACGTTCATGTCGGTTTCCGCCTGCGAATCCTCGGCGTAGTCGAGGTCGAGCACCGGCGTCCCCGCGTAGATGCCGACGGACACCGCGGCGATCCGCCCATGCAGCGGGTTGCGCCGCAGCGCACCCTGGCGGGTGAGGCGCTCCATGGCGATGGACAGCGCCACGAAGGCGCCGCTGATCGCGGCGGTACGCGTGCCGCCGTCCGCCTGCAGCACGTCGCAGTCGAGCGTGACGGTGCGCTCGCCGAGCGCGGCCAGGTCGGTGGCGGCGCGCAGCGAGCGGCCGATCAGGCGCTGGATCTCCAGGGTGCGGCCGCCCTGGCGGCCGCGCGCCGCCTCGCGCCCCGAGCGCGTGTGCGTGGCCCGCGGCAGCATGCCGTATTCGCCGGTGACCCAGCCGGTGCCCTTGCCGCGCAGCCACGGCGGCACGCGGTCCTCGACGCTTGCGGTGCACAGTACGCGCGTCTCGCCGAACTCCGCGAGCACGCTGCCCTCGGCGTGGCGGGTGAAGTCGGGGACGAATCGAACCGCTCTCAGTTCATCCGCCGCGCGGCCGCTCGGTCGCATCGGAATCTCCTCTGGAAGACTGGCCGGACGCGGCGGTTCGCCGGCCCGGATCACGCAGTGTACGCGCCTGCGCGGCGCGGCGCGCGGGACGGCGGACGCTCCGCCGCAGGCAAGACTAGGCGGACTGGGGCGCGCCGTCGCCGAGCCAGCGCAGTGCGACGCCGGTCGTGTTGTCGCTGTAGGGCGCGTTGAGGCTGAGAGCTTTGAGGCTCAGGGTTTTCAGGTTATCGGCGACCGGCTTGTCCGGGCGCGTCGCCATGCGCGACATCTCCTCGTCCGCAATGCCGGACCACAGCCCGTCGCTGCAGACGAGCAGCACGTCACCCGGCTCGAGCGGCTGCTTGCGCGTGATCGTCATGTCCGGGACCGGTGCGTCGCCGCCGAGGCAGCACTCGACGAAGTTGCGCATCGGGTGATCGAGCGCTTCCTGCTCGGTGATGGCGCCCTCCTGGATCAGGACCTCGACGTGGCTGTGATCGCGTGAGCGCGACACCAGCCGGCCGTTGCGCATGTGGTAGATGCGGCTGTCGCCGACGTGGCACCACCAGGCGCCGGACTCCTGCACCAGGCAGACTGCGGAGGTTGCGCGCGGTCGGAAATCGACCGCGACGTCGGCGCCGAGGCCGACGACCTCGTGATGCGCCCGTTCCATGGCAGCGTACAGGAAGCCCTGCGGATCGAAGATCGGCAGCGGCAGCCGGGTGAACATGTCGCTGACGACCTTGAGCGCCGTCTCGGCGGCCCGCGAACCGTCGGAGTGACCGCCCATGCCGTCGAATACCAGCAGCAGGGCGGCCTTCTCGTGCGCAATCAGTGCGGCACGATCCTGGTTGTCCTGCCGGTCGCCGATGGCCGACAGTTTCGCGTACTCGATTCGCATACCGGCACGCACCATGGTTTCGGTATGGTCACTGACCGCGTCGTCCGAACCTGCCGCCTGCGGTGCCGTTCGTCCCTGCATTGACACTGGCTTCCCTGTTGTCGAAGAATGCGCCGGCGCGCGCCGCGCACGGGGGCCGGCAGTGCTGCGAGGCCATACGGTAATATGGCGCTCGCGCACGGTCACGGCCTGCTTTTCTCCTAGTATGACGGATTCGGCGAGCTGCCGTCTGTGACCGGGGCGCTAGTTTCGCGCGAACGGCGGTGGAAGACCGGCAGAGGAGAGTCGATGTTGCGCAGCATGACCGGCTTTGCCCGCGACGTGGCGGAGTTGCCGCAAGGCAGCCTGACCTGCGAGATACGCGCGGTAAACCACCGATTTCTCGACGTGCAGTTCCGACTGCCGGAGGAATTGCGGCCCAAGGAAGCCGAGCTCCGGCAGCGAGTGGGGGCCGTGCTGAAACGCGGCAAGGTGGACTGCAACCTGCATTTTCGGCGCGCACCGGGCGCCGACGGCGGGCTGCCGCTGAACCGCGGGCTCGCGGCGGCGATCGCGGAACGCGCCGCCGAGCTCCGCGACCTGCTGCCGGAGAGCCGCCCGCCCGACCTCCTGGACGTGCTGCGCTGGCCCGGTGTGATCGAGGAACCGCCGGTTGACGTGGAGCCGCTGTTCGCCGCCGCGGGCACGCTGCTGGACGGCACGCTGGCGGAACTCGACGCGATGCGGGCGAGCGAAGGAGGGCGTCTCGCGGAGATGATCGAGAGCCGCTGCGACGAGGCAGTCACGATCGCCACCGGCGTGCGCGCACGCCTGCCCGAGGTGCTGGAGCTCGTGCGCCAGCGGCAGCGCGAGCGCCTCGCGAGGCTGGCGGTCGATGCCGATCCCGGCCGGCTGGAGACCGAGCTGGCGCTGGTCAGCCAGAAACTCGATGTCGACGAGGAGCTCGATCGGCTGCAGAGCCACGTCAGCGAGATCCGCCAGATTCTCGGCAGCGGCGAGCCGGTCGGCCGGCGCCTCGACTTCCTGATGCAGGAACTGAACCGGGAGGCGAATACGCTGGGCTCCAAGTCCGCCGACACCGACACCACGCGCGCCGCGGTCGATCTCAAGGTGCTGATCGAGCAGATGCGCGAACAGGTGCAGAACATCGAATGAAGCCCGGTATCGCGAGGATCGGCAACGCGCCACGGAGGCCGCGACCTGTGGCCGCGCTCACCGGCGGCGACCGCAGCGGCGCGGCGGCCATCGTCCCGTGACCGCGGAGCGCGGCAGGCTTTTCGTCATCGCCGCGCCTTCCGGCGCCGGCAAGACCACGCTGGTGCACGAACTCGTCTCGCGCAACCCGGAGCTGTGCTTCTCCGTGTCCTACACGACGCGCCAGAAACGGCGCAACGAGCGCGACGGCGTCGACTACCATTTCGTCACCGTGACCGATTTCCAGGAACTCGCGAAGCGCGGGGAGCTGCTCGAGTCGGCGCTGGTATTCGACAACCACTACGGGACCGGGCGGCGCGAGGTGGAGCGGCATCTCGATGCCGGCCGCAACGTGATCCTCGAAATCGACTGGCAGGGCGCGCGGCAGGTACGCGCGTCGATGCCGGACTGCGTGACGGTTTTCATCCTGCCGCCGTCGCGGCCGGAACTCGAAAGGCGGCTGCGCGACCGCCGCACGGACAGCGACGCGGTGATTGCCCGGCGGCTGCGCGACGCGCTGTCGGACATGTCGCACTGGGACGAGTTCGACTACTGCATCGTCAACGACGACCTCGACCGGGCCGTCGCCGAGCTGGAGGCTGTCCTGGCCGGTGCCGGCGAGGCCAGCCGGCGGGACGCGATGCGCGAGCGCATCCACGAGATTCTGGCGTAGCGGCAAGAACTTGCTGTAGACTGGTGGGTCTTTGTTATTTTGCCGGCAGAAGCCGGGCACGGAGAACCCCACGGTATGGCCAGAATCACGGTCGAAGACTGCCTCCACAACATCGACAACATCTTCGAGATGGTGCTCGTCGCCGCCAAGCGGGCCCGGCGCATCGCGCACGGCGCCGATCCGCTGGTCGAGCTCGAGAACGACAAGCCCACGGTACTCGCCCTGCGTGAGATCGCCGAGGGGCACATCACGCCTTCCATCCTGGATGAGATCGAGCAGCCCGCGGCCGAGGAATTCATGCCGTCGGAAACGGCCGACGACGTGATGCCGATGCGGGGCATCTCCATAGGCGACTGAGGGCGACTCTGCCCTGAACAGTGACGGCCCGCGCGGCCGTCGTCGCCTGTGCCCGGGCGGCCATCCGGCGGTATCATGAAGCATGGATTACGCCGCCTCCATCCTGTCGAAACTGCCCGGCGCCGCGTCACGCGGTGATCACGGGCTGCGCCAGCTGCTGGCGGAACTGCGCGCCTACCTGCCCCCAGAGCAGATCAAGCTCGTAATCGACGCCTACCATTTCGGCGCGCGCGCCCACGAGGGCCAGCGCCGGCGCAGCGGCGAGCCCTACATCTCCCACCCGGTGGCGGTCGCGCGCATCCTCGCCGATATGCACATGGATGCGCCCACGCTCGCGGCGGCCATACTGCATGACGTCGTCGAGGACACGCCGACCGCGCTCGCAGACCTGGAGCGGGATTTCGGCAGCGAGATCGCGACGCTGGTCGACGGCGTCAGCAAGCTCGACCAGATGCACTTCAACAGTCGCGCGGAGGCCCAGGCCGAGAGCTTCCGCAAGATGATGCTGGCGATGATCGAGGACATCCGCGTGATCCTCGTGAAGCTCGCCGACCGGCTGCACAACATGCGCACGCTGGATGCAATGCCGCGCGACAAGCAGGTGCGCATAGCCCGCGAGACACTCGAGATCTACGCGCCCATCGCCAATCGCCTCGGCATCAACCGCATGAAGGTCGATCTCGAGGATCTGGGACTGCGCTTCCTGCACCCGTTCCGTTACCGCGTCATCGAGCGGACGCTGAGGCGCAGCAAGGGCAACCAGCGGCAGATCGTGCGCAAGATCTCCGAGCGGCTGAAGAAGGCTCTCGAGGAGCAGGGCATCGAGGGCGAGGTCATCGGCCGGGAGAAGCACCTCTACAGCATCTACAAGAAGATGCTGGAGAAGAAGCGCAGCCTGAACGACATCGTCGACGTGTACGGCTTCCGCATCATCGTCGACGACGTCAACACCTGCTACCGGGTCCTCGGCATCGTGCACGGCCTGTACAAGCCGATGCCCGGCCGCTTCAAGGACTACGTCGCGATCCCGCGCATCAACGGCTACCAGTCGCTGCACACGACCCTGTTCGGCCCCAAGGGACTGCCGCTCGAGGTGCAGATCCGCACGGTGCAGATGAACCGCGTCGCCGAATCGGGCGTCGCCGCGCACTGGCAGTACAAGGCGGAAGACAAGTCGGCTGCCACGCCGCAGCGCCGTGCCCGCGAGTGGCTCGGGCGCCTGATCGAGATCCAGCAGCAGGGGAGCTCCGAGGAGTTCCTCGAGAACGTCAAGGTCGACCTGTTCCCGGACAAGATCTACGTATTCACGCCCAAGGGCGACATCATGCCGATGCCTAAGGGCGCGACGACGGTGGACTTCGCCTACGCGGTCCATACCGACATCGGCAATCGCTGCGTCGCGGCGAAGGTCGACCGCAACCTGGTGCCGCTGCGCACGCAGCTGCAGAACGGCCAGACGGTCGAGATAGTCACGGCCCGCGGGGCCAAGCCGAACCCTGCCTGGGTGACTTTCGTCGCGACGGCGAAGGCGCGCTCGGCGATCCGCAATTACATGAAGCAGATGCGCAAGAGCGAATCGATCGACCTCGGCAAGCGCCTGCTCGATCGATCGCTCAAGGATCTCGACTCGAGCCTGCGGAAGATCGGCAAGGTGCGCATGCGCGAGGCCATCGGCGAACTCGGCCTGGAGAGTCCCGACCAGCTGTTCGAGCAGCTCGGCCTCGGGGAGCGGCTTGCGCCGCTGACGGCGCGCTTCCTGCTCGGGATCAACGAGGACAGCGACAATGCGCAGGACAAGGCGAACCTGACGATCGCCGGCACCGAGGGTGTCGTCGTGACCTACGCGAAGTGCTGTCACCCGATCCCGGGCGACGACATCATGGGCCACCTGAGTTCGGGCCGCGGCGTCGTCATCCACCGCAACAAGTGCGGCAACCTGTCCAATTTCCGCAAGCAGCCGGAGAAATGGATCACGGTATCCTGGGAGCAGGGCATCGAGCGTGATTTCCGCTCGCAGATCCGCGTGGCCACGATCAACCGTACCGGCGTGCTCGCGGAG
Organism: Woeseia sp.; assembly: GCA_041624755.1. Classification (GTDB taxonomy): domain Bacteria; phylum Pseudomonadota; class Gammaproteobacteria; order Steroidobacterales; family Woeseiaceae; genus Woeseia. Next base: position 3,014 of record JBFJUJ010000006.1, on the reverse strand, counting down.
GTTGCGGCGACGATCGCCGACTGCGGTTCGAACATCGAGCAGGTGGCCGTGGCCGACGGGCACGAAGACAGTTCCGAACTGACCTTCCTGCTGCAGGTCAGGGGCCGCAGCCACCTCGCGAAGATCATGCGCGGCGTGCGCAAGATGCCGAGCGTCACGCGGGTGACGCGGGACTGCACCTGACGACAGCGACGACGGGAGACTGCACTTGTCCAGAAAAGCAATACAGAGTGACGCCGCGCCCGCGGCCATCGGCCCCTATTCGCAGGGCGTGGCAGCCGGCGGCCTCGTGTTCCTGTCCGGACAGATTCCGCTGGACCCCGCAACGATGGAACTCGTGGACGGCGACTTCGACACCCGCACGCGGCGCGTGTTCGACAACCTGAAGGCCGTCGCCGAGGCAGCCGGCGGCTCGCTCGCGGACGTCGTCAAGCTGACCGTCTACCTGACGGACCTCGGCAACTTCGCGAGCGTCAACGGCGTCATGGCGGAATATTTCGAGCCGCCGTACCCGGCGCGCGCGGCGCTCGGTGTCGCGGCGCTGCCGAAAGGCGCGGACATCGAGGCCGAAGCCGTCATGTCGCTCGCGAGATAAGCGCGCGCGACGCCACGTGCCGGAACAGAGGCGCCAAGACGCGGATCCGCTGGCACTGCCGCTGACCGGCCTCAGGGGGGTCGGACCGGCATTGGCCGCGAAGCTCGGCAGGCTCAGGGTCGAGCGTGTCGAGGACCTGCTGTTCCTGCTGCCGCTGCGCTACGAGGATCGCACGACCGTGCGACGCCTGGGCGAGCTCGAGCCGGGCGTGAAAAGTGTCGTCCGCGGCGAGGTGCTGCTCGCGGAGACCGTGTTCCGCGGTCGCCGCAGCCTGCTGGTGCGCATCGGCGACGGCAGCGGGCAGCTCACGCTGCGGTTCTTTTATTTCTCGGCGAAGCAGCAGGCGCAGTTCCGCGCGGGCGTCGCGGTCTGCTGCTACGGGGAGGCGCGCGCCGGCAGCGCCGGGCTGGAAATGGTGCACCCCGCGTATCGCATCGTCACGGGCAGCGAGAACCCGCTGCAGAGCGACCGGCTGACGCCGGTCTACCCGAACACCGAGGGCGTGACACAGGGTCGGCTGAGGGGCCTGGTCGCCCAGGCGCTCGAGCTCAAGGACCGCGCGCCGCCGCCGGAACTCCTGCCCGCAGACCTCGGCCGCGAGCTCGGCCTGCCGACGGCGAGCGCGGCGCTCGACTACCTGCACCGGCCGCCGCTGGACGCCAATCTCGGCAAGCTCGCGCTGGGCCGACATCCCTGCCAGCAGCGGCTCGCCTTCGAGGAGCTGCTCGCACACTACCTGAGCCTGCGGAACCTGAGGCGCCTCGCGAGTCGCGAGACGGCGCCCCGACTCCGCGACGGCGAGGAACTCAGGCAGCGCTTCCTGGCCAGTCTGCCGTTCGAACTGACGGCCGCGCAGCAACGCGTCGCCGCGGAAATCGTCGCGGACCTCTGCGGCGCGCAGCCGATGATGCGCCTGATCCAGGGCGACGTCGGCTCGGGCAAGACCGTGGTCGCCGCGCTCGCCTGCCTGCAGGCGATCGGCAGCGGCATGCAGGCCGCCGTCATGGCGCCCACGGAGCTGCTCGCCGAGCAGCACCTGAGGAGCTTCCGCGACTGGTTCGAGCCGCTCGGCCTCGAGCCCTGCCGGCTCTCCGGCAGCCAGGGCGCGAAGGCGCGGCGCGAATCGCTGGCGGCGATCGCCGCCGGCGAGGCAGGGCTCGTCGTCGGCACGCACGCACTGTTCCAGGAGGGCGTCGAGTTCCGGCGCCTGGCGCTGATCGTCATCGACGAGCAGCATCGCTTCGGCGTACACCAGCGCATGGCGCTGCGGGACAAGGGCGCGACCGGCGGCGGCCAGCCGCACCAGCTCGTCATGACGGCGACGCCGATCCCGCGCACGCTCGCGATGGCCGCCTATGCCGACCTCGACACGTCGATCATCGACGAGCTGCCGCCCGGGCGCCGGCCGGTCGGCACCGTGGCGATGCCCGAGGCACGGCGCACCGAGGTCATCGAGCGCGTACGCGAGGCCTGCGCCCGCGGCCAGCAGGCCTACTGGGTCTGCCCGCTCATCGAGGAATCCGAGCAGCTCGACTTCCAGGCGGCGGAAGCGAGCTACGCCGAGCTCGGCCGCGCACTGACGGGCCTCAACGTAGGCCTCGTCCACGGCCGCATGAAATCGAAAGCCCGCCAGCGCGTCATGGACGCGTTCAAGCGCGGTGAGGTCGACCTGCTGGTCGCGACGACGGTCATCGAGGTCGGCGTCGACGTGCCGAACGCCAGCCTGATGATCATCGAGAATGCCGAGCGCATGGGGCTCTCGCAGCTGCACCAGCTACGCGGCCGCGTCGGCCGCGGCGCCGCGAGGAGCCACTGCGTGCTGCTCTACCGGCAGCCGCTCGGCGAACTCGCGCGCAGCCGCCTCGCCGTGTTGCGCGATACGAACGACGGCTTCGTGGTTGCGCAGAGGGATCTCGAGCTCCGCGGTCCGGGCGAACTCCTCGGCACGCGGCAGACGGGCCTGCCGCAATACCGCATCGCCGACCTGTCACGCGACGGCGCGCTGATGCCGAAGGTACAGAAGGCGGCCGGGGTGCTGCTCGAGCAGAACCCGCGCACGGTCGCCGCGCTGATCCGTCGCTGGGTGCCCGAGGCCGGCCGCTACGGCAAGGTCTGAGCCGGCGCGGGCCGGCACTGGCCCTTTTCTTGTCGCGATGCGCGACCACCCGCGGGCCAGGCGCGTCGCCGCAGGTTTCCCGCACCGTCGCAGCTCTTTAGAATGAGCGCCCTGATCATGGACAAAGTGCATCCATTCACTTCCGGCCCGATGACCCCGGGGCTGCGGCGTCAGCTCTGGAACTACCTGCTGCTGATGCGCATGGACAGGCCGGTCGGCATCTGGCTGTTGCTTTGGCCGACGCTATGGGCGCTGTGGCTGGCGGGCGAAGGCCATCCGGACGGCGGGCTGTTCATCGTGTTC
>JBFJUJ010000005.1:0-28818 GCA_041624755.1 Woeseia sp. | reverse complement strand
CGCGGATCCGTCAGCACCCGGCGCACGTTGTTGGCCGACAGCGAGTTCCGGTCTGCCGGGTCGTGACGCCAGGCCTCGAAGCCGGTCGCGTCCGGGCGGCGGCGGACGAGCCCGCCCCCGTCGGTCACGATCCACAGCGCGCCTTCGCCGTCTACGGCGAGGTCCGTGATGAAGTCGTTGGGCAGCGAGCCCTCGAGGTCGCGGTCGCGCCGGTACTCGACGATGGCATAGCCGTCGTAGCGGTCGAGGCCGCTCTCGGTGGCGAACCAGATGAAGCCGGTCGCGTCCTGGACGATCTCGTTGACGGCATTCTGTGACAGGCCGTCATCTATCCCCAGGCGCTCGAAGCGCATCGGCAGCGCTTCGCTCTCGTGTGCCGCCAGGCGGGACTCGCAGACGAGCAGGAACGACGCGATCAGCAGCAGCCAGCGGCAGGCTGCAGCCTGCCGTCGCGGTGCCGTTCGCGCGTTCGTTCCTGTGCGTCTCGTCTGTGGCATCGTACTCCCGCTCGGCTGGCGCCGGGCCAACGCAATTCTTCCGTCCTAGCAAGTCCCGGGCAAGGACAGGGTTCTCAAACGCGGCACTCTGCCGCGATCCCGCATCCGGCTCGCCGCGGCACGGACCGGCTCGCGGCCCGCCATCACCAGCCGCGAGGCCAAGCGCGCCGGCGTCACGGCCTCGCTGTAATGGAAGCCCTGCACCTCGTCGCAGCCCCAGTCGCGGACGCGCTCGAGCTGGGCCTCGTTCTCGACCCCCTCCGCGACGACGGTGGCGTCGAGGCGCTTGGCGAGCGCCACCATGCCGGCGCCGATCGCCTCGTCGCGCTCGCTCCGCCCCGGGCCGCTGACGTAGGAACGGTCGATCTTGACGACGTCGACCGGCAGGTCCTTCAGGTAGGAGATCGCGGAGTTGCCGGAGCCGAAGTCGTCGATGGAGATTCGCACCCCGAGTTCCTTGAGTTCGCGCACGACGGCGACGATCTCCGGGCCCTGGTTCAGCACGCCGCGCTCCGACAGCTCGAGCTCCAGCAGTTCGGGCTCGACGTCGTGGCGGGCGAGCAGCTCGCGCACCAGTTCGACGACGTTGCCGTCCGCGAGCTGGCACAGCGACAGGTTGACCGCCACGCGGATCCGCGGCAGGCCCTCGTCCTGCCAGCGGCGAATCTGGCGGACCGCTTCGCGCAGCACGAAGTCGCCGATGCGCACCATCAGGCCCGAGCGCTCGGCCGCCGGTACGAACTCGGCCGGCGAGATCGGCCCCTCGACCGGGTGATCCCAGCGCAGCAGGGCTTCGGCGGCGACCACCTCGGGTCCTTCACGGTGCATGATCGGCTGGTAGGCGAGCCTGAGCTCGTCGTTGACCAGCGCCTGCCGCATCATGGTCTCGATGCGCAGCGCCCGGCGCCCGGCCGCGTCCGTGGCCTTGTTGAAAAAGCGGAAGCTCGAACCCGCGTCCTTCGCGGCGCACATCGCGTGCTCGGCGCACTCGAGGAGCTGGTCGCCGTTCGACGCGTCGATCGGAAACAGCGCCGCACCCATCGTCGCCGACAGGTACACGCTCTGCCCGTTGACTTCGAAGGGCTGCTCCATGTCGGACTGGAAGGCGTCCCGCAGGCGCACGAGGTCGTCGACGCCGGCACGCGACAGCACCAGCCCGAAGCGCACGCCGCCGATGCGGCCGCCGGCCGCGGTCAGCGTCGTGCCGGCATCACCGCCGACGACGTCGTGATCCTGGAGGCGGTTGCGCAGGCGCTCGGCGAACTGGCAGATGATGGCGTTGCCCGCTTCGTGCCCGACGGTTGCGTTCACCTGGCGGAAACGGTCGATGCCGACGACCAGGATGCCGGTGGTCTCCCCGGCCGGGGCGCCGCTGATCGCGCGCTGCAGCAGGCTGCGGAACAGCTCGCGGTTCGGCAGCTCGGTCAGCGAGTCGATGCCGCGCATCTCGGCAAGGTTGCGTTCCGCATCGGCCGCGTTCAGGCGGGCGATCTTCAGCGCCCGGGTCGTGTGCTCCAGCTTCGAGCGCAGCTCGGCGGCTTCGGCCTCGCGCCGGGCGAAGCGGGCGATCTTGTCCCATTGGAACGGGCGTTCCACGGCGTCGGCCTTGCCGCTCTCCCTGACTTCCCGGGATTCACGCTGGTTCATGCACAGTGCCAGGATCGGCGTGTGCTCTCGAAGCTGGCTGCGCAGCCGCAGGTAGGCCTTGCGATGCTCGACGTCCGGCATTGCCGCGTCGACGATGACGAGCGTCCGCGGTTGCAGGGCTGCCTTCTCGAGAACGCCGTCGACGCTGTCCGCCGTGGCGACCGAGAATCCCGAGAACGTCAGCCAGCGGGGAGCCCATTCCATCGCTTCGGCGTCGCGGGTCAGCAGCAGCAGCGTGCCGAGTTCGGCACCGGGCGCTCCGCCCTCGGCCGGGGGCAGGCGATTGCCCGAACCCTGCATGATCTCGAGAGAGATGATCTTTCGTAGCGCCGGTCTCATGACGCGGTCTCGGCCGCGGCTACCGGCGTCGACCACAGCCAGCCCGCCGGCTGCAGGGTCTCCGGCTGCCGGACCGCTTCCGTCACCGGCAGGTCCTCGATCTGGATGACCGGGACGGGCAGCTTCTCGCCCGTTTCCGGCGCGTCGGGCGCAGGCCGCTCCGCCATCAATGCGCTTCCGAAAAACCCTGCCGCGCCGAGTGCGACGGCAATCGATACTGCGAGTCCGACTTTTTTCATTCCCTGAACCCCGGTTTCCCGCCGGCAGCCAGGACGCCAGCGAGTCGATACGATGGGGTGTATTGAAGCAAGCCGCGGCTGAAACCGGAGGTGCGGGCGTGTCCGGTACCCGCTCGAAACCGTGACGGGCGTCAAATAATGGGCGTGTCAAGTCCGCCGGTACGGTGGCCGCAGCGGTCGTGAGCGTGGCCGTGCGGCGCTTCCGGGGCATCGTCAGCGCGGACCTCGCCCGGGTCAGTCGGCGCTCGTCAGCGCGAAGCGGCTGCGGATCGTCGGCAGGTCGACCGGCTCGCCGTCGGGCGTCGCGCCGAGGTGGGCGGCGAGAAAGCCCGGAACGTCATCTCTTACCAGCGGTTCGGTAAAGAAGAAGCCCTGCAGCGCGTCGCAGCCCTGGTCGCGCAGGAAATTGATCTGCTCGACCGTCTCGACGCCTTCGGCGATCACGGTCAGGCCCAGCCGGCTCGCCATGGCGATGATCGCGGCGCAGACCGCGCCGCGCGCATCCGATTCGCGGCAGGCCTCGACGATCGGCCGATCGATCTTGATGGCCTTGATGGGCAGCTCGGTCATGCGGTTGAGCGACGAGTAGCCGCGACCGAAATCGTCGATAACGAGCCCGACGCCGAGCTTGTCGAGCCTGCGCAGCACGGCGGCCGACTTCTCCTCGCGCATCAGCTCGGCCTCGGTGATCTCGAGTTCCAGCCCGGCCGGCGGCAGGCCGCTCGCGGCCAGCGCCTGCCCGACGACGTCCGCGAGGTCCTCGCGGGCGATCTCCTGCGGCGACAGGTTCACGGACACGGGCGGCATCTCCTTCCAGGTGCTGCGCCACTCGGCCGCCTGGGCGCAGGCAGTCTCGAGCACCCATTCGCCGATCGGCAGCATCAGGCCGGTCGTCTCGGCCAGCGGGATCAGCTCGTTCAGCGCGACCAGGCCGCGCAGCGGGTGATTCCAGCGCAGCAAGGCCTCGAGGCCGGCGATGCAGCCGTTGCCGAGGTCGATGCGCGGCAGCCAGCGCAGCTCGAGCTGGCCGTCGTCGATGGCCCAGGCGAGTTCCTTGCCGACGTCGAGGCGCCGGCGCACGCGGTAGCGCGTCGTGCTGGTGTAGAACTCGAGACCGTTGCCGCCGCGCACGCGCGCCTCGTCGAGCGCCGTGCGCGCGTTCTTCAGGATCTCCTCGGCGGATTCGCCGTCCAGCGGATACAGCGCGATGCCGATGTGCGGCGACATCTCGAAGCTATGCTCGTCGAAGGTGACCGGTTCGGCGAAAGCCTCGCGGACCCGCGCGGAGATGCTCCTGGCCGCGTCGCGATCCTCGACGTCGCGGAGGATGATCACGAACTCGTCCGCGCCGAGGCGCGCGAACTGCGTCTGCGCGCCGCTGTCGGGCGCGGTCCGCGCAAGCTGGTCGCCGCCGCGCAGGCAGGATTCGATGCGCGTGCCGGCGACCTGCAGCACGGCGTCGGCGACCGCCTTGCCGAGGTGGCGTCGGATCCGGGTGACCTGCTCGAGGCCGATACTCAGCAGGACCAGCCCGCGCTCACGCAACGCGGCGTCGCAGATGACGGCCTCGAGCCGGCTCAGGAACTCGTCGTATTCGAAGGACGAGCCGAACGCATTCCCCGCGCCGGCCGATGACGGGCCCTGCGACAGGTTGCGGACCACGCCGAGCACGCGATCGCGGCCCATCGCGACGAGGCGCATCTCGTAGCTCTGCTGCACGCCGCGTTCACCCAGCTGAAACTCGATCGTCGATAGCCGGCGTGTCTTCAGCGCGCGGCGGGCGTGCTGCACGACTAGCGCGGCCGTCTCCTTCGGCAGCAGGTCGCTGACCGCGCGGCCGGGCATGTTCGCCGGGTCGAGCACGGGATCGTCGGCGCCGCCGCCGAGGTAGTCGAGCACGTCGCCGGCCGAGCCCAGCACGAGGAAGGCATCGGGCAGCAGGCGCAGCAGCGCCTCGAGTTTGTCGACCGGACCGCTTGTCATCAATTCGCCCCTGCCATCCATAGCTTCAGGTGATGCCCCGGTGACGGCCACCGCGCGCACGGGCACCGCGATGCCCTCGGCCTTTATCGGCCGAGCGGGTGGATTCTTGACCGGATCGTCTGCCGGGCAAGGCCCGGAAACGGCAGCGGCTGACGCTTATGTCAAACGGCACGGACCGAGCGGCCTGCGGGGGCGTCGGATTACCTGACATAGTCTTGCGACCGTACCCGGCGGCGCCGTGCAGGCCCCTGATTACGCTCTCTTTAGTCGTCGGGCCCGGGAATTGCACATAACGGCCGCGATCGATCGACCGGTGAGCCCCGGGTGCGTCGCCGCGCCGCGCATCGCCATCTCGCTACCGTTGCCGGGGCCCGGAATGCGACCGGGCTTCGTCCCGTCGGCCTGGCGGAAACGGCTGCCGTGGCTGGGTCGGAGCCGGTAACGAGCCCGCGCTTGCGCTTTCCGCGACTCAGCCGTCCGCCCTGTCCAAGAGGGCGTACAGCAGCTTCTCGAGGCGCAGGCGCATGTCGTCGGGTACGGCGTCGGGGGCCGCGGCGGCCGGCTCCGGTTCGGGCAGCGGCGCGGCCTCCCCTTCGAGCAGCCTCGGGTCCAGCAGGGCGAGCGCCGAGCGCGCGGCCTCCTCCGCGGTAGCGATGCTGTCCCTGACGTTCTTCGGGCCGCCTGCGCAGCCCGCCACGAAGATGCCCGGCTTCGAGGTCGACACGCCGGCGCCGTTCGTCCCTGTATTCGCGAGATAACCATCCTCCGACAGCTCGACGCCGAGCGTGCCCGCCAGCTCGGGAAGGCCCTCCGGCGGCTCGACGTCCGAGCAGAGCACGACCATGTCGTGGCGTTCCTTGACGAAGCGTTTCTCCGCGAAATCCTCGAACGACACGCCGAGCGCATCGTCGGACTCCGGCTCCGCGCGGAATCCCGTTCCCCAGCGGACGCGGACGCCGGTCTCGCCGGCGAGCTTCTCGATGTCGGCATACTCGCTGCCTGCAGCCATCGGAGACAGGACCAGTACGGAGACGCTGGCGATGTCCTGGGCCAGGAGCTGCCTCGCCTGGCTCGCGACGATGTACAGCGCGAAGCGCGACGGGTTGTCGAGCACCAGCAGCACGCTGTCCGGGTATTCCTCGTCCGAGGGCTTCGAGGCGTAGCCGCCGGTCGGGCCCGGCGATTCCAGCAGCCGCTGCAGCTCCGCCGACGTGACGATGTCCGGATGCTTGCCGTAGCCCAGGTCCGCGTAGCGCCGGCTGTCGACGGTGCGAAAGCCCGGCGCCAGCACCACCGCGCCGACGTGACGCTCGTGTAGCGTGTCGAGCGCCATGTCGAAATGGATGGCGTCGTCCTCGCAGACCTCGACGCAGCGGTTGCAGGGCAGGTAGTTCGGCGGCGTGTTGAGACAGTTCGTCTCGTCGATCACCCAGGCCTGCGGCAGCGTCTCGGTCAGCGGCGTGTAGATCGCCTTGCGGAACGTGAGGCCCGCATCGTACTCGTTGCCGAGCACCACCGGGCAGACCGCGCGGCAGAGCGCGCAGCGCGTGCAGGCATCGGTGACGAAGCGGGCACGTTCGCGGACCGTGGCGCGGAAATTGCCGGGCCGGCCCTCCAGCGACTCCAGTTCCGCGAGCGTGATGATCTCCACGGACTCGTTCGCCGCGAGCGAGTCGATTAGAGGCGGCGCGACGCCCCCTGCCCGGTCGCCGATCGCACCCGCCGCGATCATCGTCGCCGCGAGGCGGCCGCCGACGACCGGGCCGCGCTCGACCACGATCGCGCGTGCGCCGCGTTCGGCGCACAGCATCGCGGCGTGCAGCCCGGCGACGCCGCCGCCGACGACGAGGATCGAATCCGTCACGCGACCGCCTCGCCCGGCGCGAGCTCGAGGCCGGCCGCAAATGCGTCGAGATTGACCTCGACGATGCCCGGCTTGAGCGTCGAGCGGATCGCCTGCTCGACCGACTCGCGGCTGACGATGCCCGTCCTGCCGACGAGGTAGCCCAGCATCACGACGTTGGCAGCGAGCCGGTTGCCGACCGCGTCCGCCGTCGCGGTCGCCGGGACGCTGCAGACGACCTGCTCGTCGCGGGCGCGGACAAGGCTGCTGTCGATGATCACGAGCCCCCCGGGTTTCACGGTGGCCCGGAACTTGTCATAGGCTTCCTGGAACATCACGACCAGCAGGTCGGGCGCGGTCACGAACGGATAGTCCACCGGACCGTCGGCAATGACAACGTCGGCGCGCGATGCGCCGCCGCGCGCCTCCGGCCCGTAGGACTGGGTGCAGACGGCCTCCTTGCCGTCGAACAGCGCGGCCGCCTTGCCGAGCAGGCGCCCGGCGAGCACGATGCCCTGGCCGCCGACGCCGCCGAAGCGGACCTCCGTCGTCGTCCCGCGGGGCTCTTTCTCGCTGTCCGTAACCATCGGCGGCAGCGTTCAGCCGAGGAACGGCCGGCGCTCGACATCGACGAAGTTGCCCACCGTGATCGACTTCGTCTCGTCGAGCAGGTCGATGTCGAGATCCTCGAGGTTCCTCGCGCCGTTCGCGACACGGCAGCGCTCGCGGTAGATCTCGACCTCGTGCAGGCCGTCGCCGATGCGATTCGCGCGGCCGAAGCTCGTCGGGCACGGCGCCAGCACCTCGATGAAGCAGAAGCCGTCCTTCTGCATGGCGCGCGACAGCGCCTGCTGGAATTCGCGCACGTGCAGTATCGTCCAGCGGGCGACGAACACGGCGCCGGTCGCCTTCGCCAGGTACGGCAGGTTGAACGGCTGTTCCGTCGCACCGCCCGGCGCGGTCGTGCCGCGCGCGCCCACCGGCGTCGTCGGCCCTACCTGGCCGCCGGTCATGCCGAAGTTGAAGTTGTTGATGCAGATGACGTTCAGGTTGACGTTGCGGCGCGCCGCGTTGATCAGGTGATTCCCCCCGATCGCCGCAAGATCGCCGTCGCCGCTGATGACCGTCACCTTGAGCTCCGGCCTGTGGACCGCGATGCCCAGCGCGAACGGCACGGCGCGACCGTGCGTCGTGTGATAGGAATCGACGTTGACGTAGCCCGCAGCGCGGCCGCTGCAGCCGATCCCGGACACGCAGACGTGGCGGTCCTCGTCGACGCCGGAAGCGGCGATGGCCCAGGCGTAACCGTGGATGACCGTGCCGATGCCGCAGCCCGAGCACAGGATGTGCGGCAGTCGGTCGGCGCGCAGCAGCCGGTCGATGGGATGGACTTCGGCCGCGGGCCGCGTCGCCTGTTCGCTCGCATTCATGATCGGATCAGCTCCAGGATCGCATCCGGCCGCGGCATCGCGCCGCCGGCATGGTTGAGGCGCAGCACGGGCAGCTGCGTGTGGCGCTCGACCTCGCGCCGCAGCTGGCCCAGGTTGACTTCCGGGACGACGAAGCGCCGCACGACGCCCCGCTCGATGACCTCGCGGAGCCGCCGCTCGGGGAAGGGCCACACGGTAATCGGCCGCAGCAGCCCGCATTTGAGGCCCTGCTCGCGGGCCTCGACGACGGCATGGCGGGCGGAGCGCGCCGTACAGCCGAAGGCAACGACGACGGTCTCCGCATCCTCGAGGCCGAGTTCCTCGTGCATGCCGATCTCGTCTGCGTTCAGCCGGACCTTGTCGACCAGCCTGTTGACCAGCCTGTCATGCGTGTCCGCGTCGAGCGCCGGGTAGCCGCGCTCGTCGTGGGTCAGGCCCGTCATGTGCACCTTGTAGCCCTCGCCTGCATGAGCCATGCGCGGCACGAGATCGTCGTCGGGGCGGTAGCCGAGAAACGTCTCCGTGCCGGGCGCGAAACCGGGCTTCTTGCGCCGGACGCGCGGGATGTCGCCGGCCGCCGGGATGAGGACGCGTTCCATCATGTGTCCGACGACTTCGTCCAGCATCATCAGCACGGGGACGCGGTAGCGGTCCGCGTCGTTGAACGCGCGCACCGTCAGGTCGAAGCATTCCTGGGGCGACGCGGGGCAATAGGCGATGACGCCGTAGTCGCCGTGCGATCCCCAGCGGGCCTGCAGGATGTCGGACTGGCCGACCATCGTCGGCAGGCCGGTCGACGGCGACGCGCGCTGCACGTCGGCGATCACGCAGGGAATCTCCATCATCGCCGCCAACCCGATGTTTTCCATCATCAGGCTGAAGCCGGGACCGGAGGTTGCAGTGAAACTGCGCGCGCCGGCGGCCGAGGCGCCGATGATTGCCGCCATGCTGCCGAGCTCGTCCTCCATCTGCACGAAGCGCCCGCCGACTGCCGGCAGCCGCGCCGCGATGAGCTCCGCGATCTCGGTGGACGGCGTGATCGGGTAGCCGGCGAAGAAATCGAGCCCGGCCGCCAGCGCGCCCTCGGCGCAGGCGTGGTCGCCGAGCATGAAGTGCGTGCCGGCTCGTACGCGCGGCAGCGGCTCGGCCTTCGCGGCGACGCGCGCGCTGCTAGCCGGCACCGGCGTCTCCCGCGGGCTCCGCCGCGGACACCTCGGTCGTATAGATCGCGAGTTCGGGACAGATCAGGTCGCAGAAGCGACAGTGCACGCAGGCGTTCTCCTTGCCGGGCGCGACTACGGGAAAGCGATAGCCCTTCGCATTGGTTTCTTCCGAATAGGCGAGAACGCTTGTGGGACAGTAGGTGATGCAGAAATCGCACTGCTTGCAGCGCTCCGCGATCACGTGGACCTGCCCGAGCGGCACCTGGGCCCTGGCCAGGTCCATCGGTTGCCGGCCGACATTACCGAGTGATTTCGTCAAGAGATTTCCCGCTCGACCGCGGCGCCGGGTATCTCCGCCGGCCGCAGGCGCTATTCCGATAGCGACAAACTAGGCTGCAGGCTGCCACATTTCTGTACGGGCTTTCCACAATGCGGCCCCGCGAGACCGTCTTTAGAATCAATCGGGTAAATGGGGGCGAGGTACGCCCATGCTGCTTGCCATCTCGACGCTGGCTGCCCTGAGTTTCCTGTCCGCTTCGCTGCTGGTTTTCGCTCACCGGAAACTGGCCGTCGACACGGATCCCAGGATCGGGGCGGCGCACGAACTGCTGCCCGGCACCAACTGCGGGGCCTGCGGCTATCCCGGCTGCCTCGGGCTAGCCGAGGCGATCGTCGCGGGCAGCGCGCTGCCGGGCAAGTGCACGGTGATGAGCGACGACGAGCGAGCCTACCTGGCCGAGGTCCTCGGCGTCGACGAAGGAAGGGAGGAAAAGGTCGTGGCGAGACTCGCCTGCGCCGGTGGCTCTAACGTCGCCCGGAATCGCGCGCGCTACGCCGGCATCCCCTCCTGCCGTGCGGCGGCGCTCGTCGCGGGCGGTGGCAAAGGCTGCTTCTGGGGCTGCCTGGGACTCGGCGACTGCGAGGTGGTCTGCGACTTCGACGCCATCGTGATGAACGAGCACGACCTGCCGGTCGTCATCGAGGACGCCTGCACCGCCTGCGGCGACTGCGTCGATGCCTGCCCCAAGGACCTGTTCTCGCTGCACCCGGTCAGCCACAGGCTGTGGGTCGCCTGCAGGAACCTCGAGATGGGCGAGGCCGTGCTTTCGGACTGCGACGTCGGCTGCGACGCCTGTGGACGCTGTGCGCGCGACGCACCGGCCGGGGCCGTCACGATGGTCGACAACCTGCCCGTCGTCGACTACGCGAAAGCTGCGGACGCGCGGGCCGCGATCGAGCGCTGCCCGACCGGCGCGATCGTCTGGTTCGATCGCAAGCAGGGCGCCGTCACCGGGCGCGCCGCGCGCCGTGTCGTCCGCCGCGGGGCACGAAAGATGACTTCGACTTAAGACAGGCAGACTCGCTGATGAAGCCGATGAAAAAAGAACACGCCGCGGTCCGGTACCCGGGAGTCCGCGCCGCCATGGACGGCAACTCGGCCGCGATCATGTGCGAGCGCGAATCGACCGACGGCGCCGGCGCCTACCCGATCACCCCGTCCACGCAGATGGGCGAATACTGGGCGGAGGCCGCCGCCGCCGGGCACGTCAATATCTCGGGCCGGCCGCTGATATTCATCGAGCCCGAGGGGGAGCACGCGGCCGCGGCGGTGACCGCCGGGCTGTCGATGTCCGGGCTGCGCGCGGCGAACTTCTCGTCAGGGCAGGGCATCGCCTACATGCACGAATCGCTCTACGCCGCGGTGGGCAAGCGGCTGACCTACGTGCTGAACATGGGCTGCCGCGCGATGACGAAGGCGACCCTGAACGTCCACGCCGGGCACGACGACTATCACTGTGTTGATGACACGGGGTTCTTCCAGGTGTTCGCGAAGAACGCCCAGCACGTCGCGGACCTCAATATCATCGCGCACCGAGTCGCCGAGCTCGCGCTGACGCCCGGCATCGTCGGGCAGGACGGCTTCCTGACGACGCACCTGATCGAATCGCTCATGCTGCCGGAGCGTGAGCTGATCGCCGAGTATCTCGGCGCGCCGGAGGACATGATCGACACGCCGACGCCGGCACAGAGGATCATCTACGGCGACCGGCGCCGGCGTATCCCCGAGCTCTGGACGGTGGACGATCCCGTCATGTCCGGCGTCGTCCAGAACCAGGACGCCTACATGCAGAGCGTCGCGGCGCAGCGCCCCTATTTCTTCGACCATCTCAGGGAGCTGGCCGACAGGGCCTTCGACGAGTTTCACGAACTGACCGGGCGACGCTACGAGCGCGTCATGACCTACCGCTGCGACGACGCCGACTACCTGGTCCTGGGCCAGGGCAGCCTGATCCCGACGGCGGAGGCGGTTGCCGACTACCTGCGCAGCGAGCGCGGGATCAAGGTCGGCGTCGTCAACCTGCTGATGTTCCGCCCCTTTCCCGCGGATCTCGTCAGCAGGATCCTGAAAGGCCGCAAGGGCGTCGCCGTGCTCGAGCGGGTGGACCAGCCGCTCGCGGCGGACCTGCCGCTGATGCGCGAGATCCGCGCGACGCTCGGCAAGGGCCTCGAGAACGGCCGCAGCCGCGATGGCGCAGCGCACGCCGGGATCGAGAGCTACCGGTCGCTCAGGGAGCTGCCGGATCTCTACTCGGGTTCGTTCGGGCTCGGCAGCCGCGACCTGCAGCCCGAGGGCGTCATCGCCGCGGTCGAGAACATGCTGCCGGACGGCGCGCACAAGCGACATTACTACCTGTCGATCGACTTCGTGCGCGGCTCGATGATGACGCCGAAGCAGGAGATCTACCAGCAGTCGGTGCTCGACGCCTACCCGGCGGTGGCGGAGCTGGCCCTGCGCGGCAGCGAGAATCCCAACCTGATGCCGAAGGACAGCATCACGGTCCGGATGCACTCCGTCGGCGGCTGGGGCGCGATCACGACCGGCAAGAATCTCGCGATGACGCTGTTCGACCTGCTCGGCTACCACGTCAAGGCGAACCCGAAGTACGGCTCCGAGAAGAAGGGCCAGCCGACCAGCTATTACCTGTCGGCGGCGCCGGAGCCGATCCGCATCAACTGCGAGTATTACTACGTCGACGTCGTGCTGTCGCCGGACCCGAACGTCTTCAGCCACACGAATGCCCTGGCCGGGCTGAAGAAGGGCGGCGTCCTCGTCATGCAGAGCGATGCGAAGTCCGCCGGGGACTTCTGGCAGTCGATTCCGGGGAAATACCGCAAGCAGATCGTCGACAACGACGTCCGCATCTTCTACCTGGACGCGTTCCGCATCGCCCGCGACGAGGCTACCGACCCGGAGCTGCAGCTGCGCATGCAGGGCATCGCCTTCCAGGGTGCGTTCTTCGCGACGTCGCCGCTGCTGGAGAAACACGGGCTGGGCGAGGAGAGGCTGCTGGACGCGATCCGGCAGCAGCTTACGCACAAGTTCGGCTCGAAAGGCGCGCGCGTGGTCGAGGACAACATGCGCGTCGTTCGCCGCGGCTTCGAGGAGATCACCGAGGTCACCGACAAGACTCTCGGCGACGGCGGCAAGGCGGGCAACGGCGACGGCCGGCTGCCGATTCCGGTCATGGTCAAGCGCGAGCCGCAGTCGGCTTCGCCGTCGTCGGACCTCCACCGCTTCTGGACGGAGACCGGCAGCATGTACGCGAGCGGCCGCGGCGAGGCCGTGCCCGCCGACCCGTTCATGAGCATGAGCCTGATGCCGGCCGGGTCTTCCCATTTCCGGGACATGACCTCGATACGCTTCGAGCACCCGCAGTTCATTCCAGAGAACTGTACCGGCTGCGGCGATTGCTACACAGTCTGCCCGGACACCGCCATCCCGGGGCTCGTCAACGAGGTCGGACAGGTCCTCGACACCGTCGTGCGCCGGCTGCAGAAGCGCGGCGTCGAGACGACAGAGCTGCCGCGGGCCGTGCGCCAGATGGAGGGCCGGCTGAAGAAGGCGCTGGCCGCGGCCGAGGAGACGGATTCGGTGCAGGCGCTGATCGAGGACGCCATTGAGGCGACGGTCGCCGCCGCGGACCTGCCCGACGATGGCAGGAAGGCTCTGAAAAAGGAATTCGACGAGTTCCTCGGGGAACTGGACGGCTTCCAGTTTGCGCTCTGCAGGCCGTATTTCACCCTGCCGGAGAAGAAACAGGCGGGCAGCGGCGGCCTGCTGAGCATCACGGTCGATCCCTACACCTGCAAGGGCTGCATGGAGTGCGTCGAGGTCTGCAACGACGACGCGCTGCGGCCGGTGACCCAGACCGGCGAGAGCATCGAGGCCCTGCGCAGGAACTGGGATTTCTGGCTCGACCTGCCGAACACGCCGGAAAAATACATCCGCGTGGACAACCTCGAGGAAGGCATCGGGGCGCTGGAGACGATACTGCTCGACAAGGATGCCTACCTGCCGTTCGCGAGCGGCGACGGCGCCTGCCTCGGCTGCTCCGAGAAGACCGTGATCCACCTGTTCGTCGCCACCGTCGAGGCGCTGATGCGGCCGCGCGTCGCGAAACACGTGGCGCGCATAGACCAGCTCATCGCGGACCTGAAGAAGCACGTCCAGCTCAAGCTCGTCGGCGAGCTCGACCTGGCCGACGTCGGCGAGATGGCGGCCATCCTCGACGAGGATGGCGGCGACCTGACCCTGGCGCGCATCGCCGATCGCATCGAGCAGACCCACGAAGCCGAGCCCATAGACCGCGACTGGCTGAAGCACGTCACCGGCCTGATCGGCAAACTCACCGACCTGAAGTGGCGCTACGAGCACGGCACGAGCGGCAGGGGCCGCGCGAGCATGGGCATGCTGAACGCTACCGGCTGTACCTCGGTATGGGGCAGCACGTTCCCGTACAACCCCTACCCGTTCCCGTGGTCGAACCACCTGTTCCAGGACAGCGTCTCGGTCGCGCTCGGCGTCTTCGAGGGCCACATGGCGAAGATGGCGGACGGCTTCCGGACCATCCGCCTGGCCGAGCTCGCGCTGCAGGACCAGTACGACCCGGAGCGCCACGCCAGGGAGTTGAGCCATTTCGACTGGGAGGACTTCACCGACGACGAATTCCACCTGTGCCCGCCGGTCGTCGCCGTGGGCGGCGACGGCGCGATGTACGACATCGGCTTCCAGAACCTGTCGCGCGCGATGATGACCGGCAAGCCGGTCAAGGTGCTGGTCGTGGATACGCAGGTCTATTCGAACACCGGCGGCCAGGCCTGCACTTCCGGCTTCTTCGGCCAGGTCTCCGACATGGCCCAGTTCGGCGACGCGTGGAAGGGCAAGCGGGAGGCGCGCAAGGAGATCGGGCTCGTCGCGATGGCGCACCGCACGACCTATTTCATGCAGAGCACGATCGGCTATCCGAACCACATGATCGAGGGCTTCGTGCAGGGACTGATGTCGCGGCGCCCGGCCCTGTTCAACCTGTACACCTCCTGCCAGCCGGAGCACGGCATCGGCGACGACATGGGGCATCACCAGGCGAAGCTCGTGGTCGAGTCGCGGGCCTATCCGCTGTTCCGCTACGACCCGGATCTCGGCAGCACGGCGGCGGAGTGTTTCGATCTCGACGGCAATCCCGCGATCGACCGCGACTGGCCCGTGACGCGGATCAACTACGTCGAGCGAGGCCGGCAGAAGGAGATGGAGCTGCCGACGACCTTCGTCGACTTCGCGGTGACCGAGACGCGCTTCCGCAAGCACTTCCGCAAGGTGCCGCGCGACGCCTGGCACGAGGACATGGTGCTCGTCAGCGACTACCTCGATCTCGACCCCGACGAGCGCGAAGGCAAGGTGCCCTACGTCTGGGCTCTGGATGCGAAGCGCGAGCTGTCGCGCCTGCTCGTCGCCCAGCCGATGGTCGAGTCGGCCGAGGAACGGCGCGGCTTCTGGGTCATGCTGCGGGCGCTCGCGGAGGAGGGCAAGGAGCAGGCCGCGGCGCCGGACGATGAGCTCGAGTCCCGCATCCGCCAGGAAGTGGTGCAGAAGATCAGCAGCGGGCTGCTCGGGCTCGTCGGCGGAACGGCTGCGGCCGACTTCGCCGGCGTGCTGGACGCCGCGGTGGCGCCCGCTGCGTCGGCACCGGCAGCGGCTGCGCCGGCGGCGGCGCAGGAAGCGGCCGCAGCGCCGGCCGCCGCCGCAGCCGGCGATTACATGGCGCCATGGATCGACACCGCCGACTGCACCGCCTGCGACGAGTGCATCCTGATCAACCCGCAGATCTTCGAGTACAACGCCGACGGCAAGGCGGTCATCAAGAACGCCGACGGCGGGCCGTACCGTGATCTCGTCAAGGCGGCGGAGAAATGCACGGCGCAGGTCATCCATCCCGGGCTGCCGCGCGACACGAGCGCCAAGGACATCGACAAGTGGATAAAGCGCGGACAGAAATTCAACTAGCCCGGACTGTTCACGGGGGCGGCGCGAGTTGATGCTCGACTTCGTCCGCAGGAACAGCTTCCGGCACGGGGTGCATCCGCCGGAGCACAAGGACGAGACCAGCGGGCTCGCCATCCGCCGCTTCCCGTTCGCGCCGCTCTTGATCGTGCCGCTCAGCCAGCACCTGGGGAAGCCGGCGCTGCCGGTCGTGCGGGAAGGCCAGGAAGTCGTGCGCGGGCAGACCATCGCCGAGCCCGACGGCTTCCTGTCGGTCGCGATGCATGCACCGGCCTCGGGCGTCGTCCGGCGCATCGCGCTCGCGCCGGGCATCGGCGGGACCATGGTAAAGAGTGTCTACATCGAACCCTTCCCGGCGTCGTCGCAGGAGGTCGCCGACGGCGAGCCCTGTGACGTCGACACCGCGAGCCCGGACGAGATCATCAGCGCGATCCAGCGCGCGGGCGTCGTGGGCCTCGGCGGCGCGGCATTCCCGACGCACGTGAAGCTCAAACCGCCCGAGGGCAGGACGCTCGACACGCTGATCATCAACGGCGTCGAGTGCGAGCCCTACCTGACGACCGACCATCGCGTCATGCTCGAGCAGACGGACGACATCTTCTTGGGGATCCGCTACCTGCTGCGCGCCACCGGCGCCGCCGAGGCGCTGATCGCCGTCGAGGCCAACAAGCAGGACGCCGCGCGCAGGCTGCGCGAGCGCTGCCCCGACGGCCTGCCGGTCAGCGTGCGCGTCTGTCCCGTCAAGTACCCGCAGGGCGCCGAGAAACTCGTCATCAAGTCGCTGCTCGGGCGCGAGACGCCGTCGGGCGGGCTGCCCGCGGACGTGCACGCCCTGTGCGTGAACGTTGCGACCGCGGCCGAGATCGGGCGCCTGCTGCCGCGCGGGCGCGGCATCCAGGAGCGGGTGATCACGATCGGCGGGCCGGGCGTCGAGCGCAAGGGCAACTACCGCATCCCGATCGGCACGTCGGTCCGCTTCGCGCTTGATACGACCGGCGTCGCCGACAACGTGTCGCGAGTCTTCCTGGGCGGCCCGATGATGGGCCCCGCGGTATCGCACCTCGACATCCCGATCACAAAGGGCACGTCCGGGATCACGGCCTTCACGACGAACGAAACAGGCGGCGCGACCGGGCACCGCAAGGTCTATCCCTGCATCCACTGCGCGCGCTGCGTCGAGGCCTGCCCCCTGTTCCTGAATCCCTCGAAGCTCGGGCTGCTGGCGAAGAACGAGCAGTACGTGGAGATGGCGGCGGATTACAACCTGATGGACTGCTTCGAGTGCGGCGCCTGTTCGTACGTCTGCCCGTCGCACATCCCGCTGGTCCAGTACTTCCGCCTCGCCAAGAAGATGGTGCGGAAGGTGAGCGCGCCGTCATGAGCCAGCCCGGCCGCACACTCGAGATCGGCTCCTCGCCGCACATTACGAGCGGCGCCAGCGTCAACGTCATCATGCGTAACGTCGTCTACGCCCTGCTGCCGGTGTGCGTGTTCGCCGTTTATGCCTTCGGCGCGGCGGCGGCGCTGGTGCTCGCCGTCGCCGTGCTGAGCTGCATGGGCACGGAGCGGCTGCTGTGCCGCCTCTCGGGAACGGCGAGCACGCTCGGCGACTGGTCGATCGCGATCACCGGCCTGCTCTACGGCCTGACGCTGCCGCCCGGTCTGCCGCTGTGGATGGTCGCGGTCGGCGGTATCTTCGGCGTCGCGGTCGGCAAATTCCTGTTCGGCGGGCTCGGCAGCAACGCGTTCAACCCGGCGCTCGTCGGCCGGGCCTTCCTGCAGGCGGCATTCCCGCAGGCGATGACCCACTGGACGGAACCGTTCGGCGCGACGCGCTTCGTCGACCTGCCGGGCTCCCTGCTTGCCTGGCCGTTCGCCGCGCCGGTCTACGACGCCGTGACCGCCGCCACGCCCCTCGCGCAGATGAAATTCGACGGCGTCGCGACCGCCGGCCGCGACCTGCTGCTCGGGCTGACGCCGGGCTCGGCGGGCGAAACGCCGGCGTTCCTGATCCTCGCCGGCGGGCTCTACCTCATCGCGCGCGACATGATGAACTGGCGCATCCCCGCGGCGATCTTCCTGACCGTCGCGCTCGTCACCTGGGGGTTCCACCTGCTCGACCCGCTTACCTATCCGCGGCCCGAGTTCATGCTGTTCGCAGGCGGGCTGATGCTGGGCGCCGTCTTCATGGCCACCGACATGGTCGCCTCGCCGATCACCAACGCCGGCTGCTGGATCTACGGCTGCCTGATCGGTGCCCTCGTCGTCGTCATCCGCTTCTGGGGCGGCATGCCCGAGGGCGTCATGTACGCGATCCTGCTCGGCAACGCCGTCTCGCCGCACATCGACCGGCTCATCCGGCCCAGGGTCTTCGGCACCCGGGAGAAGGCCGGGTGAGCGCGCAGGCGCAGCAGAGGCCGCCGCCCACGTCGGCCGCGTCGATGTACCGGGCGATCGTCGGCGTCGGCGCGCTGTGCGCGCTGATCATCGTCTCCGTCTACCAGGCGACCGCGGCGCGCATCCGCGACAACCAGCAGCGCTTCCTGGAACGCGCCGTCGCCGAGGTCATGCCGGCCGCGGCGGCGACCGTCGGCGTGACGCTGACCGGCGATGCGCGCATCGAAGAAACGGGCGCAGCGCCGGCCCCGCCCGCGTTCCTGGGCTACGACGCCGACGGCCGGCTGCTGGGCGCGGTCATCACCGCGGAGGGTATCGGCTACCAGGACACCATCCGCGTGCTCTATGCGTACTCGCTGGAGCAGCAGGCAATCACCGGCTTCAAAGTGCTCGACAGCAAGGAGACGCCCGGGCTCGGCGACCGCATCGAAAAAGAACCGCATTTCCTCGCCAATTTCGAGCAACTGGATGCGAGCCTGGCGGCCGACCAGCTCACGCTCGCGAACCCCATCGTGACCGTCAAGCAGGGCGAGAAGACCGAGCCCTGGCAGCTCGACGGCATCACCGGCGCGACGATCACGAGCGAAGCGATCGGCAGCATCCTGAACGGCAGCGCGAGCCGCTGGGCGCCGGCGCTGGTTCGCGACGCCGGCCGCTTCGCCGCGCCGGACACCACGGGGGAACGATAGATGCCGCGCGAACCGGTAAGCACGACCGACGAATTCGTCAAGGGGCTGTGGCGCGAGAACCCGGTGTTCATCCAGGTGCTCGGCATGTGCCCGGCGCTCGCGGTATCGAACACGGCGATCAATGCGCTGACGATGGGCCTGGCGACGACCTTCGTGCTGCTGATGTCGGGGCTCTCGGTCTCCGCGCTGCGGCGCTTCATACCCCGCGAGGCGCGGATCGTGTGCTACATCTCGATCATCGCGACCTTCGTCACCGCGGTCGACTACGTCATCCAGGCGATCAGCCTCGAGCTGCATCGCAGCCTCGGTGCCTTCATCGCGCTGATCGTCGTCAACTGCCTGATCCTCGGCCGTGCGGAAGCCTTCGCGTCGAAGAACCCGCCCGGCCGCGCGGTGCTCGACGCGCTCGGCATGGGCGCAGGCTTCACCGCGGCGCTGCTCACGATCGGCGTCGTACGCGAGATTCTCGGCAGCGGTTCGCTGTTCGGCATCGGCCTGTTCCCCGACGGTTTCCAGACCTGGACGGTGATGGTGTTGCCTAGCGGCGGCTTCCTGGCCATGGCGATGTGGCTGCTGGTCGTCAACTGGCTGCGCAACCGGCAGGAAGAGAAAGCAAAACGCGCGCAGGAGGTGATCTCGTGAACGGCGCGTCGCACTGGTCGATCTTCGTCGACTCGGCCCTGATCAACAACTTCGTACTGGCCTATTTCCTCGGCATATGCCCGTTCTTCGGCGTGTCCGCGAAGCTCGAGACGGCGCTGCGCATGGGCGGCGCCGTCAGCTTCGTCATGCTGGTGGCATCGGTATGCGCGTACTCGCTGAATCTCCTGCTGGAGGCCATCGACGCGCCGTACCTGCGCATCATCTCCTACATACTCGTCATCGCCTCGACGGTGCAGCTCGTCGAGATGCTGATGCGCAAGCTGAGCCCGGCGACGTTCCGCGCGATGGGGATCTACCTGCCGCTGATCACGACGAACTGCGCCATCCTCGGACTCGCCCTGTTCCAGACCAACCGCGGCTACGGATTCACGCAGGCGATCGCCTACGCGCTCGGCGCCGGGGCCGGATTCGCGCTTGCGCTGGTACTGATGGCGGGGGTGCGCGAGAAGCTAGAGCTAGCGAACGTCCCTGCGCTGGTCCGGGGCACCGCGGCCGCATTCGTCGTCGCCGGCATCCTGTCCATGAGCTTCATGGGCTTCGCGGGGCTGGGCCGGTGATGCTGCTCGCCGAGCTGCTGATCGCCGCGGCGCTGATCGCCGCGATGATCTGGCTGCGTAACGTCGCCGAGCGCAGTGCGCGACGCCAGCAATTGCGCGATCGGGTCCGCGCCGGCAACTGCGGCGATCACGACACCTGTGGCCAGAAGACAACCGGGACGTGCGCAGAGCGCATGCCCGGCAACCCGGCAACGAAGGGGAGTGCCAATCATGCGCCTTGAAGACTATCCGACGGAACCGCGGTACACGGCGACCGTCAAGAAGAACGAACAGATCACCGAGGAAGGCTCGGACGCCGAGGTACGCGAGCTGGTGCTCGAGGTCGACAAGAAGCCGTTCGACATCGAGATCGGGCAGAGTATCGGTGTGCTCGTGGAGGGACCGAAGGAATTCGGCGGATCGCTGCACCACCGGCTGTACACGGTTGCGGATACGCCGCGGCCGAAAGGTTCCTCCGCGCCCAAGGTAACCATCGCCGTAAGGCGTTGCAACTACGTCGACGACTACAGCGGCGAGGAATACGTCGGCATCAATTCGAACTACATCTGCGACCGCAGGCCGGGCGAGCAGCTCACGATTACCGGGCCGTTCGGCATGCCGTTCGCCGTGCCCGACGACAAGGAGGCGAACCTCCTGCTGATCGGTCTCGGCACCGGGATCGCGCCCTTCCGCGCCCTCGTCAAGCACATCTACGAGGACGTGGGCGACTGGAAGGGCAAGGTCCGGCTGCTGCACGGCGCCCGCTCCGGCCTCGAGCTGATCTACATGAACAACAAGCGCGACGACTTCGCGCGCTATTACGACGAGGAGACCTTCGCGGCGATCAAGGCGCTGAGCCCGCGCCCGAACTGGGCCGACCCGATCGCCTGGGACTACGCGATCGAGGCACGGGCCGACGAGATCTGGAACATGCTGACCGACGAGCACACCTACGTATACGTCGCCGGGCTCAGGCCGATCGCGGACGCGCTGGACGAGCTGTTCGCCAAGATGAGTGACTCGCCCGAGTCGTGGAAGAAGCTCAAGGGCGAGCTCATGGACCAGGGGCGCTGGGCGGAGCTGTTGTACTAGGCCGGGGATACCTGTGGACCCGCCGGGTTTCGCCGCGAAGATGCCGGGACCCGGTCGCCGATGGCGGCACTCCCGACGCGGACTTTCGGCCTTTAGCCGAATCGCCTCGCGGGGCGCCAGGCCCGCATCGTAGTCGTCGCTGCACGCACCGCCCGGCGACTGCAAGATCGTCACAAACTCACGCTGCCGTCGCCCGTGCATCGCGGCGCCCTTTGATATTTCATTGATTTTAATGAAGATTATTTGATTGACGCCGTAGCGGCGCGGCGTATGATTCGCTCGCCCGGATTTCCGGGCTTAGGGGCCTGTAGGAGGGCCTTTCGAGCAATGAAAAAAATGATCTCGCTGTTCGCGATTGGCGCGCTCAGCGCACCTGCCCTGGCAGCCGAAGTCGATAACCTGTACGGCAGTATCGGCAGCGGCGTGTACCAGCTCGAATCCGACGGGTTCGACGAGACTGCCGCAACGCTGAAGGTCCTGGGCGGCTACAGTGTCACTGACAACGTGGCTTTCGAGGCATCTTACAGCCGGCTGTTCGAAGCATCGGAAGTCGTCGACGGCATCGATGTCGACATCGACGGTCACGTTTGGGACCTCTCGACGAAACTGTCGATGCCGCTGGGTGACCGGTTCGTTCCCTTTGCCCGACTCGGCTGGAGCTACGTCGACCTGGCCGCTGTCGCAACGGAAGACGGTGAATCTGAGCGTTTCAACAACTACGACAACGCCTTCACCTGGGCGGTCGGCACGGGCGTCAACCTGAGCCGCAAACTGGCCATCAACGGCGAGCTTGCCCGCTCCATGATTGACGGCGGTGACCTCGACTTCCTGTCGGTAAACATGACCTACCGGTTCGGCGCCCACTAACGGGCGGGTAGCCTGGACTGACAGTCCGGAATCCGACAAGCGCGCGCGGCCAAGAGGCCGCGCGCTGCTTTTTTCAGCCCTCTGAAAAAGACTGCCGTTGCTGAAGAAAACCGGTGCTGGTCAGGATCGCAGTGACGGCCGCAGCCGGCGGCGCGTCGACTTGACGCGGTCGAAGGCCAGCCCGCTGCTGCCCTCGCCGCGGCCGGTTCGTTTGCGAACGGCCATCCAGGTGAATACGCGGCCGTCGTGCCAGCGCGTGCGCTGGAAGCCCTGCGTGACGCGCACGCCCGCCCGCGGCACTTCTTCCTCGTGCAGGAAATAGGGCTGCGCCGGCGTCTCGTCGAGCCCCTGGCGCAGCAGCGAGGTGCGCGGCTTTATTTTCTCCGGCGGGTTCGGATCGCCGATGACGATGCGCGGCATCGACGCCCGCTGCAGCTGGATCTCGCGGTTGTCGCCGTCGACGTGCACCGGGATCATCGGTATCCAGTTCTCGGGCACGCTCTCCATGAGCTGGTAGCGGATATCCGCCGCAGGCTCGGGCAGCTCCGGGACCACGAGGCCGCCGTCGATCTCGCCGTCGAGTATGGTTTCGAAGCGCTTCGCCAGCTCCCTGCCGGCTTCGAATCCCGGTTTCCCGCGCCCTGTCGGCAGCGGTATGCCGTTCTCGACGGCCCAGACCATGTTCGCGACCTCGTCGCGGATGACGTGGACGTCCTCGAGCGGCTTGCCGTCGTTGTTCTTCGGCACCGTGGGCAAGAGCACCAGCGTCGTATCGGCCGCGACGTCCGCGCTGCCCTTCACCGCGAGCTTGTACATCGCCCAGCGCTGCCAGTCCTCGTCCTGGCCTGCGCCTGCGGCACGTATCCAGGTGCGCTCGCCGAAGACGTTCGTCACGGCGAGGCCGGCCACGTTGGCGAGCGACCCGACGGGAAGCTGGTACGGCAGCAGGAACCAGTCGTTGGCGTAGACGAGGCCGAACTCGATCAGCAGCAGCTTGTTGACGTCGGTTGTATCCGGCTTGATGTCGCCGAAGCTGGTCTTGCTGTCCTCGAAGGTCCACCAGCGCGTGTTCGGCATACCGTCGAACTGGATGTTCACCGGGAAGAACGAGCGGGTGAACGCCTCCTGCACGTCGGCGGGCGGAGCGCCGTCAGCCGGGCCGGGCAGCGAGTCCTGCGAGGCGTCGACGTCGAGGTTGTACCAGTCGAGCCGGCCCTGGTAGTACTCGTCGGCGACCATGACCTTGTCCCCGCCTTCCACCGGGGCCGAGACGCCGAACCGGTACTCCAGCTGTTCGCCCGTCCAGGCGTTGTTGCCGTCCTCGAGCGGCTGCTGGAACAGGTTCTCGAACCAGGCGACGAAGCGATCTGCCAGCGCGTCGATCGCAGGCTTGTCGGCATCGGGGACAGTGATGTCGTCGTAGGCACGATTCGCGGCATTCTCCTTCAGGTGAAAATACAGCTTCGCGCCGTCCATCGCGCGCCCCGCGAGTGCGGACACGCTCTGCCAGGCGGTTGCGTGCGCGGTAATGAACGCATCGTCGCGCTCCGCCGGGTCCGGCTCCTCGATGTCGAAATGCGCGATGAACAGCGGGGCATGGGCCGCCAGCCCCTCGCTGCCCAGCAGCTTGATCCAGTGCCGGCCCATCGCGAGGCGGATATCCAGCGACAGGATGTGCCCACCCTGGCCGGAGAACGGGATCGGCCGCTTTTCCACCGTTGCTTCGAACGGCGTGTCGTTGTCGAAGGCCCCGGCGTCGGCCTGGCCCGGAGCGAAACGCGTCAGCTTCGTCGTCTGCATGTGCACTTTCGCGAAGATCGGCGACCCGGCGTCATCGCCCTTGAACTCACCGACCTGCCACTGCTTGCACAGCATCCACAGAGGGTCGCGGACCTCCGCCCGCAGCGCACGCAGGAAATCCTCCCGCCGCGGCCGGCCTTCCAGCCGGTTCCACATCACGATGGTCGGTATCAGCACCTCCCGCGCGAGGACGCTTTCGATGTTTTCTATCGCGATCAGGTCGTTCATGAAATGCCATCCCGGATTTCGCTGGCGGCGAACTGCACGGAGTTGTTGAACGCGTAGTTGAGCATCGTCAGCAGAGGCCGCCGCGTGACGGAGGAAATGACGGCAGGCAGGAAGCGCGCATAGGCCGTGTCGTCGACATGGCGCGGCTCGACGGCGCGCTTGCGTGAAAGGTCCAGCGTCTCGTGCAGCGTATCCACGAGGTCCTGCCAGTCCCAGCTGCCGGTGAAGTCGGCCGGCAGCGCAAGCAGGAGGGTCTGCGGCGGCTCCGTGTTCGGGCGGTCGTAGTGGAACGCGAGGCCGGTCGTCTCCTCCGTCGTCGGGATCACCTCCGTCCACTCGTCCACGAGGACCCCGCAGTGGAGCGTCTGCGTGCTGTCGAACGCCGCCGCGTAGTGTGCGGTGTAGAGCAGCTTGTCCTCGTCGATCACGAACGGCTCGTCCGTCGTGCCGGGCTTTATCTCCGGATACTGCATCGCGAGCCAGGCGTCATTACTGCGGTACGGGAACTGCAGCGGCGTCAGCGGAAGCCCTGCACCGCTGAGCGCCTCGGTGAACATCGTCGCGCTCTCGACGTGATGCAGTTTCTCGCGTACGCGCGCGACGCCGTAGAGCCAGTCATCGACCGGGAAGTCGACGCCGGCATCGTTCTGCAGGAAGTCGAGCAGCTGTGCGCTGTCGTCGAACGCGGTCTGCCACTCGGCCGCATGCTCGGCGCCCAGGCTGAACTCGGGCAGCACGACGAAGTCCGGGCTCGTCAGCTTGCGCATGGCCTCCGTCAGCGCCTCGATGCGCTCCGCCGGGCTGTCCTGCGGATCGGGGACGATCAGCGCATCGGCCGCCGCGATGCGGCTGGCCACGTCGCTCAGCAGCGACTTCGCCTTGGACTGCAGCGTCTGCGCGAACGCGACGATCGCGGAGCGATTCGCGGTGATGTCCAGGGCCTCGGGGTCGTGCAGCGCCACGGCCGCGGCCCGCGCCTCGATGGCCGTGTACAGCCCGCCGACCTCCGTTGCCGCCGGCAGGATGCCGGACAGGTCGGTCAACGCGCTCTCGAAGGCCGGCCGTGTCGTGATGCTGAACGTATCCAGCAGGTCCTGCGGGTCCCCGGACGCCGGCGGTACGATAATCTCGGTCGAGATCAGCAGGGCGGCCTCGAGCAGGTAGGCGATGCGCTCGGCGTCGGACAGGCCCGGGTCGAGCGTCGGGAAGTCGCTGATCTTCTGGTCGAAGGCCGCGAGCCGCTCCGTCCAGTTCGCTATCCGCGTCGCAAGCTGCCCGCCGAGATCGCCGAACGCGCGGCGCCGCCAGTCCCAGGCGAAGCCGAGCCCCGCGCCCGGCAGGCCGAAGCGGCTCATCTCGTCCGCGATCGCGGCGTAACCGTCGATGAGGCTGTCCACGTTGGCGATTGCATTGCTCGCGACGACGTCCTCGTCGGCATCGCCGAGCAGCAGATCGATGTTCGTAACGAACTGGTCGAGCAGCACGCGCTGGGCTTCGAGCAGGTCGCGCACGCGGACGAGCTTGACTGGCCGGATCGTCGCGGTGTCCTCCTCCGCCGCCTGCGCCTCGTTCGGCAGACGCGTGTCCGTGGGCCTGAGCGGCCGCGAGGAGAGCAGCAGTGCACTGAGATCGCCGAGCAGCGGGCTCACTTCGAAGAACGAGAACTTGCCGGGCTGCTTGTCGCGGTAGCGTATCCGGATGTCCGCATCCGGGCGCGGCGCCTGCGACGTCACGATGTACCGGATGATGCGGTCGTCGAGCGCCTTGAGTTCCTGGTCACCGTCCCGGTTCAGCATGTACAGGAGGTCGATCGGCAGCAGGCCGAGGTCCTCGGCCGTAACCTCGACCGTCCGGGTCGTATCGGCGGCGTGATCGAAGTAGTCGACCTGGCAGTAGATGGATGCCGGCGGCGGGAGCTTGCCCGCCAGCCAGGCGTTGATCGCAGGCTCGCCCTTCGCCCGGGGCGTCGTGTTTGCCGGATCGTCGGGGCTCATGTTCGCCTGGAGGTGGATGCCGACCCGGTGCGTCAGCGTCACGCCGCTGCGCGGCGTCTGCACGACCTCGGGCACCGGCGGGAAGTTACCCTTGGCATAGGCCTCGAGCGTGCCGGCCGCGCGATCGTAGTTGCCGCGCACGACCTGGTAGACCCCTTCCGCCATCGCCAGGTCGGCGACGGCATCGTTGATGTTCGCGATGCGCCGGACCGCGGCATCGATGGCGGCCAGCTCGTTCGCGTCGCTGACCTCGGGAAGACTGCTGCCCAGTCCGAACGGATAACCCTGCTGCGACGCGGGCTGCGCCTGCACGTGCTCGACCAGTTTCAGGCCGTCGACGACGTTGCGCGCCTCGACCGACTGGATGCTGGTACCCTCCGGCGCCCGCGTGTTCGAAAAACGGTTCGCCGCCAGCGGGAATTCGCGGCGCAGCTCGAAGATGATCGAGTCGAGGAACAGCCCGTCGTTATCGTGCAGGGCGCGCTCGAGCTGGTAGCCCAGGAGCGCGGCCAGGCTCTGGCCGTTGCGCATCCCCTCGATGATGCCCATGGCCAGGCGCACCCGTTCGGAGCTCAGGTTGATGGCCAGCGTGTCGGGATTGGCCGGTGTCGCGTTGGCGCGGTAGCCGTTGCGCAGCACCGCCGCGGTCACCGCGTGGTCGAGCGACGGGGCATGGATGTAGCCGAAGTTCTGCCGGTCGGCGCCCAGTGGCGCCTGCCCCCGCTTGTTGAATATGGCCTGGAGATCCTCCGGCAGCTTCACCGGCTCGAAGGCCCTGTTGTCGGGTCGCAGGTCTTCGACCCAGCCGTAGGCGCCGAGGTGAATCCCGCGTGTACCGCCCTCGCCGGCGGCGCCGCCCTCCTCGTCGATCGGGCCGTCGGTCCCGGACACTTCCTCTGCCGGGGCCGGGGGCGCGGCGGGGGCCGCGCGCATCAGCTCGAGCTGCACGTTCAGCAGGCCGAGCCACCACGCGTCGAGTCGGTTCGTGCAGAGGTCGATGTGCTCGGCGAATGCCCGCTCGAGCCGGGCGGTCGGCACGCCCTGCAGGTGCTCCACCGCCTCGATCTGGGTGTTCAGGTAGGGATTGCGGGTGACGAGTATCTGCGGGATGAAGCGGGCGATGCTGAGCTGCGGGTCCCCCGTGATCGCCGGCTCAGCCTTGTAGAGGTACTGCCAGGGGCTGCCCCTGTCGTCGGCCGCTTCCTGGATGTGCAGGAACTTGGGCTCGCGGCGGGCGCTCTGCGCCTGCGCCCGGGTCAGCAGCTCGGCCTCGACGTGCAGCTCGATGCCGGTCGTGACATAGCCTATGTCCAGCGCATGCTGCAGCATCAGGTATAGCAGCGCCGTCGGCGGCTTCTCATCGATGAAGCCGGCCTGCTTGCGCAGCGTGTCGTGCGAATCGCGCGTCGCGGTCGCCAGCCACTCGAGATAGTTCGTGCCGTCCGGCCGGTACGCGCGCACCGCCGCCGTCTCCGACAGCGGCACGTCGTCGACGACGGGGCCCTTGAGCAGGTTCGCCGCCTGCAGGAACAGCTTGTTGAGAATCTCGGGGACGTCGTCCTCGTCGCCGGTCTCGTGACCCAGCTCCTGCAGCAGCTGCGTACCGCTCAGCAGGTAGCCGAGCCCGATGATGGCCGCGATGAAAGCACCGCCGGCACCGGACAGCTTGAAACGGTTGTAGAGCTGCTCGAAGGATTCGGCGTAGCGCTGGTAGAACTCGACCGAGGACGGGTGCAGGCCGACCACGTCGAGCAGCGCCTGGTGCGGATCGGCGCCGGGCTTGCCGACGAAGGACACCTCGCTCACGAGCGCCGACCAGGTTTCGTCGGCTTTCCGGATCAGGCCGTAGAGCCGGGGCAGGTACGTGAACTGGCCGGGTATGCCCGTGCGAAGGCGATCGTTCGCGAGCACGCGCCGCGTCAGCCACGCCATGCGCGAGAACGGCGTCGCCGGCAGGATGCCGTAGGGCTGCTTGCCGACGCGGATCGCAGGGATCGCGCCGCGGCCGAGCACGTAGCGGTTGAAGTATTCCCGCGTGCTGCGGATGGTGGCGTCCGGGAAGACGGGCTCCATCATCTGTTCCATGAAATAGCCGAGCGTCGCCGGCCACAGCGCGGCGTTCATCGCGCGTGCCTCGCACTGGTCGGTCGAGTAGTAGTTCGGCGAGGCCTTCAGGATCCCGGGGGAGATGCCGAGCTGCTCGGCGAGCCAGCGGCCGTCTTTTTTCAGCCGCCAGTCCGTCGGATCGTCCGTCGAGTCCTGCGTGAAGAAATGGTCGTAGCTCTGGTCGGTGTCGGCCCGCCAGGTGTAACCCGACACCTCGTCCTCGACGTTGTTGGTCGGCGCGCCCTGCGGCAGGAGACTGAAGCCCTTGCGGCTGCGCTGGTGGTTGCGGATCAGTTTCTCGAGGTCGGCGGTGCTCGTCTGGACGTCCGCGCCCAGCCTGAGCCCGAGTACGAACAACCGGTCGAAGCCGGCACGCGCCTGCGCGGCGTCGAGATTTATCCTGAAGCCCATGCCGTTCCGCACGGCGGCGTCGAAGTCGGTCATCCACTCGAGCTCGTCCGGCACGACGAGTTCGCCGTCTTCGAGGCGGAGCTGCTCGTCGGCCTCGGCGGTCGGGTTGGGGCCGATGGCGAGTTCCGGCGGCACCGGCCGGCCGATATGGATCAGCGTCTGCTGATCGCCGCTGAAGCCCAGCACGACGAATCGCTCGGGCAGGAGCGCGGTATTGGCCGCGTTCATCCACGGCTGCTGCTGGCTGTCGATCGTCGCCTCGTCGGGCAGCTCGAGGAATTCCACGCGGATCGACGTCACCGAAGCGTCGCCGGGGACGGGCGCGGCCAGGTTCTGCGGTGCATAGTCGGCCGCAACCGCCTCGGCGCGAGCCTGGCCGAGCGCGGCGACGAGATCGGCGAACGCAGAGTCGATCGCGTCCTGATCGTTCTGCGCCAGGAAGACGCGCCGCCAGTAGTCGCGAACGGCGGGCTTTTCCGCGGCCGGCAGCGGCGTGTCGGTCACGACGATCAGCAGGTGTTCGCCGGCGGCTTTCACGGGCTCGTCGGCGGCGT
>JBFJUJ010000004.1:0-29667 GCA_041624755.1 Woeseia sp. | reverse complement strand
GTCGTGCTCGCGGCCGGCTTCAGCGCCGCAACGACGCTGCTCCTCGCGCTCAGCCCCGAGCGGCACCTGCGCGGCATGCTGTTCTGGCTGATGGGTGATTTGAGCTTCGCGCCCGCGCCGGGCCGCCTGCTGCTCCTGCTCCTCGGACTCGCGGCCGCGGCGACGCTGGCCGCCCGCCATCTGAACGTGCTGGCGCGCGGCGAACTCGAGGCGGCAATACTGGGCCTGCGCGTCTCGTCGTTTCGCCTCGCGCTGTTCGCGGCCACCGCGCTGGCCGTCTCGATCTCGGTCACCGCCGTGGGCGTTGTCGGCTTCGTCGGGCTGGTCGTGCCGCACCTCGTGCGCCTGCTTGCCGGCAGCGACCACCGCCTCGTCGTGCCGCTGTCCGCGCTGTGCGGCGGCTGCCTCCTGGTCGTCGCCGATACGCTCGCGCGCAGCGTGCTGGCGCCGCGCCAGCTGCCGGTCGGCGCACTGACCGCGGCGCTCGGCGTGCCGCTCTTCCTCTACCTGATGAGCCGCAGCCGCCGCGTCGTCTAGCCGCCGGTCTTCGAGGTCCCGGCCGGCGCGATGCGGCGCTGGGAGCGGCGGCCGACGGCCGCTCAGTCGCGACGGAACGCGACGATGTGCTCGGGCTGCAGGCGTATCCCGATCGGCTCGCCCACCGGGTGATCGTGGTGGCTCGGCACCGAGGACAGCAGCCGCGCGCCGCTCGCCGTCCTGAGCTCGTAGAGGAACTCCGAGCCCTTGAACTGCTTCGACAGGACCCTCGCCTGCATCGGGCTCAGGTCGTCGTGCACGACGTCGTCGGGCCTGAGCAGCACGTCGACCGGCGTATCGGCCGGCACCGGCTCCTCCATGTGACCGCGGATCGTGCCGAGCTCGGTTTCGACCTCGTCGTCGCCGCGGACGCGGCCCTCCAGCCAGACACCGCTGCCGACAAAATCGGCAACGAAGCGGTCGGCCGGGCGGTGGTACAGCCGGTAGGCGCTGTCCCACTGCAGCAGGCGCCCGGCTTTCAATACGCCCACATCGTCGGCGAGCGCGAAAGCGTCGTGGTGATCGTGCATCGCCACCAGCGCCGTCGTGCCGAGGCGCGTCAGGAGGGCGCGCACTTCCTGTCCGAGGCTGTGGCGCAGGCCGACGTCGAGGTTCGAGAACGGTTCGTCCATCAAGAGCAGCCGCGGCTCCGGCGCCAGCGCCCTGGCGAGTGCGACGCGCTGCTGCTGCCCGCCGGACAGTTCGTGCGGATAGCGAGCCGCGAGGGCGTCGAGCCCGACGCCCTTCAGGAAACGCATCGCGATGAGTTTCGCGTCGCGCGCCGGCCGCTTGTGCAACGCGAACGCGACATTCTCGGCGGCCGTCAGGTGCGGCAGCAACGCGTAGTCCTGGAAGACCATGCCGATGCGCCGCCTCTCGGGCGGCAGGTGGAAGGCCGGGGAGCTGAGCAGGACCTCGCCCGCGTGGATCTCGCCGGCCTCGACGCGCTCGAAGCCGGCGACGCAGCGCAGCACCGTGGTCTTGCCGCAGCCGCTCGGCCCGAGCAGGCAGCCGATACGGCCTTCCTCCAGCGTGAACGAGACGTCCGCGAGCACCGGCAGGTCGGTGTAGCGGTGGCTGACCCCGGCGAGCTTGAGCATCAGTCGCTGCGCCGGCTGAGCAGGATGACGGGAACGAGGCCCGCCGCGACGATCGCGACGGCCGGCAGCGCCGCGCGCTCCCACTGCCCCTCGGTCGTCAACTGGAAGACCCGTACGGCGAGCGTGTCCCAGCCGAAGGGTCGGGTCATCAGCGTGATCGGCAGCTCCTTCATGACATCCACGAACACCAGCAGCATGGCCGTAACGATGGCCGGCTGCAGTATCGGCAGATGCACACGGCGCAGTAGACCTGCGCCCGACACGCCCATGCCCCGGGCAGCGTCCTCGATACTCGGCCGGATGCGCAGCAGCGCACTGTCGAGCGGGCCGTGCCCGACCGCGAGATAGCGCGCGAGGTATGCAAGCAGGACGACCGTCAGGCCGCCCTGCAGCGCGATGACGGAATCGCCGGGAGCGAGCGGCGACGCACTCAGCCAGCGGCTCAGCGCGGCCACGGGCACGAAGAAGCCGACGGCGAGCACGGTACCCGGGATCGCGTAACCGAGGGTCGCGACGCGCGCCAGCAGCCGATTCAGGCGGCCCGGCGCATAGCGCACCGCAAACGCCAGCAGCAGCGCGACCGACGTGATCAAGAGCGCCGCGAGCGCGGCGAGCGTCAGCGTCGTGACCGCGAGCTGCCAGTAGCGCTCGTCGAACTCGGCAGCGAAGCTGTCGATGGCCCACGCGACGATCAGGCCCGCAGGCACCCCGAAAGCCACGAGCAGGAGCAGCGTGCAGCCGGCGGTCACCGCCAGCGCGTGGCGGCGCCGCAGGCGCAGCCGGCGGCTGCCGTTCGACGTGGCGGTAAACTGCGATCCGCCGCGGAAGCGCTTCTCGAGCAGCAGCGCGCCGAGTACCAGCGCGACCAGGACCAGCGAGAGCTGCAGCGCCGATTGCAGCGAGAACAAACCGAACCAGGCGCGGTAGATCGCCGTCGTGAAGGTCGTGTAGTTGAAGAGTTGCACGGTACCGAAGTCGGCCAGGCACTCCATGACCGCGAGGCTCACGCCGGCGACGATCCACGGACGCGCCATCGGCAGCGAAACCCGCAGGAAGCCGGCGACGGGCCGGAGCCCGCAGCTCTGCGCGACCTCGATGCCGCGCACGCCCTGGGTGGCGAAGGCCTGGCGCGTGACGAGGTAGACGTACGGGTACAGCACCAGGCTCAGCGTCAGGATGGAGGCGCCGGCCGCGCCGACGTCGGGAAACGGCAGCGCGTCGCCGACGAGCGCCCGCCAGGCCGTCTGCAGCGGCCCGGTGTACTCGAAGATCGCCGCGAGTGCGAAGCCCAGCACGTAGCCCGGCATGGCCATCGGCAACAGCAGCGCCCAGGCGAAGAAACGTCGCCCCGGGAATTCGCAGGTGGCGACGAACCAGGCGAGCGACACCCCGAGGAGCAGCGTCAGCGTCGCCACGCCGACGGCGAGCAGCAGCGTATTGGCGAGCGCCCGCGGCAGGACGTAGCGCGCCAGGTGCTGCCAGACGTCGCCGGTCTCCGCGAACAGCGACAGCAGCGCCACGATCAGCGGCGCCGCGGCGACGAGCGCGATCAGCCAGACGATCAGTCCGAGGCCGCGATGCCGGGCGGCGCCTCGCGGGCGGTGCCGGCCGGACAGCGCAGGCGCGGGCGGAATGACGATATCTGCCATGTCGGTTGCGCCGCCGGGGCGCGGCCGGGCTAGCGGTAGCCCGCCCTGTCCATCAGCTTGACCGCCTGTTCCTGGTATTGCCCGGCGGCTGCGACGTTCATCGGGCTCGCCGAGAACTCGCCCCAGGCCTGTACGAGCGGCGCCGGCGGGACGTCGGGATTCGCCGGGTACTCCATGTTCTCGCCGCCGAGCAGGCGCTGGGCCTCGTCGCGCGTCATCCACTCGAGCAGCGCCAGCGCCCCGTCCGGGTTGTCGGCGTGGCGCGTGACGCCGGCGCCGGACACGTTGACGTGCACGCCCCCCGTGGCGGCCGGCGGCCAGTAGATCGCGACCGGGATGCCGGGATTTTCCTTCTGCAGGCGGCCAAAGTAATAGGTGTTGACGACGCCTACCGCGCACTGGCCCGCTTCGATCGCCTCGATCAGCTTCGTGTCGTTGGGGAAGGGCTCGGTGGCGAGATTGGCGACCCAGCCGCGCACGATCTCCTCGGTACGCCGCTCCCCGTGCTGCGCGATCAGCATCGCGACGAGCGACTGGTTGTACACCTTGGCGGAGGTGCGCAGGCACAGTCGTCCGCGCCAGGTATCGTCGGCGAGGCCTGCGTAGTCGCTGAGTTCCGCGGGGTCGACGCTCCGCGTGTCGTAGACGATCGTGCGCGCCCGCACGGACAGCGCGAACCACTGGTTCTCGGGATCCTGCAGGTGGTCCGGGACGTTACGCTCGAGCACCTCGGAGCGCACCGGCCGCAGCACGCCTTCTTCCGCCGCGTACCACAGGTTGCCGGCGTCGACGGTGAGCAAAAGGTCGGCCGGCGTCGTCTGGCCTTCGGCCTTGAGCTTCTGGATCAGCGGCTGCTCGCTGTCGGTGGTGTAGCGGATCGGCACGCCCGTGGCCTCGGTATAGGCGTCGAAAATCGGCTTGATGAGCTGTTCGGCGCGCGCCGAGTAGACGACGACCGGCTCGGGCGCGGCCGCTGGCTCGCCGCCTGCCGGGGCAGGCGGCGCCTCGCCGGAGCAGGCGGCGAGACCGCCGACAATCAACAGCAGGCTTGTGGCAACCGGGCGTGCGGCGAAACGCTGGGACATGGCGGGATGGACTCGTTATTGATAATGCTTCTCATTATCACATACGGCCCGCGGGCTTGCCTAGCCGCGTCACAGCGGCCGGCAGCGGGCCGGCAGCCGCCGCGCAGGCGCTCCGGCTAGGGGCCGTCCGTATCGGTGCAGACCCGGTCGCGACCGGCCGACTTGGCGCGGTACAGCGCCACGTCGGCCCGCGCCAGCAGCGATTCGCCGAGCGTTTTCAGGTCCGCGTGGGTGCCCGGCGCCGCGCAGCTCGCGATGCCGATGGACGCAGTGATCGTCACCTCGCCGCCGCCGGTGATCGGGACCGGCGTCGCCGCGATCGCGGCGCGAATGCGCTCGGCCAGTGTCTCTGCCGCCTGCCGCCCGGTCGCCGGCAGCAGCACCACGAACTCCTCGCCACCGTAACGGGCAGCGACGTCGCTGGCCCGGACCTGCGACTCGACCCGCTGCGCGATCTCGCGCAGCACGTCGTCGCCGGCCGCATGGCCGTGGCTGTCGTTCACCCGCTTGAAGTGATCGATGTCGAGCATCAGGCAGGCGAGCGAGGTGCCGTCGCGCGCCGCGCGCGCCAGCTCTTCCTTCAGCCGGAACTGCAGGTAGCGGCGATTGTGCCAGCCGGTCAGGAAATCGGTGTGGCCGCTGCGCAGCAGGCGCGCGCGGTTCACGGCGTTCTCTAGCGCGAACGAGGCGATGACGCTGAAGTGCGCGAAGAAATCCGTGGCGTGAGTCGCCGTGAAGCGTTCCTCGTCGCGGCTGCCCAGGTTGATACTGCCGAGCAGCTTGCCCTTGTGCCGGAGCGGCAGCATCGCGATCGACTTCACGTCCGGCGCGGCCGGCAGGATAAGCGCATGGTCGGCGCGCGAAAACCGGCCGAGCCATGGCCGGCGCAGCGCCACGTACTGCGGCGCGAGCCCGGACAGTGCATCGACGAAGATCAGGCCGGGGAAGTCGGTCGTGCTCTTGCCGGCGGCCAGCAGCAGGTGGCGGATGTCATGATCGGGATCACAGATCACGACGCTGACGGCGTCGAGCCGGTAGCTGTCGCGAAGCTCGTTCAGCATGACGGAGAGCAGCGCGGCGAGATCCTCGGCCTTGAGCAGCTTGAGCTCGCGCTCCTGCGAGTCGCGCAGGATGCGGGTATTGCGCTCGACCTCGCGCGTCAGCCGCTTGAGCTGAGCCCGGACCTGCCGCAGTTCCTCCTCCGCATCATGCTCCGAGCGCATGCCCTACCGCCCCTGTTCGACTCGCTGCAGAGCGATTCCTTTTACCAGAAACGGCGGCGGGCCGCTGTGCGCCAGCCCGTCAACGGCGCGTCTCGAGATAGGCGCGCCCGGAGCGCATGATGTCGACGAAACCCTCGGCATCGCCTTCCGCGACGAGCCGCCTGAGCCGGGCCACGGCCTCGCCGAGGGCGTCGAGCGGGCCGAGGCCGTATTCGTTCAAGTGCTGGATCTCGAAATACAGGTGGGGGTTCTCGCCGGCGACCGCGGACGCGACCAGCAGCTGGGCGTCGAAGGTCGTCGACGACAGCTGCGCGAGGCGCGGCGCCGCCTCACCGCTCTCGGCCAGCGCCGTGAAGAACGCGATGTTCAGCGCGTGCGACAGGCCGAGCACGTAGGCGACCAGGCGGTCGTGATCGTCCAGGTTCATCTCGAGCTGCTCGACCATCGTGGGCGCGAACATCTCCCGCGCCATGACGGTCGCCTCCGGGCAGCCGACGTCGACGAAGATCAGGTGGCGGCCCGACAGGAGGTCCGTGTCCGGCCCGAACATCGGGTGCAGCGACGTGACCCGGCAGCCGGCCTCGCAGAGTGCCCGCAGCCCCCGGCGCAGCGGGGATTTCAGCGAGCCGATGTCGAACACGAGCCCGCGGGGTCTGCGGCTGGCCAGCTCGGCCAGGATCTCGCCGGACGTGGCGAGCGGCGTCGCAACGACGATGACGTCGTAGTCGAGCCCGGCGTCGCGCCAGTCGGCGAAGCGATCGACGCCGTCCTCGACCGCGGCGTCGGCGACCGTCGGCTGGAATCCCTGGGAAGCGAAAAAATCGACGAACCAACCGCCCATCTTGCCTGCGCCGCCTATCACCAGCACGCGGCGGCCGTCGCCCTTGCCCTCGGCCACGACGCGTTCCTTCTCCTGGCTGGCGAGCGAGGCCCGGATCAGGGCCCGCATGATCGATTCGGCCAGGTCGGGATCCACGTCCAGCGTATGCGCCTGCGCCCGCGCGCGGTCGAGCACTTCCTTCTCGCGCTCGTAGTCGCGCGTCGCCCGATCCGTCTTCAGCTTCTCGGCGCCGATCCTCGCGACGACACGCTGTCGCTCGGCGATCAGCTCGACCAGTCGGCCGTCGATGCCGGACAGCTCCGCCCGCAGCTTGTCGAGACTCATGTCGTGGTACCCGCTGGCAAAGACCAGCCGCCCTTTTACCCCAGCCGCCGGCGCAACAAAAGACGCGCCGGCCGTGCCGGCCTGCGGCCCGGACCAAAAAAAGAGGCCCGGACCGTCACCGGCCCGGGCCGATCCGCCGTACGGCGGCTCCGTCAGTGGCCGCGCCGGTCGTGGCGCCGACCGTGGCGGCCGCGATGGTCACGATGGTCGCGGTTGTCGGCGCCCCAGCGGTGATGCGCTCGCCGATGATGGCCCTTGCGATCGTAGCGGTGATGTCGGTGATAGCGGTAATCGCGCAGGTAGTGGCGGTGCAGGCGATGCCAGCCGAGCCGCGGCCCGTAGCGATACTGGTTGTAGTGGTACCAGCGCAGGAAGCCGGCGTCGTACAAGAGCCAGCGCGGCAGCACGCCGTGGCGATAGACGTAGCCGCGATACGCGTGCACGGGATGAACCGGGTACGCATGGTGTGCCCCGTGTGCCCTGGCCTCCGCGCCCGGCAGCAGCGCGAGGCCGGCGAGCATGGCGGCGGCGAGGCCGAACAGTCTGGTCCTGGTCATGGGGATTTCCTCCTCGAGCGATGCAGTCGGGCACAGGATGCGCCCCGCATGATGAACCGAAACTTAATGCAAGCCGCTGTTTTTGCTGGTTTAATGAACAAGAGCTGAACGCCCTGCCGGGCGCCGGGTGGGCAACTATCGACGGGCCCGCAATCGTGCGAACATCCCCCGGCCAGAGTTGCCCCTCATCGCGAAGCCAGCAGACAGAGGAACTGCCATCATGAAGTCACGTGCCGCCGTCGCCTGGGAAGCAGGCAAACCGCTGCAGATCGAGACCATCGATATCGAGGGTCCCAGGGAAGGCGAGGTATTGCTGCGCAACGTCGCGACGGGCGTCTGCCATACCGATGCGTTCACGCTGTCGGGCGAGGACCCGGAGGGACTGTTTCCTGCGGTGCTGGGACACGAGGGCGGCTCCATCGTCGAGGAGGTCGGTGCCGGCGTGCGCGGTCTCGCGGTCGGCGATCACGTGATCCCCCTGTACACGCCGGAGTGCGGCGAATGCAGTTTCTGCACCTCGGGCAAGACCAATCTCTGCCAGGCCATCCGCGTGACCCAGGGCCAGGGCCTGATGCCGGACGGCACGACGCGCTTCTCGCTGGACGGCAAGCCGATCTATCACTACATGGGCACGTCGACCTTCAGCGAATACACGGTGCTGCCGGAGATCGCCGTGGCGAAGATCAGCAAGCAGGCGCCGCTGGAGAAAGTCTGCCTGCTGGGCTGCGGCATAACGACCGGCATCGGCGCGGTGCTGAATACCGCCAGGGTCGAGCCCGGCGCGACCGTCGCGGTGTTCGGCCTCGGCGGCGTCGGCCTCAGTGCCATCCAGGGTGCGACGATGGCGAAGGCGAGCCGCATCATCGCCATCGACATCAACCCGGACAAGTTCGAGCTGGCGAAGCAGATGGGCGCGACCGACACGGTCAACCCGAGCGAGCACGACGCGCCGATCCAGGACGTGATCGTCGACATGACCGACGGCGGCGTCGACTATTCCTTCGAGTGCATCGGTAACGTGAAGCTGATGCGCGCGGCGCTCGAATGCTGCCACAAGGGCTGGGGCGAGTCCGTCATCGTCGGCGTGGCCGGCGCCGGCCAGGAGATCTCGACGCGGCCGTTCCAGCTCGTGACCGGCCGCGTATGGCGCGGCACGGCATTCGGCGGGACGCGTGGCCGCTCGCAGCTCCCGGGCATGGTCGACCAGTACCTGAACGGCGACATCAAGGTCGACGAGTTCATTACGCACACGATGCCGCTGGAAGACATCAACAAGGCCTTCGACCTGATGCACGAGGGCAAGAGCATCCGCACGGTCATCCACTTCTGAGCCAGAACGGGCGCCGCGCATGACCCGTGTTGCCACGGCGACCAGTTCGCAGATCGCCGCCGAGGCGGCGCTCGAAGTCGCGGCCGGCGGCGGCAACGCGGTCGACTGCGCCATCGCCGCGGCGCTGGTGACGATGAATGCCGAGCCGGGCGTCTGCGCCCTGGCCGGCGGCTGCTATGTCACGGTGTGGCCCGCGAGCGGCGACGCCGTGACCATCGACGGCAACGTGGCGGTGCCGGGCCGCGGCGCGGCGCCGGGTCCCGTCACGGCGCCCACCGTCGAACTCGAGTACGGCGGCGGCGTGCGCACGCTGGTCGGCGCCGGTTCGGTCGCCGTGCCCGGCACGCTCGCCGCGCTGGAGATGGCCTCGTCGGATTACGGCGTTGCACCCTGGCGCGAGCTGGTCGCACCGAGTATCGCCTGCGTGCGCAGGGGCTTTCCGCTGTCTCGCGCCGCCAACTATTTCCTGCAGTACGCCGGCAAGTCGATCTACGGTCGCAGCGACGACGGCTACCGGGCGCTGCACGATGCGAACGGCAAGGTGCGGGTGCCGGGCTCGATGATCAGGGTGCCGCATCTCGCCGACAGCCTCGAGATCGTGGCGCACGAGGGCGGCCGTTCTTTCTATCGCGGCGAGCTGGCGGCGGCAATGGTCGACCATGTCGCTGCCGGCGGTGGCCGCATGACCCTCGAGGACCTGGCCAGCTACCGGGCGATCGCGCGGCGGCCGCTGATGACGCGTCTCGGCGGCTGGCAGATCGCCAGCAACCCGCCGCCGGCCGTCGGGGGCACGGTGCTGGCGGCGATGCTCGGCGCGTTCCGCGAGAATCCGGCCGCCCGCTGGGACGCGGCCGCGCTGCGGCGCCTCGTCGACGTGCAGCGCACGGTGCTGCGCTACCGGCGCGAGCGTCTCGACCTGAGCGACGACATCGACGCCGAAAGCGCGGAGCTGCTGGCGGCGGTGGCCCGCGAGGACTTCCCCGGCGGCTTCGCATCCTCTTCCACGGTGCACACGTCCTCGGTCGATGCCGAGGGCAATGCCTGCGCGGTGACCGCATCGGCCGGCTACGGCTCCGGCGAAATGCCGGCCGGCACCGGCCTGTGGCTGAACAACTGCCTGGGCGAACTCGAGCTCAATCGGCGCGCGCTGGAGCTGGGCCCCGCCGGCCGGCGCCTGCCGTCGAACATGACGCCGGGGGCAGCGCGTCAGGGCGACAGCGTGCTTGCCTTCGACTCGCCCGGTGCCGATCGCATCACGACGGCCATCCACCAGTTCCTGGTCAACTACCTGCAGCAGGACAGCAGTCTCGAGCGGGCGATCGCGGCGCCGCGGCTGCACGTCGAACTGCGCGACGACGGCGACCGGGTAGCCGTCGAGCCCGGCGTCGAACTGCCCGACCTGCCGCTGCACGTGCGGCATTTTCCGGATCTCAGCATGTACTTCGGCGGCGTATCGGCCGCCGCGCATTCGCCGCAGCACGGCTTCGAGGTTGCCGCCGACCCGCGGCGCGAGGGCGGCGTCTGCGTCGGCGGGCAATAGTCCGCGAGTGCGTGGCGTGCACACTCATAGAAGGCCCGGGGTCGGTCTGCTACTCTCCGCGAAGCGCGCGGGCACGACCTGCCGCAGGCAAGTGAGTGAGCAAATGGCATCCGACCATCCGACCGGCAGCCGTCTCCCGGACGTGTTACCCGAAAACCCGCTGCCGCTGGCACGGCAGTGGTTCGACCACGCCCTCGAGCACGCCTCGCAGCGCAATCCCGATTCGATGACGCTGGTGACGCTGTCGGGCGATGGCCAGCCGGCGGCCCGCGTCGTGCTCTGCAAGGACTTCGTCGTCGATCCGGGCTATCTCGTGTTCTACACGAACTACGAGTCGGACAAGGGACGCGCCCTCGCGCTCAACCCACGCGTCGCGACGGTCATGCACTGGGACGCGCTCGGCAGGCAGGTCCGCTGCGAGGGTCTCGCGCTGCGCTCCCCGGCGGCGGAGAGCGATGCCTACTTCGCGAGCCGCGGCCGTGGCAGCCAGCTCGGCGCCTGGGGGTCGGACCAGAGCCGCCCGCTCGGCTCGCGCGGCGAGCTGATCGCGCAAGTTCGCCGCCGGGCCTCCGAACTGGGGGTCGAACTCGCACCGGATACGACGACCGTCGAGAGCAACGAGGCGCCGCCGCTGCCGCGGCCGCCGCACTGGGGAGGCTATCGCATCTGGATAGGCGCGCTCGAGCTGTGGGCCGAGGGTGCCGATCGCATCCACGACCGCGCGCGCTGGGCGCGCAGCCTGAAGCTCGACCCCGCGGGCGGCTGCGTTGCCGGCGAGTGGAGCCGCGCGCGCCTGCAGCCCTAGAGTTCCGCACGATGCACCCCGGCCTGACCGAAAACACCGTTCGCTGCCCGTTCTGCGGCGAGGCCGTAACGATCCTGATCGATACCTCGGCGGGCGACCAGTCCTACGTCGAGGACTGCCAGGTCTGCTGCCGGCCGATGAACATCGACTTCAGCTGTGCCGGGGGGGAGCTCAGCGAGCTGCGGGTCAGCGGTGACGCCTAGGCCGGCCGGACTGCTCGGCCTGCTGGCCGTGCTGGCCGCCGTCGCGGCCCCCGCGTCCGCGCTGCGCCTGAGCGAGGGAACCAACCTGAGCGCACACGTGTCGCCGGCCGACGGCCACATCGCGATGGATCTGCTCGGCAGCCTGTGGCTGCTGCCGCCGCAGGGCGGCGAGGCCGAGCGCATCGGCCGCCCGGGCCTGCTGGTCGAACGGCCGCGCTGGTCGCCCGACGGGCGCTCGATCCTGCTGCAGGCCGACGCCGGCAGGGGAGCGGAACTCTGGCACGTCGACGTCGAATCGCGGCGCTTCAGCAAGCTGTCGCCGGACGGCGCAACCGAGCAGCACGCGATCTGGCACCCGTCGGGTACGCGCATCCTGTATGCGACGGCGCGCGACGGCAGCGGGCTGGACCTGTGGGAGCGCGATCTCGAAACGGGCCTGCGCTGGCGGTTGACGGATCACGCCGGTGACGAATCCGCGCCCGCCTGGTCGGCCGATGGCCGGCACCTGGTCTACGTGCTGCAGCAGGACGATCGCTGGTACCTGATGCTCAGGCGCTTCGCGCAGCCGCCTCGGGCACTGGTCGAATCCGACGCGCCGCTCCTCGCGCCGGCGTGGCGACCCGACAACACGCTGGTCACCTACCTCGGCCAGGATGCCGACGGCAGCCTGAGCCTGCGCATGCTGATCCTGTCCGATCCGCCGCTGGAACGCGTGCTGGCCGACGGCGAGG
The DNA here is from genome assembly GCA_041624755.1 of Woeseia sp. Classification (GTDB taxonomy): domain Bacteria; phylum Pseudomonadota; class Gammaproteobacteria; order Steroidobacterales; family Woeseiaceae; genus Woeseia. Next base: position 17,742 of record JBFJUJ010000004.1, on the reverse strand, counting down.
ACTTTTTCGCCGCGCCGTTGACATGGATCGACCGGTCGCGCTTCGTCTACACGGCCGACGGCGTCATCAAGGCGCGCCGCTTCGAGGACCGCAGCGCGCGCGTGCTGCCGTTCTCGGCCAGCGTCGAGCTGCCGCGGCAGCGCGCGGCGGCCGACTTCCGTCCGCGGCCGCTGCCGCTGGCGCCTGCGGGCGGCGGCGAACTCGTCATCCGCGCGGCGCGGGTCTACGACGGCGAGAGCGCTCGCTACCGGCGCAACGTAGACATCCTGATCGACGCCGGGCGCATCACCGCGATCGACACGCAGCGGGATCGCGGCGACACGACCGTGATCGACATCGGCAATACGACCGTCCTGCCGGGCCTGATCGATACCTATGCCGGGCTGCCCGTCGCCGACGCCCGCAGCCATGCGCTGCTGCTCGCTTTCGGCGTGACCACGCTGGTGACCCCGGACCTGCCGGCAGGGGACGAGCGCGCGGCCGCAGCCGACATGAGGACGCCGGCACCGCGCGTCCTGCTCGCCGCCGCGGCCGGCGACGCGCCCGGTGACGGCGAGCGGCCGCAGGTGCGACTGGTGACGGCGACCGCTGACGCAGCGAACGGCAGCGACGAGTGGTCGGCGCTGTCCGCGTGGCGACAACGGGGCGTACCGGTGCTGGCCGACAGCTGGGCCGGCGGACTCAAGAACGGCGCGGACATGCTGCTCGGCACGGTATCGCTGCCGACGTCGCCGGCCGGCCGGCATTACGCGGACGTGGCGGGACTGACGCAGGGCGGTCCGCTGCTGCTCGTGTCGGGCCTCGCCGACGCCGCGACGCCGGGCCTGTCGGACCTGCTCGACGGCGCGCCCGCCGGCCTGCTGCCCGCGCGGCACACGGCCAGGCGCCGCTTCGTCGTGCGGCCCCGGCTCGACGGCGGCGACAGCGCCGTCGTCGTCGGCAGCCGGTCCTCCGGGCTGCCGCCGGGGATCGCCACGCAGGCGGAGCTGCTTGCGCTCGGCGCGGCCGGCCTCGCCCCGCACGAGGCCCTGCATGCCGCGACGGGCGCCGCCGCCGCCGCGCTCGGCCTGCAGGACGAGCTGGGGCGTATCCGCCCCGGGGCGCGGGCCGATCTGCTGCTGGTTGCCGGCGATCCGCTGGCGCGCCTGGCCGATGCGAGCCAGGTCGTGGCGCTGGTGCTCGAGGGCCGTTTCTTCAGCGTGTCCGGGCTGCTCGAGCAGCTTGCGGCCAGCGTCGAATAATTTGACAGGCCGGCTCGCGGCGGCGCCCTGTCGCCGTATGGCGACGCTTTTAAACATAAGCCGGCGGAACAATTCGCCCATTTATGGCGGACGCTCAGGCATTTCTAACGACTTTTCAATGACTTGGAATTGCTTTCTCGGCGCCGGGCAAAATCGCCGGGCGGCTCGCGTCGGCTTTCTTTACAGGCCGGCGACGGCGGGCGCTGGCGCGGCCGCGCCGCTTTCTTTCAAGCGCATGAAAACCCTTGAGAAAGCGGCTTCTGGCACAGGACTTGCTTTATACCGTCTGCCCAAGCGAAGTGTAGCTGGTGCCGGTAAGCGGAGTGATACATACAGGATTGAGACGCCAGAAGAATAACAAGCACAATAACAACAACATCCAGATCCAATAACGATAATAAGTCTGTATCTGGTTACCGGATTCCCAGTTACCTCTCTAATAAAAAAAAGAGAGTCTAGCCCCGCAGCGAGCTGCGGGGCTTTTTCTTTGGCGGCCCGACCGGCTCGTCGGCCGCGACCTTGCGCCGCCCGGGTGGCGCCATTAGGCTCGGCAGGTCGCCGTCCGGGACCTGCCGGCGCCGCGGAGCTGCCCTTAAAGATACCCGCACCATGAAACCGCCCTGTCCCCTGCCGGCGCTCCGGCTGCTGGTCCTCTCGCTCCTGCCCCTCGTCGCTTTCAGGGCCGCGGCGGAGCGTTTCGACGAGGTCACCGTCGCCGAGCTGCAGGCGGCCATGCAGCGCGGCGAGCAGACCGCGCGGAGCCTCGTCGATCATTACCTCGAACGCATCGAGGACGTCGACCGCGGCGCCGTGCCGCTCAACGCCATCATCGAAATCAACCCGGACGCAGGGCGCATCGCCGACGAACTCGACGAGGAACGCCGCGCCGGGCGCCTGCGCGGCCCGCTGCACGGCATCCCGGTCGTTCTCAAGGCGAACATCGACACCGGCGACCGCATGGCGACCAGCGCAGGCTCGCTGGCGCTCGCCGGGCACCGCGCGCCGGACGACGCCTTCATCGCCGCGCGGCTGCGGCAGGCGGGCGCAGTCATCCTCGCCAAGGCGAACCTGAGCGAATGGGCCAATTTTCGTTCGCGCCATTCATCGAGCGGCTGGAGCAGCATCGGCGGCCAGACAGCCAACCCCTACGATCCGCGGCGCAATCCCTGCGGCTCGTCCTCGGGATCGGCAGTCGCCGTATCGGCGAACCTGGCGGTACTCGCCGTCGGCACGGAAACGGACGGCTCCATTATCTGCCCGTCGTCGATCAACGGCATCGTCGGCATCAAGCCGACGCTCGGCCTCGTCAGCCGCGACGGCATCATCCCGATCGCCCACAGCCAGGACACGGCCGGCCCGATGGCGCGCACGGTCCGGGACGCCGCGCTGCTGCTCAACGTGCTCGCGGCCAACGACCCCGCGGATCCCGCGACCGCCGGACGCCCGCCGATCCCCGACTACGCCGCGAATCTCGAGCAGAGCCGCCTCGAGGGCCGGCGCATCGGCGTGCTGCGCAGCTACGGGGGCGCCGGCCGCGACGAGCGGATCGACGCCATCCTCGCCGACGCTATCGAGCACCTGCGGAGCGGGGGCGCGCACATCGTCGACCCGATCGGGGCCGACACCGTCGGCATGGACAGTGCCGAATACACGGTCCTGCTGTACGAGTTCAAGGCAGACCTGAATCGCTACCTCGCCGACGCCGGCGCCCCGCTCGCGTCGCTCGCCGAGATCATCGCCTTCAACGAGTCCCATGCGGCCACCGTGATGCCGTTTTTCGGCCAGGACATCCTGATCGCCGCGAACGCCAAAGGCCCGTTGACCGAGCAGCCCTACCTCGATGCACTGGCGGAGTCGAAGCGCATCGCGCGTGCGGCAATCGACGGCGCAATCGAAGAACACGACCTGGACGCCCTCATTGCGCCGTCGAACGGGCCCGCCTGGCTGACCGATCACGTCCTCGGCGACCATTTCAGCGTCGGCAGCTCGTCGTTCGCGGCGATCTCGGGCTACGCGAACGTCACGGTGCCCGCCGGCGCAATCCACGGCCTGCCGATCGGCGTGTCCTTCATAGGCGGGCCCTTCAGTGAGCGGCGCCTGCTCGAGATCGCGTGGGCCTTCGAACGGCTGAGCGGCGCGCGGCGCGTGCCGGAGCCCTCCAACCCCGTGCGCCCATGACGCCGATCGTCAGACGCGCGCCGGGGGCCGGCGCCGGAGCGTAGCGACGCCGCGCACTGCGCAAACTGCGAACTGATCGCTGGCAGGCGCCTGCCGCGGAGGGCGTAATGCCGGCTGGCCCGACCTTCTCTCATCCGCTGCTCCAGCCGCCATGTTCAAAGCCATACGCATCGCCGTGCTGCTGCTCGTGCTCGTCTTCGTGGCCGGCACGACCTGGCTGTCACAGGCCCGCAGCACCGACTGGAACAACAGCCTGTGGGTCAAGATCTACCCGATCAACGCCGACGGCAGCAATGCGAGCCGGCGCTACATCGAGCGGCTCGACGTCGAGCGGTTCCTGGGCATCGAGCGCTTTCTCGCCCGCGAGGTCGCGCGTTACGGCCATGCGCTCGCACGCCCGGTACGCATCGAACTCGGCGAGCCGATCGAGGAGCAGCCGCCGCCGCTGCCCGAGTCCCGCGGCGTGCCCGGGATCATGTGGTGGAGCATGCGCATTCGCTGGTGGGCCGGTCGCGTCGCGTCTCCCCAGGACGCGCCGGCGCCCGACGTGCGGATCTTCGTGCGCTATCACGACCCGGACACCGACCTGCCGCTCGAGAATTCGGTCGGCCTGCAAAAAGGCATGGTCGGCGTCGTCAACGGCTTCGCCGGCAGGCGCCAGGACGGCAGCAACAACGTCGTCATCGCACACGAGTTCCTGCACACGCTGGGCGCCACGGACAAGTACGACGCCGCCAGCGGTCTGCCCCTCTTTCCCCAGGGCTTCGCCGAGCCCGACCGCAGCCCGCGCTTCCCGCAGCGCTACGCCGAGATCATGGGCGGGAGGATCGCCCTGTCGGACGACGACGCGCTGGTCCCGGCCGGCCTGGAGTATGTCGTCATCGGCGAGCAGACCGCCGCCGAGATCCGCCTGCTGCGCTGACGCGACGCTGGCATTGCCCCACGCGCGCCGCTAGCCTGCGGGCATGCAGGACTCCGCGGAAGCCGTACTCGCCTGCCGCGGCCTCAGGGTCGCGGTGCCCGGCCGCGTGCTGGTCGAGGACCTCGACCTGCGGCTCGTGCCGGGCACGTTCCTCGCGGTCCTCGGACAGAACGGCTCCGGCAAGTCGCTGACGCTGCTGACGCTCGCGGGGCTGCGCGCGCCGGACGCGGGCAGCCTCACGCTCGGCGCATACCCGCTGGCGCGCCAGCCGCGCAAGGCGGTGGCGCGCCGGCTCGCGCTGCTGCCGCAGCACAGCGAGGATGCCTTCCCGGCCACGGTATTCGACACGGCGCTCTCCGGCCGCCACCCGCACGTGCCGCCGCTGGCCTGGGAGAGCGCCGCTGACCGCGACATCGCGGCGGACTGTCTCGCACAGATGGACCTGGCGGCGCTCGCGTCCCGCGACGTCGGCACGCTGTCCGGCGGCGAACGCCGGCGCCTCGCCGTCGCGCAGGTGCTGGCGCAATCGCCGCAGCTCTTCCTGCTCGACGAACCGACCAACCATCTCGATCCGCAGCACCAGCTCACCGTGCTCGACGTGTTCCGGCGGCTCGCGCGCACGGACAGAACGGTCGTCGCGAGCCTGCACGACGTGAACCTCGCCGCGCGCTATGCCACGGACTGCCTGCTGCTGTTCGGCGACGGCCGCTTCCGGCTCGGGCCCGCCGGCGAGGTCCTCGACAGCGCAACCCTGAGCGATCTGTACGCGACGCCGATGGAAGCCGTGAGCTGGCGCGACCGGACGCTGTTCGTCGCCGCAGACTGACGCGCCGCGGCCCGCCCATTCAGGGCACGCTGCCACGCAGGCGCGCGAGCAGCGCATCATGCAGCGACGGATTCGCCGCGAGCACGGAGCGCGTGTCGAGATCGGGAGCGCGGCCGTTCAGGTCGGTGAAGCGGCCGCCGGCCTCGGTGACGATCACGGACAACGCAGCGATGTCGAGGATATTGACGTCCGATTCGATCACCGCGTCGATCTTGCCGCTCGCCAGCAGATGGTAATGGTAGAAATCGCCGTAGCCGCGGATGCGGTCGACGGCCGCGACGATCCGGCCGTACTCCGCCCAGCCGGGGCCCGCCGCGAGCGAGCGCAGGTTGCCGGACGACACGGCCGCGCGCTCCAGGTCGCCCTGCTCGCTGACGGCGAGCCGGCGACCGTTGAGCCAGGCGCCGCAACCGCGCTCGGCGTAGGCCAGCTCGTCGAACATCGTGCCACTGGAGACGCCGAGGACCAGCTCACCGTCGCGCATCAGGGCGATCTGCGTCGAGAAGAACGGATACTGGCGCACGAAGCCCTTGGTGCCGTCTATCGGATCGACGAGCCACAGCTTGCCCGCGCCGGCGTTCGACTTGCCGGTTTCCTCGCCGAAGAAGCCGTGATCCGGGAAGCGCGACAGGATGAGGCCGCGGATCAGCTGCTCGCATTCGACGTCTGCCTGCGTCACGGGCGTCGAGTCCGCCTTGGTGCGCACCGTGAGATTGCCGCGGTAGTAGCGCCGGCTCAGGTCCGCCGCCGCCCGCGCAGCTTCGAGCGCTACCTCGAGTTCGCGCGAACGCTCACCGTTGTCCTTCCCGCTCACGCCCGCCTCTCCCGGCATGTCGCCCGCTACCGCGCCACTATGGCGGCATGCGGCGGCGCAGACAAGCGCACCGCCCGGCGGCGTTGCTTGACAGTCTTGCGGCCGCTACCTATGGTGGCGCGCACACCAGGTGAGCCCGGAATGGCATTGTTCCGGGCGAACGGGAAGCCGGTGCGAATCGCAAGTCGATTCAAGGCCGGCGCTGCCCCCGCAACGGTGATCGAGTTAATCCCGAGCCCCCGTCGGCCTGCGCCCGACGGAGCCACTGCGAAACGCGGCGTGCACTGAGCCGCACTCGCGGGAAGGCGCCCGGGACCGGCCACAGGCCGCTCGTCAGCCCGGAGACCGGCCCGGTGTACACGCGAACGGCGCGGCGGGCGACTGTTCGGGCCCGCCATCGGCTCCGTTCCCTCCCCCGCAGCGCCAGGCAGAGCAAACCAACTGTGCGGCATGCGGGCGGCATGCAGGGGAGCGACATGAAACTACATCGGGCATGCGCGCGGACTGCAGGCCTCGCGCTTCTGGCGCTGAGCCTGGTCGCGGCCGGCGGGGAGCCCGGCAAGCGGGCGGCGGACGACGTCATCGTCGTGACTGCGACGCGCAGCGAGCGCGCGATCGGGGACGTCATCGTGCCGGTCACGGTCATCAACCGCGAGCAGATCGAACTCGCGGCTGCCGGCGACATCGCCGAGCTGCTGCGCTTCGAGGCGGGGCTCGACATCGGCCGCAACGGCGGACCCGGACAGGCGACGTCGGTCTTCCTGCGCGGCACCGAGAGCAATCACACGCTGGTCCTGATAGACGGCGTCCGCATCAATCCCGGCACCATCGGCGGCGCAGCACTGCAGAACATCGCGCCGGAGATGATCGAGCGCATCGAGATCGTCAAGGGCGCGCGCTCGTCGCTGTACGGCACAGACGCGATCGGCGGCGTGATCAACATCATTACGCGACGCGCGGGTACGGGATATGCCGAAGCGGGTGCAGGCGCCGGCAGCTTCGCGACGCGTTCCGCGTACTCGAGTTTCGGCGTGAGCACGGCAGCCGCGGACTTCGGCGCGACGCTGAACTTCCAGGACACCGACGGCTATGCGATTCGCGACGACAGTGAACTCGAACGCGGTTACGACAACCTGAGCGCGAACATCTACGGCAGCCGCCGCTTCGGGAACACGACCGTGAGCCTGCGGCACTGGCGCGCCGGCGGCACGACGGAATACCTCGATTTCTTCCTCGCACCGCTCACGCAGGACTACCGCAACGAGAGCAGCGCCATCGAGGTCGATGCGGCACTCGGTGAACGCGGTGCGACGCGGCTGCTGGCGAGCTACATGGTCGACGAGATCCTGCAGAACGAGTCCGCCGACTTCGTCACATCGCGCCGGCTGGCGCTCGACTGGCAGTACTCGCACAGCTTCGAACATCACGACGTCGCGGCGGGTATCTACGTCACGGCCGAGAACGCCGAGGCCGTCTCCTTCGGATCGGGATTCGACGAGGACACCGACACGCGTGCGGTATTCGTCCAGGACAGCATCGCCTTCGGGCGGCAGCGCGCTTTCGTCGCGGCGCGTTTCACCGATCACGACAGCTTCGGCGACGAGTTCACCTGGAATGCCGAGTACGCGATGGACGTCGGCGAGCGACTGACGCTCGGCCTGGGGGCGGGCCACGCATTCCGCGCCCCGGATGCGACCGACCGCTTCGGCTTCGGCGGCAACGCCGGCCTGCGGCCGGAGGCCGTGGACGAACTGCAGGCGTCGGCCGAATTCAGGCTGACGGCGCGCCAGTCTGCGCGCGTCGAGCTGTATCGCAGCGAGATAGACGACCTGATCGACTTCGACCTGGAAAGCTTTACGCTCCGCAACCTGAGCCGGGCGGACATCCGCGGCGCGGAACTCGGCTGGCGCTACGACGGGGAGCGCTACGCGGTGCGCGCCGACGCGGTACTGCAGCGCGCCGAGGACAAGAGCGACGGCAGCCCGCTGCTGCGTCGCGCGGAACGCACGCTGACGATCAACGCAACGCGCAGCCTGGGCGAGCACGCCGTCGGCCTGTCGCTGCTTGCGAGCGGCGAACGCGACGATTTCGGCGCCACGCTGCCGGGCTACGTGCTGGTGAATCTCACCGGGCAGGTTAGACTTGGCCTCCGGTGGCAGTTGAATGCGCGCATCGAGAACCTGCTCGATGCCGACTACCAGACCGCCTCGCCCTACCGCATGGCGGAACGGAGCGGCTATCTCGAACTGAAATATCGCTGGCAATGAAGGCAACGCGAGTCCCATGGGTCATCGTCTGAGCAAGATCTACACGCGTACCGGTGACGACGGCAGCACCGGGCTCGGCGACGGCAGCCGCGTCGCGAAGGACAGCCCGCGCGTCGAGGCCTACGGCACCGTCGACGAAGCCAATAGCGCCGTCGGCGTGGTGCTGTCGCATGCGACCGTGACGCCGGCGATACGCGAATGCCTCGAGGCCGTGCAGCACGACCTGTTCGATCTCGGCGGCGAACTCTGCATCCCGGGACACAGCGCTATCACGCAGGACTTCATCGAGCGGCTGGAGCGGCAGCTCGACGCCTTCAACGAAAACCTGCCGCCGCTCAAGGACTTCATCCTGCCGGGCGGCGGCCCGGCGGCCGCCGCCTGCCATCTCGCGCGGACGATCGTGCGGCGCGCGGAGCGCCGCGTCGTCAGCCTGATGCACCAGCAACAGGTGCGCGTCGAGGTTCGGCACTACCTGAACCGCCTGTCGGACCTGCTGTTCGTCGTCGCCCGCGTCCTCGCGCGCGAGGAATCCGGAAAGGAAGTCATCTGGGACCGGAACCGCGGCAGCTCCGACTGAGACCGGGAAGAAAGTCATCCCGGTCCGGGGCCGCGGCGGGCCCGGTCAGAGCCGCTTGCTGAAAAGGGCCGCGTCGTCCGGGCACAGGGAACGGAACTCCGCGGTCGCGCGTATCGCCTCTGGCGCGCTGCTGCGCTGCCGCAGGCGGTAGCCGCGGCCCGCGAAAAACTCGCCGGCGTCGACGGTAAGCAGCCAGAGTTCGCGGACGCCCGATTCCCGGGCGCGTTCCTCGAGGCCCGCGACGAGCCGGCCGCCGACACCGCGGTCGCGCTGTGCCGGTGCCACGACCAGCGAGCGCAGCAAACCGACGCTGCCTGCCTGCTGCAGGCCGGCGGCGCCGGCCGGCTCGCCGCCGGCGTCCGCCACCAGGAAATCGCGCATGTCGCGCTCGCCGAGGTCGGCATGCGGCAGGCCGGCGAGATCGAGCAGGTCGCGGATCTCCGGCCAGTCGGACGCACGTGCGGGGCGCAGCCTGACGGCTCTCGCCGGGGAACGGCGCGACGCAGTCACGGGCCGCTGTGCGCAGCGCGCCGTTCGCGGCCGCGCTCGAGGCTCAGGCAGATAGCCCGGCCGGCGTCTGCCACGCGCGGCGTCGCCCGGCCGGCCAGGTCGGCGGGGACGACGAAACGATTGGCGTAGCGGTTGGCCGCGAGCGACGGCCAGCGCTTCCAGCCCGACAGCGTCTCGTCGGCGTCCGTGCCGGCGGTCAGCAGGACCTCGGGATCGCGTGCCAGCACGGCTTCCTCGCTCACGGTCGGGGCCAGTTCGCTCAGCGAGGCGAACACGTTCTCGCCGCCGCACAGCGATATCAGCTCGCTGATGTAGTGATCGCCGCTGATCGTGTAGAGCGGCCGTCGCGACACCTGGTAGAAGACCCGTATCGGCGCCGCCGTCCGCCAGGCCTCGTCGAGGGCCTCGAGACTCGCGGCAAAGCGGGCCGCTGCCGCGGCGGCGGCGGCGCGCTCGCCGGTCAGCTCGCCGATGCGGCGCAGCGCATTGCCGATGTCGTCGAGACCGCGCGTGCGGATCACGTCGATGCGATAGCCGCGCGCGCGCAGTTCCTCGACCACGTGCGGCGGCGTGCCGCTGTCCCAGGCGAGCAGCAGGTCCGGTGCCAGTTGCGCCAGGCGTTCGCGATCGATGGCGAAGGCGTCACCGACGACCGGCAGCGACGCCACCGCGGCAGGGAAATCGCTGTAGGCGCTGACGCCCACGAGTCGCTCGCCGGCACCGGCCGCATGCACGAGTTCCGCGAGGTGCGGGGCGAGCGTGACGATGCGCTGCGGCGCCGCGCGGCCGCCGGTCTCGTGAACGCCCGAGCGGGCGGTCGCGGCCGGCGTCTCGCCGTCGGCGTGGCAGCCGGCCAGCAGCACGGCCAGCAGCAGACCGGCGCGGCCAGATCGCACGACGCCCCCTCTGCCTCAGACCGACCAGCCGTACAGCGTCATGCCGGAAATCAGCACGGCCCACAGGAACAGCACGCGCAGCACCAGCCGGTTGGCGGCGCCGGCGCCGCGAATCGCGCGCGAGGCCTGATGCTCGTCTTCGATCGGCGAGAGCGCCAGCGCAGCGACGCCGACGCGCCCGAGAAGCTGCTCGCTGCGTTCGCCCGACGTCAGCTGCGACGACTGTGCCGCGCCGCGCCAGGCGGACAGGCCACCGTCGAAACTGCCGGCCAGCGCATAGCCGAGTGCGGTGATGCGCGCCGGAAACCACGCGAGCAAGCTGTGCAGCTGCGACGAAGCGGCCGCGATGCGCGCCGCCTGCCCGCCGTCGTCGCCGACGCGGACCGCGTTGAAAACGGCGCGGCGGCGCAGCAGATCTGTCACGCGATATGCCCAGGCGCCGGCCGGGCCGAACACCACGAACCAGAAGACGACCGCGAACAGGCGGTTGTTGGCCTGCACGAATACCGCCTGCTCGACGTTCTCGATGCGCTCCCAGGGATCTTCCGGCACGTCGCGTTCCAGGAGCGCCTTCGCGGTCTGCCGCACACGTTCCTCGTCGTCGGCTTCGACGGCGGAGCAGTAGTCGTCCACCTCCTCGCCGATGTCTTTCGGTCCCAGCGAAAAGAACAGGACGACAATGGCGAGCAGCAGGTAGGGAAAGCCGAACAGCGTATTGCCCAGCAGGACGACCACGGCGAGGACCGGCAACATCAGCAGGATCGCCAGCAGGACCACCGGCAGAATCGCGGGGGCGCCGCCGAGGCGTTCGGACAGCGCGCAGCCGGAGTCGATGACGCGGTCGAGCCAGCGCAGCTCACGCAGGTGAAAAAGATGGGTCGCGAGCCGCTCGATCAGGAGCCCGATGAGGAGAGCAATCAGTTTCATGATGGCGGCTTCGAATCGTCGGCTTCGCTCAGTGCATCATACAGTCGCAGCCAGTCGAAAGCAGGGCCGGGATCGGCCTTTCGCTGCGGCGCGATGTCACAGTGCCCGGCGATCCTGCGCACATCCAGCTTCGGATAGCTCGCGCGCAGCGCCGTGATGATCGCCGGCAGTTCGCGGTACTGCTCGTCGCTGTACGGCGTCTCGTCCTCGCCCTCCAGTTCGATGCCGATGGAAAAGTCGTTGCAGCAGTCGCGGCCGCGGAACGACGATGCTCCGGCGTGCCAGGCCCGCCGCGCGAACGGCACGAACTGCAGCACGCCGCCGTCGCGTCGCAACAGCAGGTGCGCAGATACGCGCAGCTCGTGAATCTCCGCGAAATACGGATGCTCGGCCGGATCCAGCGAATTCGTGAACAGGCGCTCGATGTACGGGCCGCCGAAGCGGCCGGGCGGCAGGCTGATGCCGTGCAGCACGATGAGTTCCGGCTCCGCGCCTGCAGGCCGTTCGTCCTGGTTCGGCGACGGCCGCTGCGTGGCGGGCCGGATCAGGCCTTCACCCGGGCTGATCGTGTAGGTCGTCGGCTGGCTCGGTTCCATCGGCGTCCCGCTGCGGCGCGTCAGGCCGGCATCATAGCCGGCCGCGCCGTTTTTGACATCGGCCGGCGGCGGCGGCCTAATGCGGTCCACGGCAATCCCAGGCAGCGCATGTCCGCATCCCGCTCCGCACCACGTGTCTTCGTCGACCGCCCGCTGGCCGCCGGAGCGGAGATTACCCTGGGCGACGACGCGGCGCGCCACGTGGCCCGCGTGCTGCGCTGCCGGCCCGGTGACGCGCTCACGCTGTTCGACGGCAGCGGCGCCGAGTTCGCAGGCAGCCTGGCGAGCGTCGGCAGACGCGGCGTCGTCATCAGGCTGGCCGAGCGCCGCGACGTCTCCGTCGAATCGTCGCTCGGCATCACGCTGATCCAGGGTGTCGCGCGCGGCGACCGCATGGACACGGTCGTGCAGAAGGCCACGGAACTCGGCGTCCGGCGCATCGTGCCGCTGCTGTCCGAATTCTCTGTCGTGCGGCTCGACGCGGAGCGCGCCGAGAAGCGGCGGCAGCACTGGCAGCGCGTCGCCGCGAGCGCCTGCGAGCAATGCGGCCGCAATGTCCTGCCGTCGATCGACTCGCCCGTTTCACTCCCGGAGCTGCTGGCCGCCGCGATCCCGGCAACTGCGGCCCGGCTGCTGCTTTTGCCGTCGGCGCCAACGGCGCTCCCGGCGGCTGCCGACGGGCCCGGCGCCGTCGAGCTGCTGGTCGGCCCCGAGGGCGGCCTCTCCGGCGACGAGATCGAGCTCGCGAAGAATCACGGCTATCGCGCGGTGTCGCTCGGGCCGCGCATCCTGCGCACCGAGACGGCCGCCATCGCGGCGCTGACCGTCGCGCAGGCGCTGTGGGGCGATCTCGGCGCGGCGCGCCGCTGAGCGCAGCCGCTGCTCAGCCCTCGACCGCCTGGCTGCCGAGCATGAATTCCAGGCGCTCGAGATGCGGGATCAGCGGATATTCGTTGATCATCTTGACGCGGCACAGGACGGGTGCGTCGTCGCGCCAGCCGTCTTTGGCCGTGTCCAGCTTCAGGACATCGCGGTTTACCCGCACGAGCTGCGGAAACCCCTGCGTCAGCAGGCCGAAGTAGCCGACTCTCACGAGCCCGGTGCTGGAATAGAACACGACGATCCGGGTGCGCCCGGTGACCGGCGGCAGCTCGCGGCCGAGCGTGCCCTCGAAGGAGACGACGGGCAGCGCGCGGCCGTTCCAGTTGACGTTGCCCATCAGCCATGGCTCGCTGCCTGGCACGGCGTCCGGCTGCACGTAGCGAACGACCTCGGCCACGCAGGCGCGCGGCACGATCAGCCGGTCCTCGGCCAGCGGCACGAGCAGGCTGTACAGTTCCTCGCTGGTATCGTTCATCCGAGTTGCACCCCGCGCTCGGCCAGCAAGCGCGCGATCGCCTCCAGCAGCTGCGCATCCTGGTAGGGCTTGCCGAGGTAGTCATTGACGCCTATCTCGATCGCGCGTGCGCGGTGCTTGTCGCCGACGCGCGAGGTGATCATGATGATGGGCACGTCCGCGACCCGTTCGTCGTTGCGTACGTGCGTCGCGAACTCGTAGCCGTCCATGCGCGGCATCTCGATGTCCAGCAGGATGATGTCGGGCGTCGCGTCACGCAGCACGCTGATGGCGTCCATGCCGTCCTTGGCCGTGACCACGCGCAGGCCGTTGCGTGTCAGGAATCGCTCCATCACCCGTCGCACGGTGATCGAATCGTCGACCACCATCGCGAGGGGGCGGGCATCCGCCGGCGAAGGCGCCGCGCTCTTGACTTCGACGACCGGCATGCCGGTACGCACGAGCGTATTGATATCGAGGATGAGCACGATGCGGCCGTCGCCGAGGATCGTCGCACCCGTCACGCCGCGGACGCTGGAGAGCTGCGGCCCCAGCGACTTCACGACGATCTCCTGGCTCGCGACCATCTCGTCGGTCAGGAGCGCGACCGCCTGGTCGCCGGAACGGACGAGGATGACCGGCACGAAGCTGTCGTCTTCGGGAAGCTGCGCCGCCTGGCCGCCGAGGAACATGCCGAGATGGCGGAAGTGGTAGGTCTGCTCGCCGTACTCGTAGGTAGGGTCCGGCTGCTCCAGCAGCGCGGCGAGCTGCGCCCGCACGATGCGCGCGACACCCTCGACGGTCGGCAACGGCAGCGCATAGACTTCGTCGCCCGCGCGCACGATCAGCGCCTGCGTGATCGCCAGCGTGAACGGCAGGCGGATCGTGAAATTCGTTCCCTGGCCGACGACCGAGGATATCTGCAGCGAGCCGCCGAGCTGTTTCACCTCGTTGGCCACGACGTCCATGCCGACGCCGCGGCCGGCCGACTGGGTTACCTCGCTGGCGGTGCTGAAGCCGGGCGTCAGGATGAGCTGCATGACCTCGCTGTCCGACAGCCGGGCATCGGGTCTCAGGAGCTCGCGTTCGAAGGCCTTCTGGCGGATCGCCTCGACATTCAGCCCGGCACCGTCGTCGGCGACGTCGATCACCATCTCGGCGCCTTCGCGGCGCAGGCGGATGGTGATGCGCCCGGTTGCCGGCTTGCCCGCCGCCTGGCGTTCGTCCGGCGGCTCGATGCCGTGGATGACGGCGTTGCGCATCATGTGCTCGAACGGCGGCAACATCTTGTCGAGCACCTGGCGGTCGAGTTCGCCGGAAGCACCCTCGACGGCGAGTTCCGCGCGCTTGTCGAACTCCTTGGCGACCTGCCGCACGAGCCGCGTCAGCCGCGGTACGTGGCGTTCGAACGGCACCATGCGCGTCCGCATGAGGCCGTTCTGCAACTCCGCGGTCACGCGCGATTGCTGCACCAGCAGCGTCTCGGCTTCGGAAGTCACGTTCTGCAGCAGGTTTTTCAGGCTCGCCATGTCGCTCGCGGATTCGGCGAGCGCCCGCGACAGCTGCTGGATGTTCGAGTAGCGATCCATCTCGAGCGGATCGAAGTCGCGCGCCACCATCGTTTCCTGGTGGCCGTGCATGATCTGCGCCTCGGTTTCGATCTCGAGGTTGCGCAGCTGCTCGCGCAGCCGGGTGACGGTCTGCTCGAGTTCCTCGACGTGGAACTCGATCGAATTGACCTGCTGCGAGAGTCGCGAGTGGTAGATGCTGATCTCGCCGGCCGCATTGAGCAGGTCCTCGAGGAGCTCGGCATCGATACGCGCGATCTCCTGGCGCTGCTCGGCGACGGCGCGCCGTTGCGGGCCGGGGCCCGGTACGCCGTCGGCCGCATCGACGCGCATGATGCGGCGCGGCCCTGTCGCCTCCTCCTGCGGCGCCGCAGTCTCCGCGGGTTCTTCGGGCTCCGCGGGCTCTTCGGGCTCCGCCCGGGCCGCCGGGCGCTCTGCGCGAGCCTCGTCGGCGACCTCCCTGGCGGCGGCATCCAGTGCCTCGTCCAGCGACCGGAATGCGGGCTCTTCGAAAGGCGCCGCTTCCTCCGCCGGCAGCGGCGCGCCGGGCGGGGATTCATCGCCGCCGCCCGGAGCCGGCGCGACGTCGGACGCGGCGGGCTCGGGCGGCCCTGCCTCCTCCGGCGCGGCCGCGAACTCGGGCGCCGGCATTTCGCGGGTCGGTTCGCCGACCGGCTCGACAGGCTCCTGCGCCGCATCGCCTGCATCGTCCGCGTTGTCGGCCGGCCCGGCGAGCTCGCCGATCAGCTCGTCGTCGACGATCACCATGCTGACGGATTCATCCGGCTCGATCGTGAATTCGGACGGCGGCGCTACGATGGTCTCGTCGCTGCTGCCCGGCAGCGGCTTCTCGCCGGTATCGGCAATCGGCGCGTCGCCGCCGGAGCTCAGGCTGCGGATGCGGTCTTCCAGCGTCGCCGCGGCGCGTACCGGCTTGCCGGCGATCACGTGGTCGCGCATGCGGTGCAGCTCGTCGACGCTGTGCTGCAGCAACTCGTCCACGGTCGGCGACATCTCGACGCGGCCGTCGTCCAGGCCGATCAGCAAGGTCTCCAGCTCGTGGCTCAGGTTGCCCATCGCCGGGATCCCGGCCATGCGTGCGCCGCCCTTCAGCGTATGCAGATGACGCTTGAGCTCCTCGAGATGGCGGCGGGTCGCCCGGTCCTTGCCCCAGGCGGCCAGCGCCCGGTCCGCCGACTCCAGCAGCTCGGCCGCTTCCTCGGAGAAGATGGCGGCAATCTCGGCGTCGTATTCCCCGGTCTGCGTCCCGGGCGGCGCCGGTTCCCGTCGGGCGCCGTTCCCGGCCGTGGCCGGCTCGTCCGCAGCGGCCGGGACGGCCGGCTCCGCCGCCGTGTCGCCGCCACGCTCACCGGGCTGCACCGCGTCGGTCAGCGCCGTCAGCCGGGTGATCAGGTCACCGTAGTCCTTGCGCTCGCGATCGGCCTGGTTGATGTCCGCAACGATCGTGCGGATCGCATGCGCAGCCTCGCCCAGCACCGCGAGCCCGGTGTCGTTCAGGCCGGCCCCGACGTCGTGGACGCGCCGCACATAGCGGTTCAGCGCGCCGGCCACCGCCACGCCGCGATCGACGTTCGCCATGTTGGCGCTGCCGTGCAGCGTGTGGCAGGAGCGATGCAGCTTGTCGGTGACCGGGTACGGCGGCTCGTGCCCCTCGCAGGCTTCGATGAACTGGCGGATGGCGCCGAGGTGGCCCGCTGTCTCCTTGGCGAAGATGTCGAGCAGGACCGGGTCCATCTCGAGCCCGGCGTCCTCCTCCCGGTCGTCCGGCTCGGCGCTCGCGAGCGTCAGCTTCGCGGCGTTCGGATCGCCCTCGGCGAAGGCGGCGGCGCGCGCCATGAACAGCGCCACGTCGGCAGCCGGGCGGGTGCCGGTCTCGAGCTGCTCGACCAGTTCGGGGACGACCTCCGCGGCCTCCGCGATGAAGTTCACCATCGGCGGCGTCCGTGTCAGCGTGCGGTTGATCAGGCGGTTCAGCAGGTTCTCGACGTTCCAGCAGTAGTCGCCGATCCGTTCCGCGCCGACCATCCGGCCGCTGCCCTTGAGCGTGTGGAAGGACCGCCGAACGGTGATGAGCGTCTCCATGTCGTCGGGGTGATCGACCCACTGCGGCAGGTTGCGGCGGATCGTCGTGACCTCTTCCTTGGCCTCCTCGATGAACAGCTCCAGCAGTTCCGGGTCGAGGTGTTCCGCGGAGGCGTCGACGACGGGGGAATCGTCGAGAACCGACGTGGACTGGTGACGTGCCGCGTCCGGCACCGCGGCGCGCTGCGGCACGGGCTCTGCTGCCGCCGGCGCCGCCCCGGTGGCGAGGCGGCGCTCGAGGTTCGCGAGCACGGCGAGACAGCTTTCGGCATTGTCCAGCATGTACCACGGGTCTTTGCGACCGGCCTTGACCGTCTCCATGTAGTACTCGATGCTGACGATCGCATCGGCGAGACGGTCCATCTCCTTTTGCTTCAGGCGCGACGGCCCGTCGCCGGCGAGCGCAAGCTGGATCAGTGTGCCGATTCGGTCGAATACCGCGAGCGCGCGCTCCTTCTGCAGCATCTGCAGGGCCGCCTTGATGCCGCGTACCAGCGTCGGCACGTTGTCCACGCCGTGCGAATCACCGGCGGAGGATACGCTCTGGCTGAAGGTCTCCTTGATGCGGGCGAGGTTGATGATGCTCTCGCGCATCACGGCCTCGGTGACCTTCTTGTACTCGGCTTCCTCGTCTGCCGGCAGCTCCTTCTCCTGCTCCTCGGCGGCCGGGCCCTGGGGCGCGATCAGCCTGAGCAGCTGCTGGTCCAGCCGGTCCTCCACGCGGAGCAGGGTCGACGCGATCTCCAGCACCGTGTGCTCGCTGGCGCCGCCGCCTTCCCGCACGACGGTCTTCAGCCGATCGATCTCGGCGTCGACGTTACCGCGCAGCTCGCCCAGGCCCAGCACCCCGAGCGTGTCGCTGATCTTTTTCAGGAGGTCGAGCTGCGGCACCAGCTCGGAGGACTTGTTCATGCCGGTGCGCACGTAGATGTCCAGCACGTCCTTGACGCGGCTCAGGTCCTCCTTGATGGCCGCGCCGAC
>JBFJUJ010000003.1:0-32177 GCA_041624755.1 Woeseia sp. | reverse complement strand
CAGGCCAGGCTGGTGCGCACGATGGTGTCGAGATCGTCGAAGCGCGGCTCCCAGTCCAGCACCTTGTGGATCTTGTCCACGACGGCGACGAGCTGCGGCGGATCGCCGGCCCGGCGCCCTTCCTCGACGATCTTCAGCGGCTTGCCGTGCACGCGCTCGACAGCGTCCAGCACCTCGCGCACGCTGTATCCGTGGCCGTAGCCGCAGTTCAGCGTGACGGACTTGCCGCCGCTCCGCAGGTAGCTCAGTGCCCCGAGGTGCGCCGACGCGAGGTCCTCGACGTGGATGTAGTCGCGCAGGCCGGTCCCGTCGGGCGTCGGGTAGTCGGTGCCGTAGACGGCAACCTGCGGCCGTGCGCCGACGGCGGCTTCGCAGGCAACCTTGACGAGCAGGGTCGCGTTAGGCGTCGACTGGCCGATGCGGCCCCCGGGCTCGCAGCCGGCCACGTTGAAGTAGCGCAGCGCGACGAACGACGGGCCGCCGGCATTGGCGAGATCGCGCAGCATCCACTCGGTCATCAGCTTCGATGTGCCGTACGGGTTGATCGGCCGGGTCGGGGTGCTTTCCGAGGCCTTGCCGCCTTCCGGGATGCCGTAGACCGCCGCCGTCGACGAGAACACGACGTGCCTGACGCCGGCTCGGGTGGCGCACTCGAGCAGCGTGCGGCTGTTGGCCGTGTTGTTGCCGTAGTACTTCAGCGGATCCCTGACCGATTCCGGCACGACGGTGTGCGCCGCGAAATGCATGACGGTATCTATGTCGTGGCGTTCGAAGATGCGCTCCAGGATGGCCGCATCGCCCGTATCGCCGATGACCAGCTTGCCGGCGGTCACGGCGCGCTCGAAGCCCGTCGACAGGTTGTCCAGCACGACGACGTCCTCGCCCTGCTCGCCGAGCTGGCGGACGACGTGGCTGCCGATATAGCCGGCGCCGCCCGTGACCAGGATCGATTTATTGCCCATGTGCTGCCGCCACTGTCTTCTCCCGCTGTTCCCGGCCCGACGTTATTCTGCCCGTTTTCTTCCGCCCGGGCCCCGGGACACGGATGTGCCGACCGGGCCGGGGCCGTGCCGGCGGGGTACAATCTGTGAACCAGGAACTATTCGTCCCCGCAAATTCTAACAATACTGTTGCGATTTACAGGACCTGGGTCGCATTCGGGCCGCCATACTGCGGATTCCGCCGCACCCGCCGGTCTGATACCTTGCGCCGCTCGAGCGCCGCGCTACCCGAGGAAAGCAACGGCCGATGACCAGTCCCCGCGCAATCGATGCCGGTCGGCGATTGCCGCTCATTCAGCTCTGCTCCCTCGTGCTGGCTGCCTGCGGCGGCGAGTCCGGTGGCGGCGGCAACGGCCGCGGCAACGTCGCACCGGTCGCGAACGCGGGCGCCGACCGAACCGTCGTCGAGCAGACGTTCGTCGAACTCGCCGGCGCGGGGAGCGATGCGAATACCGGGGACATCCTGCGCTTCGCCTGGACCCAGCAGGGCGGTCGGTCCGTGACGATTGCGAACGCGAACGAGGCGAGGGCGAGCTTCACGGCGCCGGATGTGAACGCCGGTTCTCCCGAGGCGCTGACCTTTCGCCTGACCGTCACCGACCCGAGCGGCCTGTCCGACAGCGACGACGTCACCATCACCGTGCAGGAGCCGGGCCCGGCGGTGACGATCTCCGGCCAGGCGCGCTACGAGTTCGTGCCCCCCAATCCCGGTTGCCTGGGACTCAACTACGCGGCCACCGAGCTGCGGCCTATCCGCGCGGCAACGGTGCAGGTGATCGATGCCGCAAGCGGCAACGTCCTCGGTGTCGACGTCGCCGACGACGGCGGGAATTATGCGATCACGGTCGATCCGGGGATCAACGTCTTCCTGCGTGTACGCGCCGAGCTGAAGCGCGGAGGCACGCCGGCCTGGGACGTCGAGGTGCGCGACAACACGAGCGCCACGAACCTGCCGCCGGGCCAGCGTCCGGTGTACGTCCTCGATAGCGCTGCCTTCGGCACTGGCGCCTTCGACCAGACCCGCAACGTCACGGCCACCTCCGGCTGGGGCGGCAGCAGCTATACCGGGGTGCGCGCGGCGGCGCCGTTCGCCGTGCTCGACGCCATCTATGCCGGCATCGAGCTCGTGCTGTCCGTCGACCCCGTCGCCGACTTCGCGGCGCTCGATGCCTTCTGGAGCATCAACAACCGCCCCGCGCAGCCGGCCGATGGCGGCGACGGGATCGACACGGGGGACATCGGCACCTCGTTCTACCGTTCGGACATCAATGCGCTGTTCCTGCTCGGGGCGGCCAACAGCGACACCGAGGAATTCGACGACCACGTCATCGTCCACGAATGGGGACACTATTTCGAGGACGTCTTCTCGCGCTCGGACAGCATCGGCGGCTCCCACGGCTTCGGCGACAGGCTGGACATGCGGGTAGCCTTCGGCGAGGGCTGGGCGACGGCGCTGTCGGGCATCGCGCTCGGGAACGCGAGCTACTGCGACACGCAGGGCAATCGCCAGGCAAACGGCTTCCGCATCGACATCGAGAACGATACGCCGTCGCCGCGCGGCTGGTTCAACGAATTTTCCGTCATGGCGCTGATCTTCGACCTCTGGGACGACACGGTCGAACTCGGGCGCGGCGACAGCGGCAGCATCGGCTTCCAGCCGATCTTCGATACGATGGTAGAGCGCCAGCGGGCGACGCCGGCGCATACCAGCATCTTCTCCTTCAGCGACCACCTCGTCGACGTGGCGCCGTCCGCGATGGCGCTGGTCGACGGCCTGCGCGCCTATCACGACATCAGCGGCAGCGGCATCTACGGCGCCGGCGAGACGAACGACGCGGGCAGCGCCACGCCGCAGGACGCCCTGCCGGTTTACACCGAGATCATGCCGAACGGCACGCCCGTCAACTTCTGCAGCAATCGCGAGCACGACAACAGCAACGCGAACGGCAACCGGCTCTCCGAGCATCGCTTCCTGCGGATGACGATCACGGTACCGGCGCGGTACGAGTTCGACATCGCCACGGATGCGGCGACCCTGGCCCAGCTGCCGCCCGACGACCCGGCCGACCCGGTCGACCAGAGCGATCCGGACGTCTACTTCTATCTCAATGGCCAGATTCAGAATCGCTTCGTCAACGGCCAGCTCCAGGGCCAGAGCGGCGTTGCCAATCGGGAACGCTTCACGACCCCGAACCTTCTGCCGGCCGGCGATTACGTGATGGACGTCGTCGAGTTCCGGCATCGCGACAGTGACACGGATCGGGCCGAGTTTCCGGCCCGCGCCTGCTTCGACATGACCATACGGGCGGCGCCGTAATGCGCGAACGTCCGTCCAGCTAACGGTGACAACCATGCGCGAGCGACATATGTGCAACCCATCGAACTGCGGGCGATTGCTGACGCCGCTGCTCGTGCTCTTGCTGGCGGGCTGCGAAGCCGACACCAGCAACGAAGCTACCGGCGCGGGCCCGAGCTCCGCAGCGACGACCGCAGCCGCCAAGGCAGGGCCGAACCCGGACCGCTCGCCCGGCAAGCCTTCGGCGCCGGTCGACATCCGTTACCAGGTGCTCGGCACGCCGCTGGTCGGGCAGCCGGTTGCGATCGAGCTGACGCTGGCATCGCCGCTGTCCGGGCGGCAGATGCGCCTCAGCTATTTCATCAACGATCCCGAGAGCATGCGCTTCGCCGAGGCAGAGCCGCGCAAGATCGAGCTCGGCATCGACGCCGAAAAAGGCGGCGCCGCCCGCCAGGTTACCGTCGTGCCGCAGCGCGAGGGCCGCGTCTATCTGAACGTGACCGCCGAGATCGAGACGGAGACCGGCTTCCAGCTCAAGTCGATAGCGATCCCGCTGTCGGTCGGCCATGCCGAGGGCGTCCCGGCCGTCAACGGCGAGCTCACGGAGACGGCGGAGGGCGAGACCGTCATCTCGATGCCCGCGGCCGAGAACTGAGCCGGCCGGCGCGGCCGCCCCTTTTCGTTTATGTCAAGCCAAAACCGCTGCGGGCGCTGCAGCCTGGACCGCCTTTTGCCTGAAAAGCTCGAGAGGCGTTGTATAAGTTGCTGAATTTCATACTTTCTTAATTTCCGGGAATTATTTCCCAATATTTTTCCGGAATCGAGAAGTCCGTCACAGTCGCTTGTAATTGCTTTCAATAGAGTCATCGCCCAAGGCCACCGGAAGCGGTCTGCGCCCGACTTCCGGTGACGACAACGACAGGGCACTGCTCACGCCGGGAAACGGCGCCGGCTGGGACAAGTGCGCGACAGGCACGCTAACGTGCGGGGCTATTGAACGAATGGGTAGCGACGAGCAGCGGTCGGATACAGCAATTCGCTCAGGCAGGCACACGGACCTGCAGGTCATCGTCGATCTCCTCAATGCCCATTATGACAAACTCCAGGCGAGCGTGAGCCGCTCGCTGGCGCAGGTGCTGCCGCCGAAAACGCCGATCGAAGTCATTTTCGACAGCGTCACCGAGGCCCTCCTGTCGGTCACCGCCGAGGGAACGATCCGGCACTGCAACAAGATCTGCACGCGCTATTTCGACCTGCCGAAGGAAGAGCTGATCGGCTCGCCGCTGGCGCGCATCCTGCCGGAAGCCGGCGAGATTCGGCTCGACGATTATCTCGCGCCCTTCATGTCGAACCTCGACGATACCCACGTCGAGTTCCATTCCGGCGAAGTGCAGGCCCTGTCCGCGGGCGGCCGCCGCTTCATCGCAGAGATCAACGCTACGCGCCTCGACGCCGCCGACGAGGGCCTCTTCGTCATCAGCCTGCGCGACGTTACGGAGCGGCACGATGCCGAGCGCACGCTGCGCGACAGCGAGGAGCGCTACCGCGCGCTGGTCGAATACGCGCCCGAGGCAATCGTCGTGCTCGACGTCGACGCGGGTCGCTTCAGCGACGCGAACGACAATGCCTGCCAGCTTTTCAACCTGTCGCGCATGCGGCTGCTGAGCGTCGGGCCGGAAGCGATCAGCCCGAAGATGCAGCCGGACGGCACGCCGTCGTTCGGTGTGAACCGGGGCTACGTGGAGCGCGCGCTGAACGGAGAGCATCCGACCTTCGAGTGGCTGCACAGGGACGCGAACGGCCGCGAGATTCCCTGTGAAGTCCGCTTCAGCCGGCTGCCGGCCGGGGAGCGCCGCCTGATCCGGGTCAGCATCAGCGACATCTCCGAGCGCAAGCGCCACGAGGAGCTGTCCTACGCACAGAACAAGATCCTCGAGATGATCGCGGCAAGCACGCCGTTCGACCGCACGATGCGCTCCATCTGCCGCTGCACCGAGAAGATCGCGCCGGACATGCACGCCGCGGTGATGACGCTGGATCCGCAGAAGCAGACGCTCTGCGTCGAAGAGGCGCCGAGCCTGCCGGACGCGCTGCGCATCCTGCTCGACGCCGTGCCGCTCGGCGACGACAGCATCGCCTGCGGCGTGACCGCGCTGCGCGGTCGCGAGAAGGTCGTGCAGAACATCGCGCTCGATCCCGCATGGCGGTCGCTCGCAGAAACCGCCGGGCAGTGCGGCATTCGAGCCTGCTGGTCATTCCCGCTGATCGCGTCTGCCGGCCGCGTGATCGGCACGCTCGACGTCTACCTCCAGCAGCCGCGCCAGCCGACGACCGACGAACTCGACAAGCTCGGCCGCATGGCGAGGCTCGCCGGCATCGCGATAAAGCGCCAGCTCGACGAAGAGAAGCTTCGCTCCAGCGAGACTCGCTACCGCGGACTGTTCGAGAACGTCGTCGACGGCGTGTACATCACTTCGCGAGAGGGAGACGTCATTACCGTCAACCCCGCGCTGGTGGACATGCTCGGCTTCGACAGTGCCGACGAGCTCAAGAAGTCAGGCCGCACGACACGCCTGTACGTCAACCCGATCGATCGCGAGCGCGTGTTCGCGAGGCTGGAGGCGCAGGGCTTCGTCAAGAATTTCGAGTACCGGCTGCGCCGCAAGGACGGCCGCGAGATCGTCGTGCTCGAGAACTCGCGCGCCATCTACGACAGGGATGGCAGGATCGTCGCGCACGAGGGCACGATCACCGACATCACGGATCGCAAGATCGCCGAGACTCGCGTGTTCGAGGAGAAGGAGCGCGCCCAGGTGACCCTGCAGTCGATCGGCGACGGCGTGATAACGACCGACAGGGACGGTTGTATCGACTACATCAATCCCGTGGCGCAGGACCTGACCGGCTGGGACACCCGCTCGGCGCGCGGCAAGCCGATCGGCGAGATCATGACGATCGTCAACGAGCACACGCGCTCGACGGTCGACAACCCGGTGATCCGCTGCCTCAACGAAGGCCGTGTCATCGCCCTCGCCGAGAACTCGGTGCTCATCGCGAAGCAGGGAACGGAAATTCCGATACAGGACTCGGCGGCGCCGATCCGCGACCGTATCGGCAATATCATCGGCGCCGTCATGGTCTTCCACGACGTCAGCAAGGAGACGCGGCTGTTCCGGCAGCTGTCCTACCAGGCCTCGCACGATGCCGTCACCGGCCTCATCAATCGCCGCGAGTTCGAGAACCAGCTCGTCGCCGCTCTCGAGAGTACCTACAGCAACGCGGAGCTCACGCACGGTGTGCTGTACGTCGATCTCGATCAGTTCAAGGTCGTGAACGACACCTTCGGTCATGCGGCGGGAGACGAGCTGCTGCGGCAGATTTCCAATATCGTCCAGGAGAACATCCGCTCGACGGACATACTCGCGCGCCTCGGCGGGGACGAGTTCGGGGTGCTGCTGGAACGCTGCGACGAGCAGCGCGCGATCGAGGTTGCCGAGTCGATACGCCAGGCGATCGAGGAGCACCGCTTCACCTGGCAGGGTGCGTTCACCAACGTACGCTGCTCGATCGGCGTAGTGATCGTCACCCACGAGAGCCCGAGCGTCGCCAGCGTCATGAGCTCGGCGGACGTCGCCTGCTATTCGGCCAAGGACACCGGTCGCAACCAGATCCATCTGTACCGCGACAGCGATGCCTCGGTGCGGCACGAAGAGATGAAGTGGGTATCCCGTATCACGAAGGCTGTCGAGGATGAACGGCTGGAACTGTTCTACCAGCCGATCATCAGCATCGGCGGGCAGCGCGAGGGCGCGGCCGGCCACTACGAGCTGCTGCTCCGGATGCGGGACGAGAGTGGGGAACTGGTGCAGCCCGACCAGTTCATCCCGGCGGCAGAACGCTACAACATGATGTCGACGCTGGACCGCTGGGTCATTCGCGAGGCACTGTCCAAGCTCGCCGACCGCAGCGCCCGGGGCCGCGCGCGCTTCACGCTGGCGATCAACCTGTCCGGCACGTCGCTATCCGAGGACAGGTTCCTCGAGTTCGTCATCGAAGAGCTGAAGCGCCAGCAGCTGCCGGCCGGTGCGATCTGCTTCGAGATTACCGAGACCGCCGCGATATCGAACCTGTCGCGTGTCGTGCACTTCATGCAGACTCTCAAGCAGCTCGGCTGCATGTTCTCGCTCGACGACTTCGGCAGCGGGCTGTCGTCGTTCACCTACCTGAAGAACCTGCCGGTGGATTACATAAAGATCGACGGCCAGTTCATCCGCAATGTCGTCGACAACAAGGTCGACGAGAGCATGGTGCTCGCGATCAACCAGGTGGGCCGGGCGCTCGGCATAGAGACCATCGCCGAGCGCGTCGAGACCCGCGAGGTCATGGACAAGCTCGGCGAACTCGGCGTCACCTACGCGCAGGGCTACTTCATTGCGAGGCCCACGTCGGTCGATTCCTTCGAGGCCTGGTCGAAAGGCGCGCGCGCGGCCCCGCTACTCGCCTGACGCGGTCGGACTGATACCGAACGCAGATCGCCTGCGGTACACTGGGAGCCCGCCAGTGACCAGGCAGGCAATGACTACCGACGATACGAGCGCCAGCGCAAGGCCCATCTCTCTGCTCGCCGACGACGAGCCCGCACCCTTCCAGGTGCTGAACGGCGACTCCCGGCTCCCGCTGTTACTGCTGTGCGATCACGCCAGTCGCCGCGTGCCGGCGGCGCTCGGCGATCTCGGGCTCGATCCCGCGGCCCTGCGCTGCCATCTCGCCTGGGATATCGGCGCCGGTCCGCTCACGCGCACCCTGGCCGAGCGTCTTGGCGCCACTGCCGTGCTGTGCGGCTATTCGCGACTCGTCGTGGACTGCAATCGCGAGCTACTCGACCCGCAGGCCTTCCTCGAGTACGGCGACGGCGTCGTCATCAGCGGCAACCGCGGGCTCGGCAAGGCGGAGCGCGACGCCCGCGCCAGCGCGATCTACTGGCCCTATCACGCCCAGGTCGAGAAGGAGATACGCCGGCTCGGCGAGCAGGGCAGCATGCCGCCGGTCATCCTCGCCATCCACAGCTTCACGCCAGTCTTAAACGGCGTGTCGCGACCCTGGCAGATCGGCATCCTCTGGGACAAGGACGCGCGGGTTTCGGACATCCTCATCCGCGGTCTGCGCGACCAGGGCTTGATGGTCGGCGACAACGAACCGTATTCGGGACGCGCGCCGCAGGATTTCACGATAGACCATCACGCCGAAGCCGCCGGGCTGCCGCACGTCGGCATCGAGGTGCGCCAGGACCTGATCGACGACGATGCCGGCGTTCGCGACATCGCCGATGCTTTCGAGCCGTTGGTCGAGTCGCTGCCGGAACGGTTGCGCGGATCGGGCCAGCCGGCCGCGTCAGCCTGACTTTCGCTTTCGACGACCGGAGCCAGCTCTGGAGCGCTACAGCAATCAGCGGGGGAGAGTGTCCATGATTCGCCGGGATCCGGAATTCACGATCGGGGTGGAGGAGGAATATCTCCTCGTCGACAAGGAGACGCGCGGACTCGTCATCGACCCGCCCGAGTCCTTCCTCGGCGACTGCGAGGCCGAATGCGGCAGCCAGGTCACGACCGAGCTTCTGCGATCGCAGGTCGAGATCGGCACGAAAGTCTGCGCCAACGTCCAGGAGGCGCGCGCCGACCTTGCCCGGCTCCGGAGCGCGATCATCTCGGTCGCCGATCGCCACGGCCTCGCACCGATCGCGGCATCGACGCACCCCTTCAGCCGCTGGGCGGAGCAGAAGCACACCGAGAAGGACCGCTACGAATCGCTGACGAGCGAGATGGCCGGCGCAGCCAGGCGCATGGTCATCTGCGGCATGCACGTGCACGTCGGTATCGGCGACGACAATCTGCGCATCGACCTGATGAACCAGATGAGCTACTTCCTGCCGCACCTGCTGGCCCTGTCCTGCTCGTCGCCGTTCTGGGAAGGGCGTGATACGGGCCTGAAGAGCTACCGGCTGACGATCTTCGATGCCCTGCCGCGGACCGGCATCCCGGAGCGCTTCCAGAGTTTCGCCGAGTACCAGCGCCACGTCGACATCCTCGTCAACGCCGGCATGATCGAGGACTCGACCAAGATCTGGTGGGACCTGCGGCCGAGCGGCCGCTTTCCGACGCTCGAATCGCGCATCATGGACGTCTGCACGCGCCTCGATGACGCCGTGGCGCTCGCCGCGCTGCTCCTGTGCCTCCTGCGCATGCTGTACCGGCTGCGGCTGGTCAACCAGCGCTGGCGGGAATACACGCCGATGCTGATTCGCGAGAATCGCTGGCGCGCCATGCGCTACAGCTTCGACGAAGGCATGATCGACTTCGCCAAGGGCGAGCTGGTGCCGTTTTCCGAGCTCCTCGAGGAGATCCTCGAACTGACGGCGGAGGATGCCGCTGCGCTGGGCTGCGAGGAAGAGGTGGCGCATGTGCGCGACATCCTGAGCCGCGGCACGAGCGCCCACCGCCAGCTCCGTGCGCACGCGCTGGCCGCCGCCGCCGGCAAGAATAGTCAAGAATGCCTGCAGGCGGTCGTCGACACGCTCGTCGAGGACACGCGCGACGCACTGTAGGCCCCGGGGGCGGGACGCGCGCCGGCGCGACGCCGCGTGACTTCTCCTGCCGAGCGCCGGCCGCGCGGCCGGCTACCGACCGGGGCGGCAGACTTACCGTAATGCGCAGCAGGTCGCAGCGGCGCGGGCGGCGGCCGGCTAGAATTTGTCGATGCACCTCGGATTCCCTGCAGCCCCGGCGCCGGCGCCGTGACGACGGCAAGCCTCGCAACGCTGGTGCCGATCATCCTCGGCATCGCCGGCCTGCTGTACCCGTGGTTGGCGCTTCGCGTGCTGCGCGAGACCCGCGAGGCCGAGGGGCGGACCATCGCGTACTTCCTGTTCCTCGTCGGGGCGATGACGCTGGGTTCGGCCTTCACGTTCGGTACCTCGGATCCGATCCTCTACGGTGTCGGGCGGATCCTGAGCTTCACCGGCGCAGGCTTCGTGCCTGTGGCGTTGTTCTATATCTATCGGCGTTACACGGTCGGCCCGCCGTCGCTGGCGGTGCTCGCCCTGCTCTCGGTGATCCCGGCCGCGACCGTCGTACTCGCAATGACCAATCCGCTGCACCAGCTCCTGTGGATTGCCCAGCCGACCGCAGACGGTTTCCGATTCAGCGCTGCGACGGAGCATCCGTGGTTTTCACGAGTGTTCGCTCCGTACGCCTACGGCCTGTTCGGCTATTCAGTCGTCGCCCTTGCCAGCCGCCTGCCGGACATCGCGCACGGCCATCGGCCGCGGGTCAGGCTGTTCCTGTTCGCGGCACTGCTGCCGCTCGCGGTCAGTTTCGCCAACACCTACCTCGGCATCGGGCCTTATGATTTCCCGTTTACGTCGCTGACGCTGACTCTGCTGCTGCCGTTCTACTGGTGGCTCGGTGTGCGGCTTCAGGCGCAGGATTTCAGCCCGCTCGCCTACCGTACGCTGCTGGATCACATGCTCGATCCGATCATCGTCGTGGACCGGGAGCAGCGCGTGGTCAGCGTCAACAGGCCGGCGCAGGTCCTGCTGAGCGCCAGCGAGCGCGAGCTCGCGGGCCGGCCGCTGTCCGACGAGCGTCCCGCGGCGAAGCTGCTGCGGCAATACCTGGCCCAGCGCGACCTTGCGCAGACCGTGCGCCTGCAGGGCAACAGCTTCTACGAGGTCTACACCGCGCCGGTGACCGGTCCCGCCGGCCAGGACCAGGGTACGATGCTGGTCTGCCGCGACGTGTCCGACCGCAAGCGTGCGCTGCGCAGGCTGGCCGACAGCGAGCACCTGATCCGCACGCTGATCGAGAACTCGTCGAATGGCGTCCTGCGTTTCGCACGGGACGACGCGGGGCGCTTCCGCTGCAGCTTCGCGAACCGGGCCGCGGAGGGCTACCTGTTCAGCGGCGAGGCCGGCATGGTCGGCATGCCGATCGACAAGCTCGAGCTGCTCGAGCCACGCCGGCTGCTCGAGCGCTTCGATCACGACCGGCAGGCTGAAACGGGCGTCAACTACGAGATCTGCGTCGAACGGGACGACGTGGAATGCTGGCTACGGGTGATCGGCGAGCCGGTCGGCGGCGATTTCTCGATAACGCTGATCGACATCACCCAGCGCAAGCAGCAGGAGCACAAGATCCTGCAGGACGCGATGCGCGATCCGCTGACCGGCGTCCTGAACCGCCGCGGCTTCGATACGCAAGCCACGGATAGCCTCGGGGCGTCAGCCTCAGCAGCGGTGCTGTACCTGGACCTGAACCATTTCAAGGGCATCAACGATCGCTTCGGCCATGAGACGGGTGATGCCGTGCTGAAAGCCTTCGGCCACCGCCTCGAGTACTGCCTGCGGCCGGAGGATATCCTGGCGCGGCTGGGAGGCGACGAGTTTGCGGTCGTACTGCCCGACGTCGGCGTCGATGACGCGAAACACGTTGCGCGGCGCCTCGTGGAAACCGCGGGCGAAGCCTACATCATTCGCGGCGAGGAGATCTGCTGCGCGGCCAGCGTCGGTATCGCGCTGAAGCCCGAGCACGGCAGCGAGCTGTGGCCGCTGGTCGGGATCGCCGACCAGGCAATGTACAACGTCAAGAGCATGGGCCAGGCTGCCGCGAACGACCGCGCCGCCTGGGTCGACGCCGCGGTCGCGTCCTGACGCCTGCCGGCGCCCCGGGCGCAAGGGCAGGTTCGCGCCGGCAATCAAATCGATTATTCTCGAATCATGGACGAGATCGATGCGCTCGCCGCGCCGACCGCGCTGCCGCAGCAGACCCGCCTCCGGGCGTTACGCGCCCTGGTCCGCGCCGGCCCGGCGGGACGCGCCGCCGCAGCGGCCGTCGGATCGTCTAACGCGCGGACGTCGACACGATGCGGGAACCGGAGCCGTACCTGCCGGAGTAGTGCTGTGACGGCGATGCGGCAGCACTGCCGGCCGGACATCGATTCGCTGAGCGTGCGCTGCGATGTCTGAACCGCTGGAGCGGCGGCCGCTGACGGTGCTGTTCCTGTGCACCGGGAACTCCGCGCGCAGCATCCTGGGCGAGGCGATCCTCAACGCACGCGGCGGGCCCGGCTTTCGCGGCCTGTCGGCCGGGAGTCAGCCGACGGGCAAGGTCAACCCGCACGCGCGGGCCGCGCTCGCGGCTGCCGGCATCGGCAGCGAGGGCCTGCGCTCGAAGTCCTGGGACGCGTTCGCCGATGGTCCCGAGATCGACATCGTCATCACGGTCTGCGACAGCGCGGCCGGGGAAAGCTGTCCGGCGTTCGCCGGCAGCGCGCTCAGGGTGCACTGGGGGATCCCCGACCCGGCCGCCGCGGCGGATCCCGGAGCAGCGTTCGCCGCGACTTTCGACACGCTGGAACGGCGCATCCGCCGGCTCATCGAGCTGCCGCTCGCCGATCTCGACGAGCCCGGGCGGCGCGACGCGCTCTGCAGGGTCGCGCTAACCGAGCCTTACCGCGCCTGAGCGGCGACCCCGGGCGGCACATCGCTGCCGAATTTCCCGGCACCGCGCCCCTGCTCGCCGCCGTAGTCGGCTCCGGACTCATGGTGGAACGCCCGACGGGCGGCAATATCGCGATCGCGCTGCGCGACAATACGCTGGCCACCGGGCCGATGCCGGCCGTGCTGGTCCTGGCGTTCGGCGATGTATCCGGCGCGCACTTCAGCCCGTCGGTCACGGCGCGTAGCGCACGATCTCCAGGTCCGCCGCGTTGGGGTCGGGAGTCTCCACGACGAAGAGCTCGATGACGTCGCCGTTGGCGACGTCGATCGCCGCGGGTCCGGCCAGCACCGTCTTCTCGCCCGCCACGGTCACCGTCACTTCGTAGTCCTCTGCCGCCACGGGCACGAGGCCGGTGCCGACGCCGTACGGCACGAATGCGCTGAGCGGTAATTCGTCGTCTATCGGCGTGCCGGCCTCGAGCAGGTAGATGTCGACCAGCGGGAACGCTGCCGCTGCGTGCACGAAGCCCAGCCGGCCGCTGGTGGCGAACGGGCGGCGCTGGCTGACGGTATTCAGGACCGCCGGGTCCGAGGCCGGCCCGGTCAGGATCAGGGTCTCGAAAAAGCCCGTGCCGATCGCCTGCTCGGCCTCCACGATCGGCGCGCCCTGGTTCCCGGCGTCTGTAACGGTGTAGGTGTTGGTGCCGGCCGTCAGCGGCGCCTCAGAGGACAGCTCGCCGGGCGCCAGGTCGCTCGCGACGAGGTTGGCAAAGTCGCCGTTCTCCGCGACGTCGACGTTGCCGATGCCCGGGGCGGCGTGCAGCACCCGGCCGCGAGGCGGGATACGGGGGTCGCCGAGCTGCAGGCTGGTTCCGGCGGCCACGACCTGCCGTACGCTCAGGTCCGCGGTGCGCGACGGATCAGGGTCCAGCAGCAGGATCGAATCCGTGGTCGCCGCCACGTAGGACCGCGTCAGCGACGTGAACAGGATAGTCTGGGGCTCGTCCGCCCGGGTCACGGTGAGCACGTAGTCGCCCGCCGCGAACTCGGCCGGCCCCGCCCGTTCGCCGCGGGCGATCGTCGCCGCTGCGGCACCGGCCGCGGGAGCGACGCCGGGTTCGGCGAAGTAGACGTCGACCCGGCTGGCCGTGTCGTTCAGGTGCGCGAAGTACAGCTCGAAGACGGTGTCGCCGTCCTGCCACTGGCGCTCCTCGTGCTCCCACAGGACGATCTCGGCATTGCCGACGCTGCCGTCGAGGGCGAACAGGTAGGCCGTATCGCGAGTGACGTCGAGGACGCGGGAGGCGAGGCGACGCTCGCCGTCCTCGCCGGGAATCGAGGCGTCGAAATTGAACTTGTAGCTCAGGTCGTCGAAGCGCCGTACCTGCGACGCCTCGCCGTAGGCTACCGTGCCGAGGCTCCGCTCTTCGATCTTGAAACGTACGTCGGGCGCATCGACGATGGCGTTGACGCCGATCAGCGCCGCCTTGCCGGTGGCTTCCTCGCGCGAGCTTTCCACGCAGCCGGCGGCGAGGCAGACGAGCGCAAGCAGGATCAGGTGATAACGGACTCGGGACATCGGATATGCTCTTTGTTGTTCATGGAACGGACGGGCGCTGCCGTCGCATTTGCCGCTGCCGCGCCGTTCAACCTGCCTTGCGCGCCTCGAAACCGTAGACCGATTTCACCTCGAGGAATTCATCTATGCCGTGCGGGCCCCATTCGCGGCCGTTGCCGGACTGCTTGTAGCCGCCGAAGGGTGCCTGCGCGTCCAGCGGCGCGCCGTTCAGATGGACCATGCCGGTCCGCAGGCGGCGCGCGACACGGCGGGCGCGAGCGAGATCGGACGAGCTGACATAGCCCGACAGGCCATAGGGGGTGTCGTTGGCCATGCGGACGGCATCTTCCTCGCTGTCGTAGGGGATGATGCTCAGGACCGGGCCGAAGATCTCCTCGCGCGCGATGGTCATGTCGTTGCTGACGTCGGTGAACACGGTGGGGCGGACGTAATAACCCCGCTCCAGCCCCTCGGGACGCCCGGGCCCGCCCGCGAGCAGCGTCGCACCATCGTCGATGCCGGCCTGGATCAGGTCCTGCACCTTGCGCCACTGCGCCTCGGACACCACCGGCCCGAGGTGCGTCCCTTCGGCGGCGGGATCGCCGACCCGGGTCTTCCCGGCGGCCGCTTTGGCGATCGCGTTGACCGTGTCGAGAACGCCGCGCGGCACGAACATGCGCGTCGGCGCGTTGCAGGACTGGCCGGAGTTCTCGAAGCAGCCGCGTACGCCGCCGGTGACGGCTTTCTGCAGGTCGGCATCGTCGAGAATGACGTTGGCGGATTTGCCGCCCAGTTCCTGGGCGACGCGCTTCACGCTCGGCGCGGCGTTCTGTGCCACCGCGACGCCGGCGCGGGTCGAGCCGGTGAAGGAGACCATGGCGATGTCCGGGTGCGCGGCCAGCGCGGCGCCGACCGTCGGCCCGTCGCCGTTGACGAGGTTGAACACGCCGGCCGGCACGCCCGCTTCGTGCAGGACGTCGGCGAAGATCATCGCGCTGAACGGCGCGAGCTCACTGGGCTTCAGCACCATGGTGCAGCCGGCGGCGAGCGCCGGGGCCACCTTGACGGCGATCTGGTTGATGGGCCAGTTCCAGGGGGTGATCAGCGCACAGGGCCCGATCGGCTCCTTGACGATGGCCGTCGTGCCGCGGATCTCCTCGAATTCGAAGGTCTGCAGCGCCTCGAGCGCCGCGCCGAGATGCTGCGGCCCGCTGGCGGCCTGCGCGCGCTGCGCGAGCTTCCACGGGGCGCCCATCTCCTCCATGATCGCCGCGGCGACCTCGTCGTGGTGGCGCTCGTAGACCGCGAGAATCGCACGCAGCAGCGCGCTGCGCTCGCCGGGCGTGCTGTCGCCCCAGGCCGGCTGGGCGGCGACGGCCGCGGCGACGGCGCGGTCGACGTCGGCGGCGCTGCCCAGGCTCACGTGTCCGCAGACTTCCTCGGTCGCCGGGTTGATGACCTCGTGCGGACTGGCGGTGAGCGGGTCGACCCAGCCGCCGTCGATGTAGAACTCAAGCCTGTCGCGCATGCCTGCGCCTCCCCGGCCTCGTCGGATTGGGCGCGCATCATAGCGTATTCGGGGGCCCGGTTTCACGGCGGTTCGCGCGGCCGGGGCGCCGGCCGTAGCCAGTCGCGCGGCGCCGCTATACAGTGTCCCTGACGGCAGCGGCTCCGGCGGACGGCAGCATGGGCAAGGACATCTTCGAGGCACTGCGGCAAATCGTCGGCGACGAGCAGGTGATCCCCGGCGACGTGGTGCGCGCGGAGCCGCCGGCCTGGGAGACACACCAGCCCTGCAACGCGCAGGTCCTGGTCCGTCCGGCATCCACGTCCGAGGTGTCCGCCGTACTCGCGGCCTGCCAGGCCGCCGGCCAGAGCGTCGTTCCCTACGGCGGCGTCACCAACCTCGTGCAGGCCTGTGCCACGACGGCCGACGACGTCGCCCTGTCGCTGGCGCGCATGAACCGGATCGAGGAGGTCGACGCGACCGCCCAGACGATGACGGCCGGTGCCGGCGTCACGCTTCGCGAGGCGCAGCAGGCGGCCGACGCGGCCGGGCTCCTGTACCCGGTGGACATCGGCGCACGCGACAACTGCACGCTGGGCGGCACGGTCTCCACCAATGCGGGCGGCACGCGCGTCATCCGCTACGGCATGACGCGCGATTCGGTACTCGGCCTCGAGGTCGTGCTCGCCGACGGCACCGTGCTGTCGTCGATGAACCGCTACATCAAGAACAATTCGGGCTTCGACCTGAAGCAGATGTTCGTCGGTACGGAAGGCGTCCTCGGCGTCGTGACCCGGGTGGTCATGCGCCTCGGCGTGCGGCCCGTGTCGCACAATGTCGCACTGCTCGCCTGCGAGCGCTACGCGGACGTCGTCGAAGTCCTGCGACGCGCGCGGGCCGCGCTCGGCAATACGCTCTGCGGCTTCGAGGTCATGTGGGACAGTTTCTACGGACAGGTCGTCGAGCCGCGCGGCTCGCAGGCGGCGCCGCTCGCCGCGGGCCGTGATTGCTACGTCCTCGTCGAAGCGATGGGGACGAACCCTGCCGCCGACGATGCGAGCTTCGCATCGGCGCTCGAGGACCTGTTTGCGAGCGACGTCGTCGCCGACGGCGTCCTCGCCAAATCGGACCGCGAGCGCGACGCGATCTGGGCGATCCGGCACGACGTGGAGTGGATAGTCAGCGGCGCGCAGAATTTCGACGTCAGCCTGCGCGTGGCCGACATCGGCGAGTACGTGGCGCGCCTCGAGCGAGCGATCGCGGAGCGTGTGCCGCACGCGCACGTCGCGGCGTTCGGACACCTCGGCGACAACAATCTGCACGTCTCGGTGCTGGCCGACGGCAGCGGCGGGACGCGCGCCGCCGTCGAGGAAATGGTTTACGGGAACCTGCGGCCGTTCGCCGGCGCGATCTCGGCGGAGCACGGCATCGGCCTGGAGAAGCGCGCCTGGCTGCCGCTCTCGCGCACCTCGAACGAGATCGAGACGATGCGACTGCTGAAGCGTTCGCTCGATCCGGGAAACATCCTGAACCCCGGCAAGGTCATCGGCTTGCCGGCCTGAGGGGCGTCGTAGCTAGACTATGGCCTCGTAGGCATCCGTCGAGCAGAGCGCCGCCTGGCGCAGCAGGTCGCGCAGCGCGTCGACGGCCGGCATTTTCACCAGGTGCCGCCAGACGAATGGCAGTGCGCACGTCCGCCGCAGGGTCTCCGGGTCGCAGGTCGCCGACATCACGGTGACGAGGCAGGGCTGCAGGTCCGGGCGCGCGACGCGCAGCTCGGCGAAGGCCGCGAGGAATTCCGCGCCGCCCGGTTCCGGCGCGCCGGCGTCCGTGTCCAGGTCCAAGAGGATCAGGAGCGCGGTGTCGCCCGCGATCCGATGCCGGCGCAGCCAGGCCAGCGCAGCCGGCGCGCCAGCCAACTCGACGATCTGCGCTTCGCAGCGGGCTCTTGCGAGCAGGTCCCGCAGGACGGCATTGTCGGCGGCGTTCTCTCCGACCAGCAGCAGGATCGGCCGGGCCGACGACATCTAGGCCTCCTGTCCGCGCGAGCGGGACGAGCCGTTCTGCAGGCCCGGCAGCGTGAACCGGACGCGGCTGCCGCCCGCCGCGACCGGCTCGATGTACATCCTCCCGCGATGCCGTTCGACGATCCTGCGGCAGACGGCGAGTCGCAGGTCCGTGCCGTCGCGGGCGCCGGCCGCATCGCCCGGTGGGCAGCCGGCGGGCGATACCCCGGCGAACTGGCCGTTGCCCGCTGAGGTCGCGGCGCTGCCGCCGTCGACAATGCGGAATTCCCAGACGGTCCGGTGCCGCGACGGTGGCGCGTAGCCGAGGCGCTCGACGGC
Source organism: Woeseia sp. (assembly GCA_041624755.1). Classification (GTDB taxonomy): domain Bacteria; phylum Pseudomonadota; class Gammaproteobacteria; order Steroidobacterales; family Woeseiaceae; genus Woeseia. The sequence goes on along the minus strand of JBFJUJ010000003.1, from coordinate 13,977 downwards.
GCCGATCGCGAGCGCCCGGGCGGAAATGCGAAATTCGCTCGTGGCTGCGCGGCGGTGGCGGATCGCATCACGGAGCAGCTCCTCGAACAGCTGCACGACGCGCCGCCGCTGGCAGTCGATCGCGGGCAGGCGATCCCAGGTCACCTGCACACCGGCATCGCTCAGTTCGGGCCCGAGCGCCGCGAGCGCGGCGCGCAGCAGGTCGCCGCTGTCGCAATGCTCGAACTCCGCGTCGTCACGACCGATGCTGCCGAGTTCGGCAATGTCGGCGACCGCCCGCTGCAACTGCGACGAGCAGCCGACAATGCGGTCGAGGCAGTCGCGCGACCGCTGGTCAAGGCGATCGCCGCCGTGACGCTCGAGCTGCCCGACAAGGGCGACGATAGTGTCGAGCGGCGCCCCGAGCTGCTGTGCCGTCATGCAGGCGAAGCGCTCCAGTTCGCGCTCGCTCTGCGCGAGCGCCTCGCGCTGCTCGTGCAGCTGCCGCAGCAGCGCGGCCGTATCCACGGCGCGCAGCAGCGCGCGTCGTACGGCGCCGACGCCGAGTTCGCTTCTCGTGAGGTAGTCCTGGCTGTGATGGCCGAAGCCCGGCAGCGCGGCGGCAGCGTGGCCCGGGTCGGTCAGCAGTACCGTGGCGACGATTGGCGAATCGCCCGCGGTGATCGCCTCGAGCAGCTCGGCGACCTGCGTGCCCGGAAGGCCGTCGTCGAGGAACAGGCAGTCGAACGGGACTTCCGCGAGTTGCCGCAGTCCGTCCCGCCCGGTTGCCGCCTCGCGGATGTCGAGCGGCAGGTTCGTGCGGGCCAGCGAGCGCCGGACGATCAGGCGATCGGCATCGTCGTCGTCGACGATCAGCACGCGCAGCCGCCGGTTTGCATCGGCGTAGTCGCGGCCGTCGGCGGGACTGGCGTCGCTGCGGGGCATGGCCTGCATCAGAGCGTCGTCCGCGGGTCCGAAACGACGGCGAAGGCAGGTCGTGAAAAGCTGTCGGCAGCCATGGCTCCGCACCTTGCTGATCGGTTCGCGCCGCGGTCGTGCCGGGGCGTGCAAGGCCCTGCGCTCCGGGGCGTTCGGAGCGGCAGGGTTCCTGCAATGAGTATCGTCCCCCGGCAAGGAATCTTTAGCCAGATACGGCGCATTCGACATAATCAGGAACACGCCGTCCCCGCCGCACCGCGGCGGGTCCCGTGACGGCCGAGCTTCAAGAAACGGGGCTGCCCGCCGATAACCCGGGCGTAGGATCAGGAACTCGAACATGCCCTCAGGGAAGAGGCCGCCGCGCATTGCGCCGGGGACAGCCAGATCGGAACACCGGCCAGGCCGCCGCCTGCTGCTGGCGTTTACCGCGCTCGCGCTGCTGCCGCTTGCGGCCGGCCTGCTCGGCGCGGCCGCCCGCGGCGGGGCGTCCGAGCCGCTGGCAAGCGTTGCCGCGTCCAATGCCGCCTTCGGCCGCCATTACCGCGGCTACCGTGAGCATCATGATGCGCTGATGTCGCTGCTGGCCGCAGCCGACCGACTCCCGGACCGTGCCGCCCGGCAGCGTTTGCGCACCGCGGCCGGTGTCGCGCTGGACGGGATGCGCCGGCACGTGGACGGACTGGCGGCGACCGGTCTGCTCGACACGGGCTCGTCGCTGGCATCGGCGTGGCGCGACGTCGAACGGCTCGCTGGTCACGTGCTGACAGCCGGCGAACGTCGCCTCGAGGCCGGCGAGGCTGCGGGCGGTGCGGACGACGCTATCTCCGCCGCCGGGGAGCGCACGGCGCCGCGGGAGCGCGAAGCCGCCCGCCGTGCCAGCCTCGACAGCGCGGCCGAGCGGCTGCTCGACCGCCTGGATGCCATCGACGAGGCCAACGACGAGCAGTTCGCGGAACTCCTGCTCGCGGCCGGCAGGTCGCTGACCAGGTCCGATCGCCTGTTGCTCGGCCTGGGCGGGCTCGGCACGCTGGTCGCGCTCGTCGCGCTGTTCGCGCTCGTGGAGCGCGGGCTGCGGAGACGACTGCATCGACTGGTGACGTCGGCGCGACGACTGGCGGGCGGCGAGCTCACCGAGGCCGTGCCGGTCGACGGCGACGACGAGCTCGCCGAACTGGCCGAGGCGCTGGAGGGCTACCGGCGCTGCGCATTGTCGCTGAGCCGCCATGAGAGCCTGCTGCAGCAACGCGGCCGGGCGCTCGTCTCCGTGCAGCGCGATCTCGACGAATTTGCCCGCGTTGCAGCGCAGGATCTCAGGGCCCCGCTGCGAGCGATAGACAGTCTCGCCGGGTTCCTGCGCGAGGATCTCGGCGCTTCGCTGTGCGGCGATTCGCTTCGCCACCTCGACCTGCTGCAGGCCCGGGTGCGGCGCATCGAGACACGGCTCGACTCGCTGCTCGAGTATGCGCGGGCCGGGCGCGGCACGTTGCCGTGCGAAGTGGTCGACCTCCGGGAGCTGGTCGAGCATTGTATCGACCTCGTCAGCCCGCCCGGAGCACAGGCTGTCCTGAACGGCGGTTTCGGTCGCGTATCGACCCGGCGCGCGCCCCTCGAACAGATCGTCTGCAACCTGCTCGACAACGCTTTCCGGCACAACGACGAGGCGCACGGGCTCGTCAGCGTAGACTGCGATCTGCGGGACCGCGACCTGCAGATCGTGGTTGCCGACTGCGGCCCGGGCATCGCCCCCGAGTCGCACGAACGCATCTTCGGTCTGTTCCGGACGCTCGCGCCCGGGGACGACGTCGAGGGCGCCGGCATGGGCCTCGCCGTCCTGCAAAAGCTCATCGACCGCTACGGCGGCTCGATCGAAGTCGACTCCGACCCTGCCCGCGGTCGGGGCGCAGCGTTCATCGTTCGCTGGCCGGTCAGTGCCGTGCTGTCCGCGACGACCGATACCGGGTCCGGACGCGACATCCTGGAAGCCGTCGCCGGCGCAGCCTGACTCCGGACCGGGAAAGGCAGCCGCGTTTGGCCGCTCCTTCGCCGCAACCTATACTGCGGCGCTGCCGAACCGAAATTCCCGAGACACCTGGCGACGGCCGGTCGCGGCCGGGCCGCTCTGATCACCGAAGGATTCCCCGATGCAAACCACCGTAAGGCTCGCGAGCCTGCTCGTGCTGCTGTCCCATGCCGCGCTGGCGGAACAGACGCTGCTACTGAGACAGCCGGCCCTGTCCGCCGAGCGCCTCGCCTTTGTCTACGCCGGCGATATCTGGGTCGCGAATCCGGACGGGTCGTCGCCGCGCAGGCTGACCTCGCACCCGGCCGAGGAAAACCTGCCGTCGTTCTCCCCGGACGGCAGCCTGGTCGCCTTTGCCGCCGAGTACGAGAACCAGGTGGACGTCTACGTCGTGCCGGCAGCCGGGGGGCAGCCGCGGCGACTCACCTGGCATCCGGGCACCGACATCCCGACCGGCTGGAGCGCGGACGGCTCGGCCGTTACCTTCGTGTCCGACCGCGAAACGGATCACGGCCGTTCGGGCCAGCTGTACCGCGTCGCGCTCGGTGGCGGGCTGCCCGTCAAGGACATGGAGGCGCGCATTTTCCGCGGCGTCTATGACGACAGCGGTCGCCGACTCGCTTACATCCCGTACGGCTCGGGCTACGGCGGGCTGTTCGGCGCTGCGGCCGGCTGGAAGGGCTATCGCGGCGGCGTCACGCCGGCTATCCGCATCATGGATGTCGACGCGGGCACCGTGACGACGGTGCCGGGCGGGGGCGCCACCAACTTCGACCCGGTGTGGCTCGCCGGACAGCTCTACTTCGTCTCCGATCGCGAGGACGAGGTATTCAACGTCTTTCGTTACGACCCTGCCTCCGGTGACATCGAGCGCCTGTCGGACGAATCGCTGTGGGACGTGCGCGCTCTCGACGGGCACGGCTCCACGCTGGTCTACGAGGCCGGCGGCCGGCTCAAGCGCCTCGCGGCAGACGGCGGCGCGGCGCGCGAGATCGTCGTCACCATCGCCCCGGACCTGCCGCAGCTCAGGCCGCGGTGGCAGAGCGCGGCCGACACGCTGCAGGCCGCGCGAATTTCCCCGACCGGCAAGCGAGCGATCATCACGGCGCGCGGCGAGGTGTTCACCGTGCCCACGGACAAGGGTTCGACGCGCAACGTCAGCGACTCCGCCGGCGTGCGCGAGTACGACGGGATCTGGTCGCCGTCGGGCGACCGCATCGCCTGGATCCGTGACGGTCTCGACGGGCAGTCGCTCGTGTTCGCCGATCAGACCGGTCGCGCCGTGCAGCAGAGCAGCGCGCTCGGCCCGCATTTCTACGAGCTCCTGGCCTGGGGCGGCCAGCCCGGGAGCGCAGAGCGCATCGTGTTCGCGGACAATCACCTGAACCTGCATGCGCTCGATCCCGCCCGCGACCGCATCACGACCATCGCGACCGGCGCACGCCGCGAAGAGTTCGACGTAGCGCTGTCGCCGGACGGCGCCTGGCTTGCCTACACGCTCGAACGGCCCAACTTTCACCGCGACCTGCGGCTCTACGAGTTCGCTTCGGGCCGGCAGGTCACGGTCACCGACGGCATGGCGGACGTCGCCGCCCCGGCCTTCAGCCGCGACGGCAAACATCTCTTCTTCGCCGCGTCGACGAATTCCGGTCCGCTGCAGGTCGGGCTCAACATGACCAGCCGCGAGCGCCCGTACCGCGCCGGCCTGTACGCGGTGGTGCTGGCCGCCGACGGCGAATCGCCGCTGGCGCCGCGGAGCGGGGACGAGGGTGACGACGAGGACGGTGAAGGCGCGGAAGGCGACGCCAGGGGCAAGGGCAAGGAAGAGGGCGAGAGCGACGCCTCCGCCGACGCGCCGCCGACCCGTATCGACGTCGACGGTCTCGGCGGCCGCATCGTCGCCCTCGAGGTTGCCGAGCGCAACTATCACAGCCTCGCCGTTGCCGACGATGGCAGGCTCTACTACGTGCAGCGTGTGCAGCCCGGTGCATCCAACGAGCCGCCGGGCGACGACGAGGCGGCCGCGAACGAGTTGTATCGTTACGACTTCGACGAACGCGAAGCGGCCGCCGTGCTCTCCGGCATCAACGACTTTTCGCTGAGCGCCGACGGCAAGCAGCTGCTGCTCGAGAAGTCGGACGATTCGCTGGCAGTCGCCGAGGTCGGCGACGAACTGAAGCCCGAGGCGCTCGAGCTCGACGGCCTGAGGCTGCGTGTCGATCCGCGCGAGGAATGGGCGCTGATCTTCGACGAAGCCTGGCGGATGGAGCAGGAGTACTTCTACGATCCGAACATGCACGGACTGGACTGGCGGGCGGTGTACGACCGCTATCGGCCACTGGTCGCGCAGGTCGGTCGGCGCGAGGACCTCAATGCGCTGCTCGTCGAGATGATCGCCGAGATGCAGGTCGGCCACAACAACGTCCGCGGCGGCGACGAATACCGCGGCGAGGACGCGAAGACCGGCCTGCTGGGTGCCAACGTCGAGATCGACAGCGGCCGCTACCGGCTGGCGAGAGTCTACACGGGCGAGAGCTGGAACCCGTTCGTCAGGGCACCGCTCGCGACGCCGGGCAACGAGGCGCGGGGTGGCGAATACCTGCTCGCGATCGACGGCGCCAACCTGACCGCCGCCGACAACCTGTTCGCGTTCCTGCAGGGCACGGTCGGCAGCCAGGTGACGCTCACGGTAGGCCCGCGCGCGGACGGCCGTGGCGCACGCGACATCGTCGTCGAGCCGGTCGAGTCCGAGCGCGAGCTGCGCCTGTGGCACTGGATCGAGAGCAACCGGCGGGCCGTGCTGGCCGCGACCGACGGCCGGGTCGGCTACGTGTACCTGCCGAACACGGCCGGCGCCGGCTTTACGCTGTTCAATCGCATGTTCTTCGCGCAGCTCGACAAGGACGCCCTCATCATCGACGAGCGCGCGAACGGCGGCGGCCAGGCGGCGAACTACATCACCGACGTGCTGAGCCGCCGTTACCTGTCGGGCTGGAAGGACCGTGACGGCAGCGTGTTCAACACGCCCGCGGGCGCGCTGCACGGCCCGAAGGTCATGCTGATCGACCAGGACGCAGGCTCCGGCGGCGATTTCCTGCCGTACTCGTTCCGCGAGCTCGGCATCGGCAAGCTGATAGGCACCCGTACGTGGGGCGGGCTGATCGGCATCTCTGCCAACCCGGAACTGGTCGACGGCGGCAGGCTCACGGTGCCTTTCTTCCGCTTCTTCGATACCGATTACCGCTGGAGCATCGAGAACGAGGGGGTGTCCCCCGACATCGAGGTCGAGCTGGACCCGATCGCGACGAACGCGGGCCGCGATACGCAGCTCGAGCGGGCGATCGCCGAGGTGCTCGCGGAACTGGAGGACTTCGAAGACCCCATCCCGGACCGGGCGCCGCCATTCCCGGCGGAGCTCGGCGAGTAGCCCGGTCGCGCGGATCGTTCCGGACGCGCCTGCGGGCGCCGTCCGGACACCCGATCCCCCGGGCCATTGCTCCCGACCGACTGACCTGACCGCGGCGAACAGCCCGGCCCCGGCCCGTGGTGGCGGGCATTGCGGCCGTGCCAACGGCGTCCGCGATTCGCCACGGCCGCCGGCATCCGCTCGGCCGTCGCCGCCGACCGCCCCGCTTCGCGCGGCTGGACAGCCCGCCCGTCGGCGCCTCCGGAAGCGCAGCCGGTGCCGTCCGCGGCCACGCGGGCGTCTGCCCGTTCCGGCGAACATTTTCGCTTGCACTCCGGTCAGTTTTGAGACAATGTGTCTCAAAATAATACGGGACAGCGGAGGTCAGGGCCGGTGCTCATGGACCAAACCGAAATAAAATCAGTGGTTTCCGCGTTTTTCGTCCGCCTGCTGAGGCCGGCCGTGCGCATCCTGCTGCGCCACGGCGTCAGTTTTCGCGAGATGGCGGAGCTGTGCAGGGGCGTGTGCGTCGCAGAGGCGACCTCGCATTTCGGCGACGGCGGGCGCCCCGCCAGCGTGTCGACCGTTGCGCTGCAGACCGGCATGACGCGCCGGGACGTGCGCAAGGTGCGGCTGCTGCAGGACAGCGAGGAGCAACAGACGATCGGCCGCATGAACATGGCGGGCCGGGTGCTGTCCGGCTGGTTCCTCGACGAGGATTTCCTGGCGCCCGACGGCAAGCCGCTGCCGCTGTCCGAGTCCGGCGCATTCCCGTCGTTCACCGACCTCGCCAAGCGCTATGCGGCCGACGTGCCGGCCAGCGCGACGCTGAAGGAGCTGAAGCGCTCGGGCGCGATCGTGGAGAACGAGGACGGCCGCCTCGTCGCCATCTCGCGCGACTACATGCCGGGCATCGTCGACCCGGCGGCGCCCGAAGCCCTGACGCGTTCCGGCAGCGTGCTGGAGGACATCGGCAACACGGTGGAGCACAACCTGATCCGCGGGCCGGACGGCACGCCGCGGTTCGAGCGCCGCGCCACCAACATCAACATCAGCGACGAGTGCGTCGACGACTTTCGCGAATTCATCAACCGGGAAGGCCAGGCCTTCCTGGAACGTGTCGACGCGTGGCTCAGCGAGCACGAGGTCGACAGCAACGAAGAGCACGGGGGCGAGCCGCTCAGGCTCGGTCTCGGCATGTACTGGATTCAGGATACCGCCAGGTAAGGAGTGTGCCATGAGTGTCAAGTTACCCCGATCATTATCCGGCATTGCCGCAGCCGCGATTGCGGCCGCGCTGGGCGCCTGCTCGGGCGGTGGCGGCGGGGGCGACGAACCGGTCCCGATCGGCGCCATCGACGGCGGCGGCTTCCGTGCGTTCTCGACCGGCCCGATCAACGGCTTCGGCAGCATCATCGTCAACGGCGTACGCTACGACACGTCGCAGGCGGACATACGGATAGACGGCGAGCCGGCAACCGAGGCGGACCTTCATGTCGGCCAGATCGTGCGCATCACGGCATCCGGCGACGACGACGGCGTGAGCGCCGAGCTCGTCGAGTACGACGACAACGTCGAGGGGCCGATCTGGGAGATCGACCCCGGCGCCGGCACGCTCGTCGTTCTCGGCCAGACCGTGCTCGTCAATGACGGTACTTCCTTCGATGGCGACATCCAGCCGCGATCGATCGACGGCCTCATGGTCGGCGATGTCGTCGAGATCAGCGGCTACCCGGACGCAGATCGCAATATCGTCGCGACACGTATCGAGCTCGACGACGACGGCGGCGAGTTCGAAGTCATCGGCTACGTGAGCAACCTCGACAGCACATTGATGCAGTTCGACATCAACGAGCTGCGGGTCGCCTACAGCGGGGCGACGCTGGAGGACTTCGGCGGTGAAGCGATCGCGGACGGCGACCTCGTCGAGGCGGAGGGCAGCACGTTCGGCGACGATGGCGAACTGCTGGCGACCAGCGTCGAACGGAAGGACGACGACCTGTCCGACAACGATCTCGACGATGCCGAGATCGAGATCGAGGGCCTGGTCACGCGCTTCGTCTCGGCGACGGACTTCGACGTCTCCGGGTTCGCTGCTACGACGGATGGCGGCACCGTCTACGAGGACGGCACTGCGGCTGACCTTGCGCTGAACGTGCTCGTCGAGATCGACGGCACAATCGACGCGAACGGCCGCATCCTCGCCGACGAGATCGACTTCGAGCAGGAAGGCCGCATCAGGATCGACGCGACGGTCGAGTCCATCGACGAGGCTTCGCGCCGCGTGACGCTGCTCGGCATCCCGGTCGAGATCCGAGCGGACACGCGCCTCGAGGACGACAGCGATCTCGATGTTCGCTCGTTCTCGTTCGACGACATCAGGGTCGGCAACTGGCTGGAGATCCGCGGCCGCGAAACGGAGACCGGCAGCGGCGTCGTTGCGGCCTCGCGCGCCGAACGCGACGAAGCCGACGGCGAAGCCACCATCCGCGGCTTCGCCACCGACGTCGCCGTTCAGTCGTTCCGCATCCTCGGTCTCGATATCGACACCGATGCGAATACCCGGTTCGAGGGCGTCGACGCCGCAACCTTCTTCGCGACCGCGGAGGGACGGCTCGTCGAGGCGACCGGCAACCTCAACGGCGAGCGCTTCCTCGCCACGGAGGTCGAGTTCGAGGACTGACGGGGTTTTCGATCGCCGGCGGCGGCAGCCCGGATACGAGGCCCGGGTGCGCCGCCGTCGGCGGTTTTTTTTGCGGCGGTTGCGCCGCGCGTCGGCAACGCGCGGCGCGGCGACGACCCGGGCCGCGCGGCCGCCATGCGGCACGACTGTCTCGAATCAGTCTGCAAGACGTTTGCAACTTACCGAGTTTCATACATTTTACCGCTTGCCCCGTAGCGCAAGACGCGGTCGTGCTTCCGTCATTTGCGTTCCGCCGTCGGTGGCGCAAGAATAGGCGTTGACATAATAAGAAGTCGTCGAGCCAGCCGATGTCCGTCGTCTCCGCAGTGCTCTTTCGCATGATGCAGGCCTCCGAGGAGGCGCTGCTGGATGCGACCTGCGCCCGGGTCGAGAACGAGCGGCGCATTGCGCTCGGCATCGTTGGCGACGCCGACCTGTACCGTCTCTGGAAGGCGGAGATGCAACAGCACCTCGCCACGCCCGCGGCGGCAAAGTCCCTGGCGGTGAAGATCAGGGAATTGCGGCGCGTCGGCACAGGCCTCGAGCACCAGCGTGCGCTGATCGATCACCTGCGACGCTCGTCGATAACCGGCGAACACCGCGAGCGCCTGCTCGCGCGCTACTTCCGCGGCCTCGACTACGAAACGGCCGTGGTTCGCGAGCATCGCCGCTTCAAGCTCGCCGTCGCCAGCGAGATCGCGCTCGACCGGCTGCTGCTGATCCATCACGACGAGGCGGGTCGCGGCCTGTTGCTAGACTACCGCGCGCGGTACGCGCGCTACTTTGCGCTCTACTGCGACTGGATGGCGCTGCACGGAGCCTACGCGGACATCGTGGGTGCGGCGATGCTCGAGGCGCGGCGCGAGGCGGACGAATGGCGCCGGCTGACGCTGACGGTGCGACTGCCCCAGGCGCGCAAACGTCGCTTCGGGCTGCGCGGCCGGCGCACGCTGCCTGCGCCGGCCGGTGCGCAGCGCGCGTCACGGCGAGACGTCCGCCACTAGCACCGTCGTAAAGCTGCATCCTTTCCGCGCGTCGCGCGGGAGGCGGCAACGCGTCCACGGGTCGAGCCATCGGCGAACGTTGCTGTCAGTGGTTTCCGCGCTCGGAAAGATCCAGGATCTCGACTCGCCGGAACTGGATCGGATGACCTTCGCTCTGCAGAGCAATATAGCCCGACGCCAGCGGTTCGCCCTCGGGCTTCATCTCGGGCCGGTGTCCGGAGACGACACCGCCGCCCGTGGTCGGCTTCGTGTACTCGATGACGGGCTCGCCGTCGATGTAGTGCACGATGCGCTCGTCGCCCAGGACCAGCGCCTCGGCCAGTACCCAGCGATTGTCCGGGATAGTCGGCGCGTTCGCGGCGATGCAGTGCGTGTCCTCGAAGCGACCGTCGATCACGACGTGTGTGCCCGGCGTGCAGAGGTTGCCCGTCGGGCGATCCTCGCCGTCTGCCAGCCCGCCGAGAAACTGCATCTCCAGCGATATCGGGAAATCCTGCGCGGGCGGCATGGTCTGCGGCGGCTGCGAATGCAGCATCACCCCGCTGTTGCGGTGCGCCCAGGCCGGTGTGCCCGGCGCCGGTTCGCCGACGAAGCGGTATTCGATGCGCAGCCGGTAGTACGAATAGGGTGTCTCGAAAAACAGGTGACCGAAGCGCTCGCCGAATTCCTCGTAGCCGTCATAACTGACCGTCAGAATGCCGCGCTCGACGCGGAAAGTGCCGGCGTAATTCTCGCCGGCCGGGAAGCCGCGGATCTTGGGAATCCAGCCGGAAAGGTCTTCCCCGTTGAAGAGAGCGAGCCACTCGTCCCCGGCCGTGACGGTCGCCGCCGGGGCCGCCAGCAGCAGGATCGCGATCAGTCGTCGTGTCTTGCCCACGCGCGCTCTCCCGGCGTGTAGGGAACGCAGGGATCGTAGCGCCCCGGCGTCTCGACGTAGCGCATCGCCTGCCTGTAGCCGATCTCCGACGTGAAATAGCCGAGCAGCGCGAGCTCCTTCATCATGCGGAAATAGTGCGGCGGGTCGTCCGGTCCGCGGCTCTGCATGTAGGCGTGCTGTTCCCGGTCCAGAGCTTCCAAAAGCTCGAGGCGGTCCGCCGTGCCGACGGACATGAAGCCGCCGCCGTGCGCTTCCCTGCTCCTCGACTCGAGATCGGCGAGTCCGTCGACGAAGATCTTCTGCTCGTCGGGGTAATAGCAGTCGTTCACCATCAGCGCCACGAACGGCCCGACGCCGGCGGCCTTGGCGCCCGGCGTGTCGGTCTCCGGCAGTATCGTGTCGGCGATCTCGTCGAACAGGGCGACGTCGCCGCGGCTGAACAGGCCAGCGGACGGCGCGTCGTCCGACCTTGCGGCGTCGCTGTCCTGCCGTTCGTCGGCGCAGCCGGCCAGCAACGCGCTCTGCCCGATCAGCGCGACGCCGCCGAGCAGGGCGCTGACTCTCAGGATCGCTTCACGGCGGCTCAGCCGTTCGGCCTGCGACGCGCCGGCCGGCGTCTCGGCGGGCGGGGCGGCTGGATGATTCTTCGTCGGCATCATGGCTGCAGCAATCGTCTCGGTGGCGGCGGCTCAGAGGTTCATGCGCTTCAGTTCTGCTACCGCGTGATCGGCTGCCCGCGCCGTCAGCGCCATGTAGGTCAGCGACGGGTTCTGGCAGGCCCCGGAGGTCATGCAGGCGCCATCGGTGACGAACACGTTCGGCGCATCCCAGACCTGGTTCCAGGCATTCAGCACCGAAGTCTTCGGATCGCGCCCCATGCGTGCGACGCCCATCTCGTGGATGCCCATGCCGGGCGCGTAAGTCCTGTCGAAGGTGTGCACGTCCTCGACGCCGGCGGCTTCGAGCGTCTCGGCCATGTCGTTCGCCATGTCGATTCGCATCAGGCGCTCATTCTCGCCGATCGCGCAGTCGAACCTGAGCACCGGCAGGCCCCATTTGTCGGTCTTCGTCTCGTCGATGCCAACGACGTTGTCATGGTTCGGCAGCATCTCGCCGAACGCGGTCGCGCCGATGCGCCATTCTCCCGGCTGCGCCATCGCGTCCTTGAAATCGCCGCCGACGCCGAGTTCGCTGACCGCGCGATGCCAGCCCCGGCGGCTCGCGCCGCCCTGGTAGCCGAAGCCGCGCAGGTAGTCGCGCTTGTCGCCGAAGAGGTTGCGGTAGCGCGGGATGTAGAAGCCGGTCGGCCGGTCGCCGTAGTAGTACTGGCGCTCGAGCGCAGGCTCGGCCAGGCGGCCGGAGGCACCGACGCGGAAATGATGGTCCATCAGGTTGTGCCCGAGTTCCCCGGAGCTGCTGCCGAGGCCTTCCGGCCAGACGTCGGTTGCCGAGCGCATCAGGATCCACGCCGAGTTCAGCGCCGAGGCGCAGAGGAACACGATCGGAGCCTCGTAGTCGGTGCTTTTCTCGGTGACCGCATCGATGACCCTGACACCGGTCGCCCGCTTGCGGTCCCGGTCGTACAGCACCTCGGTGACGATGGCGAAGGGCTTGAGTGTCAGGCGCTTCGTCGCCATGGCCGCCGGCAGCGTCGAGGACTGCGTGCTGAAGTAGCCGCCGTACGGGCAGCCTAGCCAGCAGGCATTGCGGTACTGGCACGGCGAGCGACCCGGCAGCGCCTGCGTCGCGTTGGCGTTGCGGCCCGGGATGATGCGGCGGCGGCCGTCGAAGTGGCCCTCGAGGCGCCCGGCGACCAGCACCTCGCCGCAGTTCAGCGGCATCGCCGGCTGGAACTGGCCGTCCGGCAGCTGCGGCAGGTTCTCGATCGAGCCGGCGATGCCGGCGTGCCGCTCGACGTGGTCATACCACGGCGCGAGATCGGCGTAACGGATGGGCCAGTCGACGGCGGTGCCGTCGCGCGCATTGGCCTCGAAGTCGTAGTCGCTCAGCCGGTAGCTCTGGCGGCCCCACATCAGCGAGCGGCCGCCGACCTGGTAGCCTCGGAACCAGTCGAAGCGCCTGACCTCGGTGTAAGGCGAGTCCTTGTCGGACGCCCACCAGTCCAGGTTCTTCTCGTTCAGCGGGTAGTCGCGTTTCAGGACCGGGTATGCTTCTTCCATCGCGACGGTGCGACTGCCGCGGTGCGGGAATTCCCAGGGCCCCTTGCGCGCGTTGACGTAGTCCTTGACGTGCTCGACGTTCTTGCCGCGCTCGAGCAGCAGCACGCGCAGGCCCTTCTCGGTGAGTTCCTTGGCGGCCCAGCCGCCGGAAATGCCGGAACCGACGACGATGGCGTCGAATGCTTCGTCTGACACGGCCGTCTATTCCCCCGCAGGCTGCCACGCGCCGGATCGTCACGATCATACGACTCCCGCGCGGGCTTGGATACCGGTACAGCGCGGCGCCGCGGCGCGCGTCCGCGCCGGCCCGCTGGTACTATCCGGCCATGATTCGCGCGCGAAGACTTTCGCTTCCCTGCTGCACGGCTGTGGCCTGCTGGCTGCTGGCGAGCAGCGCGCCGGCGGCGGCCGAGCGCCCGGCGCGCGGCTTCGCCGATCCGCTGCTCGGCCGCTGGGACCTGACGATCGACTCGGCCGACGGCCCGTACCCGTCGTGGCTCGACGTCAGGCTGCGCACCGAGTGGCAGCTCATGGGCAGCTTCGTCGGCCGCTTCGGCAGCACCCGACACGTCGGCGCGATCCGCTACGACGACGGCGAGCTCGAGTTCCATGTCCCGGTGCAGTACGAATCGCATGCCGACGACCTGCGCTTCACGGGGCGCCTGGACGGCGAGCGCATGAGCGGCACGACGCTGGCCGCCGACGGCACGGTTCTGCGCTGGTCGGGCGTGCGCGCGCCGTCGCTCGCGCGCGACGGCGGGGTCGACTGGGGCGAGCCGATCGAGCTGTTCAACGGGCGCGATCTCGAGGGCTGGTGGCCTCGCCACGAGGGACATGAGGGCTGCTGGCGCGTCGCCGACGGCCTGCTGTCCGCGACGCCGCCCTGCGT
>JBFJUJ010000002.1:0-33264 GCA_041624755.1 Woeseia sp. | reverse complement strand
CAACCGATTTACGTCATGCTGGCGCGCATCGGGACCGTGGTGTATTTCGCCTTCTTCCTGTTGATGCCTTACTACTCGGCCATCGACAAGACGAAGCCGGTGCCGGACAGGGTGGTTTACAATGCTTAGAACGACAAGAATCCTGGCCGCTGGCCTGCTGTTGGGGGCGTCGGTATCGGCGCATGCCGCCAGCGACATGGAACTCGAGCCCGCCAACAACGACGTGGATAACATCGCGTCGCTGCAGCGCGGCGCGCGCAATTTCATGAACTACTGCTCCGGTTGCCACTCGGCGAAATACGTGCGCTACAAGACCATCGCCGAGGATCTCGAGCTCAGTGAAGACCAGGTCGTCAACAACCTGATGTTCAATGCCGAGAAGACCTTCGAGACGATCAACGTCAACATGCCGGAGGATGCTGCGAGGCGCTGGTTCGGCGTCGCGCCGCCCGACATGTCGCTGCTGGCGCGGTCGAAGGGCACAGATTACATCTACAACTTCCTGCGCGGTTTCTATCTCGAGGACGGCAGCCCGACCGGCGTGAACAACCTGTATCTCGCGGGCACCAGCATGCCGCACGTGCTGTGGGAGCTGCAGGGCTTCCGGGAAGCCGTGTTCAAGGAGACACCCAATGCCGGTGGCGACGGCACGACGCTCGAGTTCGAGCGTTTCGAGCCGGTCATCGCAGGCGCGCTGTCACCCGAGGAATTCGACGGCTTCGTGCGCGACACCGTGAATTTCCTCGAGTACATCAGTGAACCCATGCGCAGCGACCGTCGCGTTCTGGGAACCTGGGTCCTGATGTTCCTGATATTCTTCTACATCGTCGCCTCTATGTTGAAAAATCAAATCTGGAAGGACGTGTCCTGATACCGCGAAGGCGCCGCGCCGTCACCCTGTGCGGCGCATCCTGCCCCAACTACCTGAGTTCCGAGGGGACTTCACCATGGCAGTAATTGCCAACCGACGATCCGTTATGACACTGTTCTCCAAGCCGACGTGCATCCACAGCCATCGCACGCGGTTGGTGCTCGCAGAAAAAAACATCAATATCGACATCGCCAACGTCGAAGGTCCGGACCTTCCCGAAGACCTGATGGATCTGAATCCGTACCATACAGTGCCGACGCTGGTCGATCGCGATCTCGTGCTGTACGACTCGCGGGTCATCATCGAATACCTCGACGAGCGATTTCCTCACCCGCCGCTGATGCCGGTCGACCCGGTCACGCGCGCACAGTTCCGGCTGGCCCTGTTCCGCATCGAGACGGACTGGTACCAGCTCGCGGCCGAGTTCGAGGCCGACGGTGAGCGCAAGCTGAGCGCGAAGTCACGCAAGCTGCTGCGCGAGAGCATACTGGCCAGTGTCGACCTGTTCGCCGCCGGCACGTATTTCCTGAGCGAGGACTTTTCGCTCGTGGACTGCAGCATCGCGCCGATCCTGTGGCGTCTGCCCGTCTACGGCATCGAACTCGGCATGCAGGCCGAGCCGATCGAGAACTACATGAAGCGCGTTTTCGAGCGCCCGTCCTTCCAGGACAGCCTGACGGAGCTGGAACAGGAAATGCGCATGTAGCGCGCAGCGCGCGCGACGGGCCGCCGGGAGCGCCCGCGTGCGGGCCCGCGGCGGGCGATGGTATATTGGTCCGGCGTTCCGGATCGCCGTCCGGGCGGCGGCTTGCCCGTGGAGACCGGCCGGGACGGCAACATCGGGACCGTCGCCGGAGCGGGAGAACTGAGTTTGAGCCAGCCGAGTCGCTCAAAAAGGCCGTATCTGATCCGTGCAATGCACGAATGGATGGGCGACAACGGTAACACGCCGCATATCGTTGTCGATGCCTCCGTCGACGGGGTCAGCGTGCCGTCGGAACACGTCAAGGACGGCAAGATCATCCTCAACATCAGCCATTCGGCGGCGCACAATCTCAAGCTGACCAACGACTCGGTGAGTTTCCGGGCGCGTTTCTCGGGCGTGCCGTACGACGTCTGGGTTCCCGTGGCGTCCGTGCTCGGCATCTACGCCAAGGAAACCGGCCAGGGCATGATTTTCTCACACGGCGCCAACCAGCCGGAGCCGCCGGACCCCGAAGATTCGGACAAGGACACGTCGAAGAGCGGCCGGCGCCACCTCAAGGTGGTGAAATAGGCGAGCTAGCTGCCGAGCAGCGACGTGTCGATCAGGTCGCAGAGGCAGTGAATGACCACCAGGTGGACCTCCTGGATGCGCGCGGTGCGCTCGGCCGGAACGCGTATCTCGACGTCGTGGTCCCCGAGCAGCGTCGCCATGCGACCGCCGTCCCGGCCGCTCAGCGCCACCACCGCCATGCCGCGTTCGTGTGCCGCATCGATGGCGCGACAAACGTTCTCGGAATTGCCCGATGTCGAGATCGCCAGCAGCACGTCGTCCGGGCGGCCCAGCGCGCGCACCTGCTTGCCGAAGACGTCTTCGTAGGCGTAATCGTTCGCGATCGATGTCAGCGTCGAGGAATCGGTCGTCAGCGCCATCGCGGGAAGGCCCGGGCGCTCCATTTCGAAACGGTTCAGGAGCTCCGAGGAAAAATGCTGCGAGTCGCCGGCGGAACCGCCGTTGCCGCAACTCAGGATCTTGCCGTCGGCCAGCAGGCACTGACTCATGAGCCGGCCCGCGCGCACGATGCAATCGACCAGTTCCGCCTGCGCCGCCTGTTTGCTGCGGATGCTCTCCTCGAAGTGATCGCGTACGCGCGTTTGCAAGTCCATACCGAGGTCAGTCTCCGGGTCTGAAGGCGTCTTCGATCCATTGTAGCGCGGAATCCGCCTGCGACCGACCGTCAATCGCGACCACGTCGAAGCGCGCGGGGCGAGCGGCGAGCCGCGGCTGCCGCGACAGGTACCAGGCGGCGGCGGCCGCGAGGCGCCGGCGTTTTGCGGGGCCGATCGATTCCGCGGCACCGAGCAGGCCTCCGGATCGTCGATAGCGGACCTCGACGAATACGACGGTATCCCCGTCCACCATGACCAGGTCGATTTCCCCGAAGCGGCAGCGCAGGTTTCGCCCGACGAGGACGAGACCCTGGCGCCGCAGAAAGGCGAGAGCGCGAGCTTCGGCACCGCAGCCTGTTTCGACGTGCGTGGCCCGTGGTGTCACGTCGCAGGCTGCACAGGCCGTGCAGCTTCTCGCTAGCGGCCGGTGGAGGACCGCTCGATCCAGACGATGTCTTCGTCCGGTACGGCATCCGGCCCCGGCTCGTCTTCCGAGTCCAGCGGTCCGCGACCGTCGTCCTCGTCCTTGATCGCGACCACATTACCGTTTTCGAAGCGGGCCCAGGCGAGCCTCCGGTGCACGCGACCGTCGTCGTCGAGATAGAGCCGGCCCGTCGCACCGTCGATCTCCGTCATCGGCCCCAAGCCGGCGCCGTGCAGCGCAGCGACGAGCTGGTACGCATCGTAGCCGAGTGCATGCAGCCTGCCGAGCCGGCGCTGCGCGGGCCAGGACTCGTTGTACAGGTCGCCGAGATCGGCGATCCAGGGCTGCGGCGCCACGATCCACGGTGCATCGGCAAACATGACCCCGTTCAGGTCGCTGTTCGAGCGGCCGTCCATCGAGTAGATACGCGACGTCGAATAAACAGGCAGGTCGCCAGCATAGTGAAACTTGAGCTGCGACTTCAGCAGCCGCCCGGCGGGCGCCGTCGCGGCGAGAAATATGAAGTCGGCGTCCTGGCGTCGGCGAGGATCGAACTGCAGCGGTCTGCCGAGGTTGGCGCGCAGGCGCTGGTATCGCTGCACGCTCTGCGACAGCAGCATCATGTTTTCGATCTCGAAGGCGAAGTCCTGTTTGCCTGTTTCGTAGTCGCGGGCCTCGAGCAGCGTACCGCCGCCGGTCTCGAATGCCGTCGCGAAGCTCTGCACGAGCCGGCGACCCCAGTCGTTGCGCGGTACCAGCGCCCGCGCGTAGCGGTGGCCGGCGGCCAGCGCGCGCTCGGCCGCGGCGACCGCCTCGTCTTCCGGCGACAGGGCGAACTGGGTAAGCGACGGCGGCGCCACGAGGCCGTCGGGAAGGTAGTTGAGCGTCAGCACCGGTACCGGCAGCAGGCCGTCGGCCGCGAGTGCCGCGACGTTCTCGCGCAGCAGCGGCCCGACGACGAACTCGGCGCCGTCCGCGACCGCCCGCCGGTAGGCGTCCCCTGCCACGCCGCCGGAATCGTAAACGCGCACCTGCTGCGGCACGTCGAGTTCGCCGACGGTCGCGTAATAGGCTCCGAAGAAGCCGTGTTGCACGGCTTCCCCGGCGGTCGTATTGCTTCCGGAGAGCGGCAGGAGCAAGGCCAACTGGCGCGGGTAGCCGAGTTCGCCGGTGCCCGGCAGATCCATGCGATCGAGCAGGTCGACGGCCGGGTGCGCCGGGTGTAGCTCGAGCCAACGCCTGACGCCGTTGCCCCAGCCGATGCCCTGGCGCCCGGTCGACGTGGCCAGCGCCCCGAGACTGAGCCAGCCGGCCAGTTCCGGGTCGTTTGCCAGTTCGGCGGCGGCCCGCAGGGTACGCGGCTGACTGACCAGCAGGCCGGCCCAGAGCCGCTGGTCGTTGCGCAGCTTCTCCTCCGGGTCGACGAGATCCGCGCCGCGCTGCCGGTAAAGCTCGATGGCGCGGATCGGGTCGCCTTTCTGGAACCACGCGTCGGCCTGCAGCGCCTCCATGCGATAACGGCGGTCCGCCGACAGCGGCCGGCGAAGGAGCGGTTCGAGCAGCGCGAGCGCGTCGTCCGGACGCCCCTCCCACAGCGCGAGCGCGGCCGTATTGCTGTCATGGAGTGCCGCGAGTTCGGCGTCGGCGGGCGGCGGGATACTGCGCATCGCGTTGCGCGCACGGCGCTCGTCGCCGGCCTCCAGCCACTGCTCGATGGCGAGCAGCGTCAGCCGAGTGCGCTCGCGGCCGGCGGCGGCACTGGCCAGGCCGATGTATTCGCCGGCGGCGTTGGCGTGATCGCCGCCCTCGGCGAGGCGCTCGGCGCGGCGCTCGGCGCTGCTGCCGGGCAGCGGCCCGGCGGCGCAGCCGGCCACGAGCGTGGCGAGCGTCCCGCACAGCAACAAGGTCCGCCAGCGGTCGCGGGTTTTGTGTACTCTTGAATCCATTCGATCTGACAACGCGCTTGCCCGGGAAGAACGCAGTATGCAACGCCGCGCCCGTCCGGCAAACCGCCGAATGCAGGCTTAGCAGCAGGAAACTCGAGATTGAGCGGAGGCACCCTGTTCGTGGTTGCGACACCCATCGGCAACCGCGATGACCTGTCACCCCGTGCCCTCAGGGTGCTCGGCGAGGTGGATCTCGTCGCCGCCGAGGATACCCGCCGCACCGGGCGATTGCTATCGCACTTCGGCATCGGCGTCGAGCAGCTGGCACTGCACGAGCACAACGAAGCGCAGGCCACCGGGCGCGTGCTGGCGATGCTCGACACCGGCCGCTCCGTCGCCCTGGTCAGCGACGCCGGTACGCCGCTGATCAGCGATCCGGGATACCGGCTGCTGGCGAGCGCGCACGCCGCCGGAATGGCCGTCAGCCCCGTGCCGGGGCCGAGCGC
Organism: Woeseia sp.; assembly: GCA_041624755.1. GTDB lineage: Bacteria > Pseudomonadota > Gammaproteobacteria > Steroidobacterales > Woeseiaceae > Woeseia. The sequence continues at coordinate 27,705 of JBFJUJ010000002.1, read as the reverse complement.
GGTGGTGGCCGCGCTGTCGGTCGCCGGGCTGCCGACGGACCGCTTCGTCTTCGAGGGCTTCCTGCCCGCCAGGGCGGCGGCCCGCGCGAGTCGCCTGGCCGAGCTGGCCACAGCGCCGTGCAGCCTCGTCCTCTACGAGGCGGTGCACCGCATCCGCGCAACTGTCGCGGATGCGGCGCAGGCCTTCGGCGCGGAGCGGCGGGCGTTCCTCGGACGCGAGCTGACCAAGCTGCACGAGCAGTGCGTGCTGGCGACGCTCGGCGAACTGCTTGCGCGGCTCGACGACGGCCGCATCCCGGCGAAAGGCGAATTCGTGCTCGTAATCGACGGCGCACCGCGCGTACCGCCGGCAGCGCGCCTCGATCTCGACGAGCTGCTGCGCCGGCTCCGGCCGCTGATGCCGCAGCGACAGGCCATCGACATCGTCGCGGCCGTCAGCGGGGAACGCAGGAACGCCGTGTATCGGCGCATGCTGGCGATCGCCGCGGAGACGTCCACCGGCGATACGGCACCGGGGCCGGCGAAAAAGGAGTAAAATGCGCCCCGCAGCAAGGATGGAGTCGGCCAGGCAACCGCGACGCGCCGTTATCGGCGTGGCGAGGAAAGTCCGGGCTCCTTCGGACACGACGCCAGGTAACGCCTGGAGGGCGCGAGCCCATGGAAAGTGCCACAGAAAATACACCGCCCAAGCGCCTTCGGGCGCCGGTAAGGGTGAAATGGTGCGGTAAGAGCGCACCGCGCGGGTGGTAACACGCCGCGGCAGGGTAAACCCCGTCGGGAGCAAGACCAAATAGGGGAGTGAGCGGACCGCTTTCGCGGACCGCACCGCCGGTCCCGAGCGGACTCCCGGGTAGGTTGCTGGAGGCGGCCGGTGACGGCCGTCGCAGATGAATGGTTGCCCACGACAGAACCCGGCTTACGGCCGGCTCCGCCCTTGCTGCTCTCAAATTTATCATTTATAACAATAACTTATACAATGTCGTCCAGGCCTGGCGCGGCAGCCTGCGCGGATTGTGCGCAAATGCCTCGCGGACCGGCGCTGTCGGCGTTTGCCGACAGTAGATTGACTGCTGATTGAGAAACAACGTTTAAGTATCTGATTTATAGTTCTTATTGCCTGCCATAATTTGCCCGGATTGAGCCACGGAATAGACCCTAAGTCCCTGTACAACAAGAATTTAGTGCCACTTTGATTGACGCTGTACCGGCCCCTGCCTATAGTGTAAAAAAGTGGAGAAAAGTGGGAGAGGATGGGATGCCAGCCCCGGCAACGGGCCGCGACCATCGCTTAAGGAATCGCCGTGTTTCGTGGGGCCACCAAAGTCACGCTGGATGCCAAGGGGCGTCTCGCCATACCGACCCGCTACCGGGAGCGGCTGGCGGGCCGCTGTGACGGCCAGCTCGTGGCGACCGTGGACCGCGATTACTGCCTGCTCTTGTACCCGCTGCCCGACTGGGAAGACATCGAGCGCAAGCTGATCCGCCTGCCGAGCCTGAACCGGCAGGCGCGGCGACTGCAGCGACTCATGGTGGGCTATGCGACCGAGCTCGAACTCGACGGGCACGGCCGCATCCTGCTGTCGCGCGAGCTGCGTGAATTCGCCGGCCTCGACAGGCAGGCGATCCTGATCGGCCAGGGCAACAAGTTTGAGCTGTGGGACGAGGAGACCTGGAACGAGAAACGCGACGCCTGGCTCGGCGAGGACGACGAGACCGACCTGCCGGCCGAGCTCGAATCGCTGTCGCTGTGACCGGCGGGGGCCGTGACGGCTGACGCGGCTCGCGAGCACGTCCCGGTATTGCTCGAGGCGGTGCTCGACAGCCTGAACCTGCGTGACGACGGTTGTTACGTAGACGGGACCTTCGGGCGTGGCGGGCACAGCCGGGCCATCCTCGCGAGGCTCGGGCCCGCAGGACGCCTGCTGGCCGTCGACCGCGATCCGCAGGCGGTCGCGGCGGCGGACGACATCGTCGCGCGCGGCGATACGCGTTTTACGATCACGAGGGGCGAGATTGCGCAACTTGACGACATCGCGAGGGAATTCGGGCTGCTCGGCCGGGTGGACGGGATCCTGCTGGATCTCGGCGTCTCGTCACCGCAGCTGGATGACGCAGGGCGCGGCTTCAGCTTTCGGCACGACGGACCGCTGGACATGCGCATGGACCCGGGGTCGGGACAGAGTGCCGCCGACTGGTTACGGGCGGTTGACGAGCGAACCTTGACCAGAGTGCTGAGGGAATTCGGAGAGGAACGATTTGCGGCCCGCATCGCGCGCGCCATCGTGCGCGCCCGTGCCGCCAGGCCGCTTACACGCACCTCGGAGCTCGCCGACGTCGTCGCCGGCTGCGTGCCGGCGCGGGCCGAGCGCAAGCACCCGGCGACGCGCACGTTCCAGGCGATTCGCATCGCGGTCAATGACGAACTCGGACAGCTCGACCGCGCGCTCGCGGCCAGCCTCGGCGTCCTCGCCCCGCGCGGACGCCTGTGCGTCATCAGCTTTCATTCCCTGGAGGATCGCCGCGTGAAACGTTTCATGCGACAGCATGCGCGCGAGCCCGAGCCGTACCGCGGCCTGCCGGAGGTGCCGCCGGAGCACCGCCCGCCGCTGAGGCTGGTCGGCCGGGCCGTCACGGCATCCGCGGAAGAAATCGCGGCGAATCCACGGGCCCGCAGCGCGCGCCTGCGGGTCGCGGAGAAAACCGCGTGAAGCTGCCGGGCACCGGGTCGCCGCTTTTCCTGATCGCGGTGAGCGCGATGATCTGCGTCGCCTCGGCGCTGGCGATCGTCTATACGAGGCACGAGTCGCGGCGCCTGTTCGTCGAACTCGAGTCGCTGACGGCCGAACGCGACCGCCTGAACATCGAATGGGGCCAGCTGCAGATCGAGCAGAGCACCTGGGCGACGCATGCGCGTATCGAGCAGGTGGCCAGGGAGGCGCTTGCGCTCAGCCGGCCGCGGCCCGCGGACATCTACGTAATCACGCGGGATGCGGCCGCGGCCCGGCGAGCCGACGGGCAGCCCGTCGCCAGCCCGCGTCCCGACGCGCCCGGCGTCGACGACGTGCCCGGGGAGCGACGATGACGCGCGGCGCCGAAACCCGGCAGCAGACGGCGCGACGCTTTGCGGGACGCATGCTGCTCGTCGGGCTGATCTTCACCGTCGCGGCCGGCTCGCTCGTCGCCCGCGCCATACACCTGCAGGTGTTCAATCGCGATTTCCTGAACGAGCAGGCCGACACGCGTCACCTGCGCACGGAAAAGATCAGCGCGCATCGCGGCACCATCACGGATCGCCACGGCGAGCCGCTCGCCATCAGCACGCCCGTCGACAGCATCTGGGCCGATCCGAAGGAACTCGCGGTGGCCGTGGACCGTGTGCCCGAGCTGGCGCGCGTGCTGGACATGGAGCCGCAGTTCCTGATGCGGCGCATCACGCGCAGCATGGACAAGGAGTTCCTGTACCTCAGGCGGCACCTGAACCCGGAGCAGGCGTATCGCGTGCTGGCGCTCGAGCTGCCGGGAGTCAATGTCATGCGCGAGTACCGCCGTTACTACCCGGCGGGCGAGGTGACCGGGCACGTGGTCGGCTTCACCAACGTCGACGACGACGGCCAGGAGGGCCTGGAGCTCGCCTTCAATCACTGGCTGGGCGGCGAGTCGGGCGCCAAGCGCGTCCTGAAGGACCGCCTCGGGCGCTCCGTCGAGAACGTCGAGAGCATTCGCCCGCCGCGCCCGGGACGCGACCTCGTGACGAGCATCGACCTGCGCCTGCAATACCTGGCCTACCGGGCGCTCAAGCGCGCGATAGGTGAGTTCAGCGCGAACTCGGGCTCGATCGTCATCCTCGACGTGCAGACGGGCGAGATCCTCGCCATGGTCAACCAGCCGTCCTACAACCCGAACGACCGCTCCCAGTACTCGGCGGAGCGCTACCGCAACCGTGCCATCACGGACATCTTCGAGCCCGGTTCGAGCATCAAGCCGCTGGTCGTGGCCGCGGCGCTGGAAAGCGGTGAATACCGGCCGAGCAGCCTGATCGACACGGCGCCCGGGTTCGTCGTCGTCGGCGCCAAGCGCATCGAGGACCGCAGTAACCTCGGGCGCGTCAGCCTGACGACCGTGCTGGCGCGTTCCAGCAACGTGGGCGCGACCAAGGTCGCGATGTCGCTCGAGCCCGACCAGCTCTGGAACACGCTGACGCGCTTCGGCCTCGGGGCGCTGACGGCGAGCGGCTTCCCCGGCGAATCGGCCGGGCTGCTGACGCATTTCAATCACTGGCGGCCGATCAGCCAGGCGACGCTGGCCTACGGCTACGGCCTGTCCGTGACGCCGCTGCAGCTTGCGCAGGCCTACGCAACCCTGGGCGGCGGGGGTGTGAAGCGCCCGATATCGCTGGTCGCTCTGCCGGAGGCCGCCGACGGGGAGCAGGTACTGAGCCCGGCGACCGCAGAGGCCGTGAAACGCATGATGGAGGAGGTCGTGCGCGCCGGCGGCACCGGCGTCAAGGCCGGCGTGCCGGGTTACCGGGTCGCCGGCAAGACCGGCACGGCCTGGAAGTTCGCCGCCGGCGGCTATTCCGAGGACCGCTACCTGTCGATATTCGCCGGTGTCGCGCCGGCGACGGCCGCGCGGCTCGCCGCCGTCGTCGTCATCGACGAGCCTCGCGGCGAGCTCTACTACGGCAGCGACGTGGCTGCGCCGGTGTTCGGCGAAGTCATGTCCGAGTCCCTGCGCCTGCTCGCCGTGCCGCCGGACGCCCTGCCGGAGCAGGCGCCCGGCGAGCGCGTCATGCAGGCGATGAGCCGGCAACGGTAAGTCGATGAACATGCCTGCAACCGACATGACAACGGCACCGGATCTCGCCGAGCTGCTCGCGGGCTTCGCCGCGGCGCCGCCGATTGCCGTCAGGGACATCGCGAGCGACAGCCGCCGGCTCGGCGCCGGCGCCGTCTTCCTCGCGTGTCGCGGCGGGCGCGCGCACGCGCTCGACTATCTCGACGCAACTGAGGCGTCGCGCCTCGCCGCCATCGTCTGGGACGGCGACGCGCAAGCCGTGCCGCCCGCCGGCGTGCCGGCGGTGCGCGTGCCCGACCTGCGCCGGCACCTCGGCGACATCGCCAATCGCTTTTTCGGGCGGCCCTCGGCCGATGTCGCCGTCACCGGCGTGACCGGCACGAACGGCAAGTCCACCGTGGCCTGGCTGCTCGCGCAATGCCGGCAGCGGCTGGGCCAACGCTGCGGCTACATCGGCACGCTCGGCGCCGGCATCGACGAGATCCTGCCGGACTCCGGGCTGACGACGCCCGACTGCATCGAGCTCCATCGCCAGCTCGCGCGCTTCCGCGATGCCGGCGCGGCGCAGGCGGCACTCGAGGTATCGTCGCACGCGCTGGCCCAGCGGAGGCTCGACGGTATCGCGCTCGATGCGGCGCTGTTCACGAACCTGAGCCGCGACCACCTCGATTACCACGGCGACATGGCCGCTTACGGCGCGGCCAAGGCGCGCCTCTTCAGCGACTTCGCGCCGCGCCTCTCCGTCATCTGTATCGACAGCGAGTTCGGCCGCGAGCTGGCGGCGCGCCGGGGCCGGGATGCCGTCGTGGTTGCCACGGGTGCCGACGCGAACGTCGGCGGGCACCGCTTCGTCAGGGCCGGCAGCTATGACGCCATGCCGCGCGGCATGGAACTCTGCGTGGCGAGTTCCTGGGGCGAGGCCCGCGTCGAGCTGCCGCTCTACGGGGCATTCAATGTCGCCAACGCGCTGACCGTGCTCGCAACGCTGCTCGCCGACGGTGTCGGCTTCGACGACGGCATCGAGTTGCTCGCGGGCATGCAGCCGCCGCCGGGCCGCATGCAGCCGGTCGGCGCCGCCGAAAGCTCCTCGTTGCCGCGGGTGTTCATCGATTACGCGCACACGCCGGCCGCACTCGAGGCAGCCCTGGCGGCGCTGCGGCCGCACTGCCGCGAGCGCCTGTGGTGCGTGTTCGGCTGCGGCGGCGACCGCGACCGCGGCAAGCGGCCGCAGATGGGGCAGGTCGCGCTGGCCGGCGCCGATTGCCCGGTACTGACGAGCGACAACCCGCGCTCGGAGGACCCGGTCGCCATCATGCGGGACGTCGCCCGCGGCCTCGCGCAGCCGCTGACGGCCATCGAGGACCGCGCCGCGGCCATCGCCTGGGCCATCGCGCGCGCCGGCAGCGGCGATGCCGTGCTGATCGCCGGCAAGGGGCACGAGGACTACCAGCTCGTCGGCGACAGGCGCCAGCCTTTCTCGGACTACCGGGTCGCGGCCGAATGCCTGCGACGCCGCCAGCCATGATCGAGGAGCGCATGTCACAGGCAGCAAGCGTCATGGAGGGCCGCCTGAGCGGCGCGGATGCGACGTTTCGCGGCGTCAGCATCGACAGCCGCAGCCTGGCGGGCGGCGAACTGTTCGTGGCGCTCAAGGGGCCGAATTTCGACGGCGCGGATTACCTGCCGCAGGCCGCGGCAGCCGGCGCCGCCGGCGCCGTCACCGAGGCCGCGCCGGACGCGGCGCTGCCGTGCATCGTCGTCGAGGACAGCCGCGCGGCGCTCGGTCGACTGGCGAGAGACTGGCGCAAGCGCATGCCGGCGACCGTCATCGCCGTCACCGGCAGCAACGGCAAGACCACCTGCAAGGAACTGCTGGCGAGCTGCCTGTCTGCCACGGCCGCGACGCTCGCCACGGAAGGCAATCTCAACAACGACCTCGGCCTGCCGCTGATGCTGACGCGCATGGCTGCCGAACACCGCTACGCGGTGCTGGAGATGGGCGCGAACCACGCGGGCGAGATCGCCTACCTGACGTCGCTGGCCGAGCCCGCGATCGTGCTCATCAGCAATGCCGGCCCGGCGCACCTCGAGGGCTTCGGCTCACTGGACGGCGTCGCGCGGGCGAAGGGCGAGATCCTGCAGGGCGCGGTGCGGCCGACGCACGCCGTGCTGAACGCGGACGATGTGTATTTCCCGCTGTGGCGCGGCTTCGCGAGCGATCTCGAGATCATAAGCTTCGGCTACGCCGAGCACGCGGATGTGCGCCTCGCGCACGTAGAGGAGACGGGTTCGGGGACGACCTTCGAGCTCGCGCTGCCCGACGCGACCGTCCGCGTGCGGCTGCCGCTGTCCGGCCTGCACAATGCCGCCAATGCCGCCGCGGCGGCGGCTGCCGCGCATGCGGTCGGACTGGGCGCCGCGCAGATTCGCGAGGGCCTGCAGGCCGCGCGGCCGCTCGCCGGGCGCCTGCGACCGCTCAGCGGCATCCGCGGCAGCCGCCTGTTCGACGACAGCTACAACGCCAACCCGGCGAGCGTGATTGCCGCGGCGCACTTCGTCGCGGCCCAGCCCGGCCGCAGTTACCTGGTGCTCGGCGACATGGGGGAACTCGGCGACGACGCGGCCGCGCTGCATCGCGAGGTCGGCAAGGAAATCCACGGCGCCGGCGTAACGCGACTGTTCGCCCTCGGCCCGCTGTCGAAACACGCCGTCGAAGCCTTCGGCGCCGGTGCCGACTGGTTCGCGTCGGCCGAGGACCTGCTCGCCGCGCTCGAGCCCTCGCTCGCCGCGGGCACCAACGTCCTCGTCAAGGGATCGCGCAGCATGCGCATGGAGCGCCTGGCGCAGGCACTCACGGAAGACAGGGAGGGCCGCTGATGCTGCTGTTCCTCGCGAATTACCTCGCGCAGTTCGACGCGAGCTTCAACGTCTTCAACTACCTGACGCTCCGCGCCATTCTCGGCGCGCTCACGGCCCTCCTGCTGTCGTTCATCATCGGCCCGCGGATGATCGCGCGGCTGTCCAGCAACCAGGTCGGTCAGCCGGTGCGCGCCGAGGGCCCGGTGACGCACCTGCCGAAGGCGGGCACGCCGACGATGGGCGGCGCGATGATCCTGACGGCAATCGTCGTCAGCACCATCCTGTGGGGCGATCTCGAAAACCGCTTCATCTGGATCGTGCTGTTCGTGACGCTGGCGTTCGGCCTCATCGGCTACGTGGACGATTATCGCAAGCTGGTCCTGCAGGATGCGGCGGGGCTGTCCGCGCGGCAGAAACTGTTCTGGCAATCGGCCGCCGCCGCGATCGCCGCCGTCACGCTGTACTGGATGGCGGACGACGAGATCGCGACCTCGCTGCTCGTGCCGTATTTCAAGGACCTGTGGATTCCGCTCGGCATTCTGCAGATCGCCGTCACCTTCTTCTTCATCGTCGGCTTCTCGAATGCCGTGAACCTGACCGATGGCCTCGACGGTCTCGCGGTGATGCCCACCGTGCTGGTCGGCGGTGCGCTCGGTGTTTTCGCCTACGTCACCGGCAACGTCAATTTCTCCGAGTACCTCGGCATCCCGTACGTCGCGGGCAGCGGCGAGATCCTCGTGTTCTGCGCGACGCTCGCCGGCGCGGGCCTGGGTTTCCTCTGGTTCAATACCTACCCGGCGCAGGTGTTCATGGGCGATATCGGCGCGCTGTCCCTCGGTGCCGCGCTGGGGGTCGTCGCCGTCGTCGTCCGCCAGGAACTGGTGCTCGCCATCATGGGCGGTGTGTTCGTCGTCGAGACCGCGTCCGTGATCATCCAGGTCGCGTCCTTCAAGCTGACCGGGCGGCGCGTGTTCCGCATGGCGCCGCTGCATCATCATTTCGAGCTGAAAGGCTGGGCGGAGCCGAAGGTCATCGTCCGGTTCTGGATCATCACCGTCATCCTGGTGCTGATCGGGCTCGCGAGCCTGAAGATCCGATGAACGCGGCCGGGCAGACACTCAGCGCGCACGGCGGCAGCCTCGTGTACGGCGTCGGCAACACCGGCCTGTCCGTCGCCCGTTTCCTCGAGCGCGAGGGCGAATCGGCGATCTTCGTCGACACGCGCCCCGCGCCGCCGGGTATCGACGAGCTGCGGAAGATCGACCCGGACGCGACGGTACTGCTCGGCGAACGGCCGGCGGCGCTGCCGGACGGCGTGGTCAGAATCATCGTGTCGCCGGGGATCAGCGACAGCGACCCGCTGCTCGAGCAGGCGCGCGCGGCCGGTATCGAGGTGTTGTCGGACATCGCGCTGTTCGTCGACCGGGTGCAGGCGCCGTTCGTCGCGGTGACGGGTTCGAACGGCAAGAGCACGGTCACGACCCTGCTCGCACTGATGTGCAACGCCTCCGGCGTCAGGGCGCTCGCCGGGGCCAACCTCGGCGAGCCGGCACTCGACCTGCTGGCGAAGGATGCGCCGGACCTCTACGTGCTCGAACTGTCGAGTTTCCACCTGCAGCGGACGCCGCGGCTGCCGGCCAGGGTCGCGGTGCTGCTGAACATCTCGCCGGATCACCTCGACTGGCATCGCGACGAGGCGGAGTACCGCGAGGCCAAGTACCGGATACTGCGTGACGCCGAGGCGGTCGTCATCAATCGCGGTGACGCCGGCGCCCGCGAGCGCGTGAAGGGCGGCCCGACCTGCCGCTCGTTTGCGCTGGATACGCCGCGGCGGCAGAACTACGGCATCACGGAACACGATGGCGCGACGTGGCTCACCGCGGGCGACGAGCCGCTGCTCGAGACCTCGCGGCTGGCCCTGGTCGGCCGCCACAACCAGGAGAACGCGCTCGCCGCGCTCGCGGCCGGCGACCTGCTCGGCCTCGAGCGCGGCGCCATGCTCGAGGTTCTGAAGAGTTTCCCGGGACTGCCGCATCGCATGCAGCTCGTGCGTCGCATCGGCGAGACGCGCTTCATCGACGATTCGAAAGCCACCAACGTCGCCGCGGCCATCGCCTCGGTACTGTCGCTGGCGGGCCGCGTCGTGCTGATCGCCGGCGGCCAGGGTAAAGGCGGCGATTTCACGGCGCTCGCGGACGCCGTGCACGGTCGCCTGCGCGCGGCCGTGCTCATCGGCGAGGACGCCGCGAAAATCGCGCGCGCCTTTGCCGGGCGCGTGCCGTTGCAGCATGCCGCGTCGATGCCGGAAGCGGTGCAGACAGCCGCGCGACTGGCCGCGCCCGGCGACACCGTGCTGCTGGCGCCCGCCTGCGCGAGCTTCGACCAGTTCGACAACTACATGCGCCGCGGCGATGCGTTTCGCGAAGCGGTGGAGGGCCTGCCGGAATGAGCGCGACGACGCATGCCACGATGCCGTTTCCGGCGCGGCTGCGCTCGCCGCTGACGATAGATCCGCTGCTGCTCGGGCTGTCGCTCGCGCTGCTGCTCGGTGGCTTCGTCATCCTCGCATCGGCATCGGTTGCGATCTCCGCGGACACCGTCGGCGACCCGTTCTTCTATCTCGAGCGGCAGGCGCTGGCGGCGCTGCTGGGCGCGCTGGCCGGCCTGCCCTGCCTGTTCATTCCGATGCAGGCGTGGCGCCGGCTCGGGCCGCTGATGCTGCTGGCCGCCTTCGCGCTCCTGGTTCTCGTGTTGTTGCCGGGCTTCGGTCACACCGTCAACGGCAGCACGCGCTGGCTGCGCGTCGGCGTCATGAATCTGCAGGTCTCGGAGCCGGCCCGCCTGTGCCTGATCCTGTATCTCGCCGGCTACCTGGTAAGGCGCAGCAAGGCCCTGCGGGAGGGCTTCGCGGGCTTCGCGCGGCCGATGCTGCTGTTGTCGATCGCCTGCGGCCTGCTGCTCGGGGAGCCCGATTTCGGCGCGGCCATCGTGTTGCTGGCGACGTCGCTCACGATGCTGTTCGTCGCCGGCGCGCGCCTGCGGGATTTCTTCGTGTTCTTCAGCGCCGCGCTGCTCGCGATGGCGGCGCTCGCGCTCACATCGCCGTACCGCCTGAAGCGCCTGACCGGCTTCCTCGACCCGTGGGCCGACCCTTACGATTCCGGCTTCCAGCTCACGCAGTCGCTGATCGCCATCGGCCGCGGCGAATGGCTCGGTGTCGGCCTCGGCAACGGCGTGCAGAAGCTGTTCTACCTGCCGGAAGCGCACACCGATTTCGTGTTCGCCGTGTTCGCCGAGGAATTCGGCCTGCTCGGCTCGCTGCTCCTGATCGCGCTGTTCGGCGCGTTGCTGCTGCGCATCGGCCGGCTGGCCATGCGCGCGGCGGCCGCCGACCGCCTGTTCGAGGCCTACGTCGCGATCGGGCTGGGCACCTGGCTCGGCCTGCAGGCCTTCATCAACCTGGGCGTGAACATGGGCCTGCTGCCCACGAAGGGCCTGACGCTGCCGCTGGTCAGCTACGGCCGTTCCAGCCTGATCGTCACGATGGTGGCGATCTCGATCCTGCTCCGGATTCATCACGAGCTTTCGACCGACGCCAGCCCGGCCAACCGGCGCCGGCCGCGGGGGCGCGCATGAGCGCGCGGCCCATCCTCGTCATGGCCGGCGGTACCGGCGGCCACGTCTATCCCGCGCTGGCCGTGGCCGAGGAGCTGCGCGCGCGGGCGCAGCAGGTCGTGTGGCTCGGCACGCGGCGCGGCATCGAGGCGCGCGTGGTGCCTTCCGCCGGCATCCCGATCGAATGGGTCAACGTGCGCGGCCTGCGCGGACAGGGCCGCCTGTCGCTGCTGCTCGCGCCGTTCCGGCTGCTGCGCGCGCTGTGGCAATCGCTACGCGTCGTCGCCCGGCATCGTCCGGCAGCGGTGCTCGGCATGGGCGGCTTCGTCAGCGGCCCCGGCGGCGTGGCCGCCTGGCTGCTGCGCCGCCCGCTCGTCATCCACGAACAAAACGCGGTCTGCGGACTCACGAACCGACTTCTGGCGCGCCTTGCCCGGGTTGTGCTTCAGGCCTTCCCGGGCAGTTTTTCCACGCGCGTCGATGCCCGCACGGTCGGCAACCCGGTGCGCGCGGCGATCGCTGCCGTCCCGGCGCCGGCCGAGCGCTTCGCCGATCGTGAGGGCCGGGCGCGCCTCCTGGTGCTCGGCGGCAGCCAGGGTGCGCTGGCGCTGAACCGTGTCGTGCCCGAGGCGCTGGCGCTGCTGCCGGACGCGGCGCGACCGGTGGTCAGGCACCAGACGGGAGCGCTCACCGCGCAAGCCGCCGGCGCAGCCTACCGCGAGGCCGCGGTCGCCGCCGAGCTCGAGGCGTTCATCGAGGACATGGCTGCGGCCTATGCCTGGGCCGATCTCGTCGTCTGCCGCGCCGGCGCGCTGACCGTCGCCGAGATTGCCGCGGTCGGCATCGGCGCGATTTTCGTGCCGTTCCCGGCGGCGGTGGACGATCACCAGACGGCCAATGCGCGCGGCCTCGTGGAGGCCGGCGCCGCGATCGTGCTCGCCGAACGCCGGCTCAACGCGCCGACGCTCGCCGCGGTGCTGCGCGAATGGTGCGCGGATCGCGACGCGCTGCTCGGGCGCGCCGTCGCCGCGCGCCGGCAGGCGAGGCCGGAGGCGCTCGGCGAGATCGCCGGGGTCTGCCTGGAAGTGGCGGGGGCGGCGCGATGATCGAGCGCATGCGCCGCATCAACCGCGTGCACTTCGTCGGCATCGGCGGGTCCGGGATGTCCGGCATTGCCGAGGTCATGCTGAATCTCGGCTACCGCGTGCAGGGTTCCGACCTGCGCGGCAATGCCGCGATCGAGCGTCTCGAGCGTCTCGGCGCGGACGTCTTCATCGGCCACGATCGCAGCCATGTCGCCGACGCCGACGCGGTCGTCGTGTCGAGCGCCGTCAGCGAGTCGAACCCGGAGGTCGCGGCCGCCAGGGAACGGCTGCTGCCGGTGGTCTCGCGCGCCGAGATGCTGGCAGAGCTCATGCGCTTCCGATACGCCATCGCCGTCGCCGGAACGCACGGCAAGACGACGACCACGAGCCTGATCGCGAGCGTGCTGGCCGAAGGCGGCCTCGATCCGACCTTCGTCATCGGCGGCCGCCTGAAGAGTTCCGACAGCAACGCGCGGCTCGGGCAGGGCGAGTACCTCGTCGCCGAGGCGGACGAGAGCGACGCCTCGTTCGTCCACCTGAAGCCGATGCTCGCGGTCGTGACCAACGTGGACGCCGATCACATGTCGACCTACAAGGGTGACTTCGACCGCCTGCGTCACGGCTTCATCGAGTTCCTGCACAACCTGCCGTTCTACGGGCTGGCCGTGGTCTGTACCGACGATGCCGGCGTGCGCGGCATCCTCGCCGATATCGGTCGCTCTACGGTGAGCTACGGCATCGACGAGGGCGCCGACGTGCGCGCGCGTAATGTCCGCTTCGCCGAGGCCTACACCGAGTTCGAGGTCGTCAGCCGGGACCGCGACGGTGCGCTGGCTATCCGCCTGCAGCTGCCCGGACTGCACAACGTGCGCAATGCGCTGGCGGCGATCGCCGTCGCGCGCGAGCTGGACATCGACGATGCGGCGGTCGTCGCCGCGCTGTCGCGCTTCGAAGGCATCGACCGCCGCTTCCAGAACCTGGGCGAGATCGACACCGGGCACGGCCGGGTGCTGCTGATCGACGATTATGGCCATCATCCCACCGAGATCGCAGCGACCGTCGCGGCGGCCCGTGCCGGCTGGCCGGGGCGACGCATCGTGCTCGTGTTCCAGCCGCATCGCTACTCGCGCACGCGCGACCTGCTCGACGATTTCGCCAGCGTGCTGTCCGACCTCGACGTGCTGCTGCTGCTCGAGGTGTATGCCGCGGGCGAGGAGCCGATTGCGGGCGCCGACGGCCGCGCGATGGCACGCGCCATCCGCAGCCGCGGCGGCGTCGAGCCCGTGTTCGTCGAGTCCTTCGACGAGGCGCTGACGGTGCTGGGTGGCTTGCTGGCGGACGGCGACCTGCTGCTGACGATGGGCGCCGGCGACATCGGCGCGTTCGCCGCCGGCCTGCCGCAGCGCCTCGCGGCCGGCAAGGCCCGGCAGGTGCGGTCATGATGGCCGCCGAGCACAACGGCCTGCGCGGCGAACTCAGGCGCGACGAGCCGATGAGCCGGCACACGTCGCTGCGCGTCGGCGGCCCGGCCGAACTCTTCTACAGGCCGGCGGACGTCGACGATCTCGCCCGCTTCCTGGGCGACCTCGACGAATCCGTGCCCGTGTCCTTTTTCGGACTCGGCAGCAACCTGCTGGTCCGCGACGGCGGCCTGCGTGGAGCCGTCATCGCCACCGCCGGTATTTTCCAGGATCTCGAGCGGGTCTCGGCCACCGAGGTGCGCGCCGGCGCCAGCGTCGCCTGCACCCGGCTCGCGCGGCAGTGCATCCGCTGGGGCCTGGGGCCGTCGGAGTGGTTCGCGGGGATCCCGGGCACGGTCGGCGGCGCGCTGGCGATGAATGCGGGCGCCCACGGCGGCGAAACCTGGGACCGGGTCGTCAGCGTGCGCACGATCGACCGCTCCGGCACCGTGCACGAGCGCCTGCCGGGAGAATTCGACGTCGGCTACCGCAGCGTCAGCGGCCCGCCCGGCGAATGGTTCGTCGAGGCGCTGTTCGCCTTCGACGAGGATGCCGGCCCGAGCATGGACGCCATGAAAGCGATGCTCGCGCGCCGCCGCGACACGCAGCCGCTCGGGCTGCCGAGCTGTGGGTCGGTGTTCCGCAATCCGCCGGGCGACCATGCGGCACGCCTCATCGAGAGCTGCGGCCTGAAGGGCCATCGCATCGGCGGCGCCGAGGTGTCGACCAAGCACGCCAATTTCATCATCAATCGCGATGCGGCGAGCGCGACGGACATCGAGGCGCTCATCCGCCACCTCCAGCAGCGCGTGCGCGAGGAGCACGGGGTCGAGCTCGTTTGCGAGGTGCGCATCGTCGGGGAGGAGGCAGCATGACGGCGCCGGCTGCGCGTCCCGCTGTGCTCGCTGCCACCGATTTCGGGCGAGTTGCGGTCATGTACGGCGGTTTCTCCAGCGAACGCGACGTGTCACTGGAATCGGGCCGTGCGGTGCTCGCCGCGCTCCGCGAGCGCGGCGTGGAGGCGCAGGGCTGGGACCCGGCCAAGCGCGACCTGCGCGCCCTCGCCGATGCCGGATTCGACCGCGTTTGGATTGCCCTGCACGGTCCGGGCGGCGAAGACGGTTCGCTGCAGGGAGCGCTGGAATGGCTGAACCTGCCGTATACCGGCAGCGGCGTCATGGCATCGGCGATCGCGATGGACAAGGTACGCAGCAAGAAGCTGTTCGCCAGCGCCGGCATCCCGACGCCCGAATTCCGCGCCGTACTCGACCTTGCCGATGCACGCCTGGCGGCCGACGCGTTCGGCTATCCCCTCGTCGTGAAGCCGTCGCGCGAGGGCTCGAGCGTCGGCATGAGCAAGGTCTTCGAACGAGGCGAGCTCGATGCGGCCGTCGAGCTGGCGCTGTCATACGGCGCGCCGGCCCTCGTCGAAGCCTGCATCGTCGGCAGCGAGTTCACGGTGAGCGTGCTGCAGGACGAGGTGCTGCCCAGCATCCGCATCGAGACGCCGCGCGTGTTCTATGACTATCGCGCCAAGTACGAATCGGATCGCACGCGCTACATCTGCCCGGGCACCGACGATCCCGAGATCGAGGCGCGCTACGCGAATCTCGCCAGGCTGGCCTTCGACGAGCTCGGCTGCAGCGGCTGGGGCCGGGTCGATTTCATGACGGGGCGTGACGGCGTCCCGCAGGTGCTCGAAGTCAACACGGTGCCGGGCATGACCGGTCACAGCCTCGTGCCGATAGCCGCGCGCGAGGCGGGCATCGATTTCGCCGAACTGTGCTGGCGCATCCTCGAGACCAGCCTCGGCCGGCAGGGCAACGAGCGCGTGGCGGAGGTGGCAGCCAATGGCGCGTAAGCAGGCGAGACGCCGCAGGCAGGAAGCGCGGGTGAGGGTATCGCTGCCGCGGCTGCCGCTCGCGCGGATCGGCGCCCTGCTGCTCGCGGCCGGCGCGCTGTTCGGCGGCTATCGCGTGGCCGGTGTGCTGCTCGACCGGCCGATCACCGCGATCACGATCGAGGGCCCGTTCCAGCGCGTGACCGCGCTGCAGATCGAGGAGGCGATCAGTGCGGAGCTGTCGCAGGGCTTCCTGAGCGCGGACCTCGACGCCATCCACGCCCGGGTAACGGCGCTGACCTGGATCGACGGCGCCAATGTCGTACGGCGCTGGCCCGGGCAGCTCGAGCTCAGCGTCACCGAGCAGGTGCCGGCGGCCTGCTGGGGCGAACGGGGCCTGCTCAATACCCGCGGCGAGCTGTTCGTGACCGACGCACGCCATGTCCCCGCCGAGCTGCCGCGGCTCAGCGGGCCGGCAGGGCGCTCCGCCGAGGTGGCGCGGCGCTACCTGACGATCCGCGAGCAGCTCATCCCGCGTGGCCTCGACGTCCGTCGCCTCGAACTCGACGCGCGCGGTGCCTGGGCCATGACGCTCGGCAACGGCATCGATATTCGCCTCGGGCGGCGGGATGTCGCCGCGCGCACCGAGCTGTTCCTCGACGTGGTCGCGGACATCATCACGCAGCGCGCCACCGACATCGAGTTCGTGGATCTGCGCTACAGCAACGGCTTCACGATCGGCTGGCGCGGCGATGCGGCGCCGGCGACGGACGACGACAGCGCGGGGCGGCGGATGCTGGCGGGAGCCTCGACGATGGCGACAACGGCGGTGCAGCCGAAGGACGGGCAGCAGTGAGCAAGAGGGGAGACAAGAACCTGATCGTGGGGCTGGACATCGGCACGTCCAAGGTCGTGGCCATCGTGGGCGAGGTCACCGACGACGGCAGCATCGAGGTGGTCGGCATCGGCTCACATCCGTCGCGGGGCCTGAAGAAGGGCGTCGTCGTCAACATCGAGTCGACCGTGCATTCGATTCAGCGCGCCGTCGAGGAAGCGGAGCTGATGGCCGGCTGCGATATCCACTCGGTGTATGCCGGTATCGCCGGCAGCCATGTGCGCAGCCTGAATTCGCACGGCATCGTCGCCATCCGCGACAAGGAAGTCAGTGCGAGCGACGTGGACCGGGTGATCGACGCAGCGCGGGCGGTGGCGATTCCCGCCGACCAGAAGATCCTGCACATCCTGCCGCAGGAGTTTCTCATCGATAACCAGGAAGGCATACGCGAACCGATCGGCATGTCGGGCGTGCGCCTGGAGGCGAAGGTCCACATGGTGACCGGCGCCGAGAGTGCGGCGCAGAACATCGTGAAGTGCGTGCAGCGCTGCGGGCTGGAAGTCGACGACATCGTGCTGGAACAGCTCGCCTCGAGCTACTCGGTGCTGACCGAGGACGAGAAGGAACTCGGTGCCTGCATCGTCGACATCGGCGGCGGTACGACCGATATCGCGGTATTCCTCGGCGGGGCGATCCAGCATACGGCGGTCATCCCGATCGCCGGCGACCAGGTCACCAACGATATCGCCGTGTCGATGCGTACGCCGACGCAGTATGCCGAGGAGATCAAGATCAAGTATGCCTGTGCGCTGTCGCAGCTCGCGAACTCGGACGAGACGATCGAGGTGCCGAGCGTCGGCGATCGCCCGCCGCGGCGCCTCGCGCGGCAGACGCTGGCCGAGATCGTGGAACCGCGCTTCGAGGAGCTCTTCGGCCTGATCCGGGACGAGCTCAGGCGCTCCGGCTTCGAGGAGCTGATCGCCGCCGGCGTCGTCATCACCGGCGGCAGCGCCAAGATGGAAGGTGCGGTCGAACTGGCCGAGGAGGTGTTCCACATGCCGGTCCGGCTCGGTGCGCCGCAGTACGTGGAAGGCCTGCTCGAGGTGGTGCGCAACCCGATCCATGCGACCGGTGTCGGCCTGCTTCTGTACGGCTACGAGAACCTGTCGCGCCGCGACCGGCGCAGCGCCCCGGTCGGCAGCAGCGCGGGCGAGGTCTGGGAGCGGATGAAAGCATGGTTCCAGGGACGATTCTGACTGCCCGCCGGCACGGCCGGCCGGGCGTAATTCGCGGGTTGGCCGGCGCCGCCGGAAGCCCGCGCAGGTCGCGGCAAGAGTGAGCGTTTTTTTGAAGTAGCGGATATCCTTTGCGGAGGGATGGTTTATGTTCGAGTTAATGGATGCGCATAGCCAAAGCGCAGTAATAAAGGTGATCGGCGTCGGTGGCGGCGGCGGCAATGCCGTCGCGCACATGGTCAACGCCGGTATCGAAGGTGTGGATTTCATCTGCGCCAACACGGATGCGCAGGCGCTCAACAGCGCGCGTGTGCGCACGGCGCTGCAGATCGGCTGCAACATCACCAAGGGGCTCGGAGCGGGCGCCGATCCGGACGTCGGCCGGCAGGCGGCGATGGAGGACCGCGACCGCATCCAGGAGGTGATCGAGGGCGCCGACATGCTGTTCATCACCGCCGGCATGGGTGGCGGCACCGGCACCGGCGCGACGCCGGTCGTCGCGCAGGTCGCCAAGGAACTCGGCATCCTGACCGTCGCCGTCGTGACGAAGCCGTTCATCATGGAAGGCGGCAAACGCATGGCGATCGCCGATCACGGCATCTCGGAACTGGGCAAGTACGTAGACTCGCTCATCACGATACCGAACGAGAAGCTGCTGACGGTGCTCGGGGCGCATACGACATTGCTCGACGCATTCCGCTCCGCGAACGAAGTCCTGCAGGGTGCTGTCCAGGGCATCGCGGAACTCATCACGCGACCGGGGCTCATCAACGTCGATTTCGCCGACGTGCGCACGGTGATGGCGGAGATGGGTATGGCGATGATGGGTTCCGGGTCGTCGTCGGGAGAGGATCGGGCGCGCGAGGCGGCCGAATCTGCCGTGTCCAGCCCGCTGCTCGAGGACATCAACCTGGCCGGCGCCAACGGCATCCTGGTCAACGTCACCGCCGGCATGGACCTGTCCATCGGCGAGTTCCAGGAGGTCGGCAACACGATCAAGGAATTCGCGTCGGACGACGCCACCGTGGTCGTGGGTACCGTCATCGACCCGGACATGACCGACCGCATCCGCGTCACGGTCGTCGCAACCGGCCTCGGCAAGCAGATAGCGCAGACGAATGCGCCGATGCGCGTGGTACGCCGTGTCAGTGAGCCGGTGGCGTCGCCGCAGCCGAACTACCAGACGCTCGACAAGCCCACGGTACAGCGCAAGCGCGCCGTCGGCGACGGGCTCGACGACGGCGGCCTGCAGGAAGACCTGCTGGATATCCCGGCATTCCTGCGCAGGCAGGCCGACTGACGGCGGCTCCGGCAACCGGCAGCCGGCGCGCCGCGCTCACCCGGCGCGCGACTGCCGCCTCCGCCAGGCCGGCCCGGCCCTGCCGGGCCGGCCTGAATGCCGGATCCGCCCGTCGCGCCGTCGACCGGAAGGCCGGCGCGCCGTCGTCAATAATGCTTGTGCTGAGTTGTCCCTGTGGTAATCTTGCGCGCGTTTGGCTGAGAACTTGCGCCAAGCCATTGAATTCTCGTGGTGTTTGCGCAACATGGACCCGTCGGACAACTCATCGAAAACGTCAGTTTCCTGCCGGATGCCCGCGCCCTGCGGCTGGGATTGATCGCGAGCCCTTGCAGCAGGGCGTTGTGCCCGCGGACATCCGGTCACATGAGGCTGCTGCGAGTCTAACGAGATTTTTGTGGCAATGTTGCGACAGCGAACCCTGAAAACGGCCATCCGCGCGACCGGCGTCGGGCTGCACACCGGCGAGAAGGTCTACATGACCCTGCGGCCGGCTGCCGAGAACACCGGCATCGTGTTCCGGCGGGTGGATCTCAGCGAGCCGGTCGACATTCCCGCCGACGCAGAGCTGGTCGGCGAGACCATGCTCGGCACGACGCTGAGCAGGAACGGCGTCAAGGTCGCGACCGTCGAGCACCTGATGTCGGCGCTGGCCGGCCTCGGCATCGACAACCTGTACGTCGACCTGTCCGCGCCGGAAGTGCCGATCATGGACGGCAGTGCGGCACCCTTCGTGTTCCTGCTGCAGTCGGCCGGTATCGAGGAGCAGAACGCAGCCAAACGCCTGCTTCGCATCAAGCGCAAGGTGCGGGTGGAAGCCGGCGACAAGTGGGCCGAACTGGCGCCGTTCTCCGGCTTCAAGGTCGACTTCCAGATCGACTTCAATCACCCGGTGTTCAACAAGCTGAGCCAGCGCGCGTCGATCGATTTCTCCTCGACCTCGTTCCTCAAAGAGGTCAGCCGCGCGCGTACGTTCTGTTTCCTGCGCGACGTCGAGGCGCTGCGCGAGCGCAACCTGACGCTAGGCGGCAGCATGGACAATGCCATCGTGCTGGACGACTACCGAATCCTCAACGAAGACGGGCTGCGCTATGCCAACGAGTTCGTCGTGCACAAGATCCTCGACGCGATCGGCGACTTGTACCTCCTCGGGCACAGCCTGATCGGCCAGTATTCCGCCTACAAATCGGGTCACGACCTGAACAACAAGCTCACGCGGGCGCTGCTTGCCGACAAGAGCGCCTGGGAAGAGGTCACGTTCGACGACGCCGACGACGCGCCGATCTCCTACGCGACACCGGTCTACGCCTGAAGATTGCCTGGCGGGCTCCCGTCCGCCGGCGACGCCGCAGTTCCCCCCTGGCCCGTTGCCCGCACCGCGGATCTTCGCGGTTCGCCGATGCACGCCGGTAGTCTGCCGGCTGCGAACCGCGGCCCGGCCGATCCCGGCCGCGAAGCGGTGCCGGATGCGGGCTAGCGAGCCACCCGCACGCGGCAGCGGCCCACCTCCAGCCCGAGTTCCCGGGCGGCGCCGAGCAGCGTGCCGCCCTCGAAACGCAGTCGCGAGGCAAAGGCCGGCGAGCTGCACAGCAGCACGAGATCACCGTCACGGACGCTGGCCGACAGGAGTTCCGGCGCCAGCGCCCCGGGCAGCCGCGCGCGCAGCGCGACCGTCAGCGCCTGCATGTCTTGAGCATTCCGGATAATTTTACCCAGCCGTCCGGAAGTGCCGGATTTCAGGAGCTTATCTAGGCGCGTGACGGGCATGGAAGTGTGACGAAGTAAACGTTTTTGGCGTTTGCCGGGTGAACGACGTCCATATTCTGGTGACGTAATCTTGTAATGAAAAGCGGCATTATGCATATTGGCCGCATCGACAAAGGCATACCCGCCGAAAGGCGGGGGCGCAAAACCACCGATCTAAGGGGCACTCACGGGCCCTAGGACAGCGGGGCTACCGAAGTGACCATCCGCGGCAGGCTGATAATAACGACAGGGCGCCAGATCCGGCAGCCGGTCCTCAGCGCGGATGACAATCCAGGCACGATTGACTCGAGCCGTACGCGTCCGGGGCGTAGCAGCACATGAACGTAGTCATCTTCGGCAAGGGGTTCGGCAAGCCCCGGCAAATCAACATGTCGGGCCTGTCGGTCGTCTTCGCTGCCGTGCTGGTCGTCGCCCTGTTCTCCGGCGCGGCGTTCTACGGCGGTTACCGCTACTCGGTGCAAAACGGTTCCGGCGTCAGCCAGCAGGCGGCCGCGGCGCTCAATGCCGAGATCGAGGCGCAGCGCGCCTCGATCGAGCGCACCCGGCAGGAGACGGAGGACACGCTCGATGCGCTGGCGATCCGGCTCGGCCAGATGAACGCGCGCGTGATCCGTCTCGACGCGCTGGGCCGCCGCCTGACGGAAATGGCCGACCTGGACGACGGCGAATTCGACTTCGATTCGACCCCCGCCCTCGGCGGACCCGAGGAACCGGATACCAGCGGCGCGACGGCCGCCGTGCCCGACGTACTGACCGCGATGCAGGGGCTGGCCGAGCAGCTCGACAACCGGGAAGCGCAGCTCAACGTGCTCGAATCGGTGATCCTGAACCAGAACCTCAACGAGCGCGTGTACCCGCAGGGGCGTCCCGTCGAGTCGGGCTGGATGTCGTCCTATTTCGGCCGCCGCACCGATCCGTTCACCGGCAAGCCCGCCAACCATCGCGGCGTCGATTTCGCCGGCAAGGCCGGCTCACAGATACTCGCCGTGGCCGACGGCGTCGTAACCTGGTCGGCCAAGCGCTACGGCTACGGCCAGATGGTCGAGATCAACCACGGCAACGGCTACTCGACCCGCTACGCGCACAATTCCGAGAACCTCGTCGCCGTCGGCGAAGAAGTGAGGAAGGGCCAGACCGTCGCCCTGATGGGCGACTCCGGTCGCGCGACCGGCCCCAACCTGCAGTTCGAGGTGCTGCACAAGGGCCAGCGGGTGAATCCGGTCAAGTTCATTCGCGAGGGCGCCGCCGAGTAGCGACCCGGCTGCGGGTCGCCGCCCGCTGCCCCTTGGAAAACGCCCGCAGCAACCCTATTCCTTCCGCTTGACGGGGCGGCCGGCAGCCCGCAGCCGCGCCAATCCGTGATGCAAAAATCCGGCCAGCACGTAAAATACCGGTCTTTGTGTGCGGCCCGCGGCGGCCGCATCAGCACCTTCAGGAGCCCTGCGTGGCAAATTTTCTGACCCGACTTTTCGGCAGTCGCAACCAGCGGCTGCTGCGCCAGCTGTCGAAGGTCGTCCAGCACATCAACAGCCTCGAGGAAGGACTGCAGGCGCTGGACGACGCGGCGCTCGCGGCCAGGACCGACGAATTCAAGCAGCGCGTGGCGGACGGCACGTCGCTGGACGACCTGCTCCCGGAGGCGTTCGCGGTGGCGCGCGAAGCGGCCCGGCGCACGCTCGGCATGCGGCCTTTCGACGTGCAGCTCATCGGCGGCATGGTGCTGCACCAGGGCAACATTGCGGAAATGCGCACCGGCGAGGGCAAGACGCTGGTCGCGACGCTGCCGGCCTACCTGAACGCTCTGGCCGGCAAGGGCGTGCACATCGTCACCGTCAACGAGTACCTGGCGCAGCGCGATGCGGACTGGATGGGGCCGGTTTACGAGTTCCTCGGCCTCACGGTAGGCGTGTCGAAGAGCGGACAATCACAGCAGGAGAAGGTGCAGGCCTACAGCGCAGACATCACCTACGCCACCAACAACGAGCTGGGCTTCGACTACCTCCGCGACAACCTCGCGTTCTCGCTGAACGACAAGGTACAGCGCGAGCTGAATTTCGCGATCGTCGACGAAGTAGACTCCATCCTCATCGACGAAGCGCGGACGCCGTTGATCATTTCCGGCCCGACCGAAGAGAACACCGATCTCTACCAGAAAATCAACAAGCTGATCCCGAAGCTCAGGCGCCACGTGGAAAGCGACGAGCCGACGAATTTCGACATCGTCGCCAAGCGGGTGCAGGTCGTCGACGAGCACGGCAAGGCGCTCGCCTCCGAGGATGCCGAAGACGGCAGCTTCAGCCTTGCCGAAGCCATCGAGCTGGCGGAGCAGCGCGACGCCGACCTGGTGCTCGCGGAAGACGGCAAGACACCGAAGGTGCGTATTGTCGTCCGCGGCCACTTCACGACCGACGAGAAGTCCAAGCAGGTGCACGTCACGGACGACGGGCACCAGTACGTCGAGCAGCTGATGCTGGAGGCCGGGCTTCTCAACGAGGGCGAGAGCCTCTACGACGCCGCCAACATCCGCCTGCTGCATCACCTGAGCGCCGCACTGCGCGCGCACGTCATGTTCAATCGCGACGTCGAGTACATCGTGAAAGACGGCGAGATCGTCATCGTCGACGAATTCACCGGCCGCACGATGCCCGGGCGGCGCTGGTCCGACGGCCTGCACCAGGCGATCGAGGCCAAGGAGGGCGTACGCGTCAAGCAGGAAAACCAGACGGTCGCCTCGATCACCTTCCAGAACTACTTCCGGCTGTATCGCAACCTGTCCGGCATGACCGGCACGGCCGATACGGAAGCCTTCGAATTCCAGGCGATTTATGGTCTCGAGGTCATCGTGATCCCGACCCACAAGCCGATGATCCGCGATGACATGCCGGACCTCGTGTACCTGACCCAGAAGGACAAGTTCGACGCGATCATCGAGGACATCGTGGACTGCCGCGAGCGCGGGCAGCCCGTGCTGGTCGGCACCACCTCGATCGAGACGTCGGAGTTCCTGTCTTCGCTGCTGAAGAAGAAGAAGATCGCGCACGAGGTGCTCAATGCGAAGCAGCACGAGCGCGAGGCCATCGTCGTGCAGCAGGCGGGCCGGCCCGGCGCGATCACGATCGCGACCAACATGGCGGGCCGCGGCACGGACATCGTCCTCGGCGGCAACCTGGACGCCGAGATCGCGGCGGCCGGCGAGGGCGCGGACGTCGATGCCGTGCGGGCGGACTGGCAGGAACGCCACAACGCCGTCATCGAGGCCGGCGGCCTGCACATCGTCGGCACCGAGCGTCACGAGTCGCGGCGCATCGACAACCAGCTGCGCGGGCGCTCCGGGCGCCAGGGCGATCCGGGCTCGAGCCGTTTCTACCTGTCCATGGAGGACAGCCTGATGCGGATCTTCGGCGATCCCGCGAAAACCAAGGCGCTGCTGTCCCGCGCCGGCATGCGCGAGGGCGAGGTGATCGAGAGCCGGCTGCTGTCGAGGCAGATCGAACGCGCGCAGCGCAAGGTCGAATCGCACAATTTCGACATGCGCAAGAACCTGCTCGAATACGACGACGTCGCCAACGACCAGCGCAAGGTCGTGTACCACCAGCGCAGCGAGCTGATGGCCGCCGACGAGATACGCGACTCCGTTAGCGCGATCCGCGAGGAAGTGATCGGGGCCATCGTCGGGCAGTACATACCGCCGGGCAGCCTCGAGGAGCAGTGGGATCCCGAAGGCCTGATGCACGCCATCGAGCACGATTTCATGGTGCGTCTCGACGTGCCGCAGTGGATCAGGGACGATCCGAAGCTCAACGAAGATCGTATCCGTGAGCGCTGCGTCGAGACGTTGCAGAAGAATTACGAGGAGAAGGAAAAGAGCATCGGCGCGGAGCTGATGCGGCAGGTCGAGAAGGAAGTCATGCTCAAACAGCTCGACTTCCACTGGAAGGAGCACCTCGCCGCGATGGATTACCTGCGCCAGGGCATTCACCTGCGCGGCTATGCGCAGAAGAACCCGAAGCAGGAATACAAGCGCGAAGCCTTCGAGATGTTCGGCGCGATGCTGGACCAGATTAAGCACGACACGATCACGATCCTGTCGCGCGTGCGGGTGCAGAGCGAAGAGGACATCCTGCGCATGGAGGCCCAGCGGCGCGCCGCGCAGGCGATGGAGTTCCGTCACGCGGAGGCCTCGGCCCTGGCGCAGGCGCAGGCGCAGGCCGCTCCGGCCGCCGCACGCCAGGCTGTGGCCGGCGGCGGCGGGGGGGGCGTCGCGGCCCCGCCGCGCCCGGCGCCGGCGGCGCCTCAGGAACCCTTCGTGCGAGGCGAGCGCAAGGTCGGTCGCAACGAGCCCTGTCCCTGCGGCTCCGGCAAGAAATACAAGCAGTGCCACGGCCGGCTGACCTGACGCGAGCGTGAAGGAAAGCGGGCGTATAGAGGTCGCCGCCGGCATACTGCGCGACGCCGCCGGGCGCATCCTGCTGGCCGAAAGGCCGCGCGATGCGCGATTCGCCGGGCGCTGGGAATTTCCCGGGGGCAAGATCGAGCCGGGTGAATCCGCAGGCGATGCCCTGGTCCGCGAACTCGACGAGGAACTCGGCATTGCCGTGCGCGGCTTCCGTCATTTCCTGCGCGTACGGCATGACTACGCTCATGCACTTGTCGCGATCGAATTCTTCCTGGTAGAGGGCTGGCAGGGCAGGCCGCGGGGGCTGGACGGACAGCGGCTCGCCTGGCGGTGCGTCGACGCGGTTACCGGCGAAGACCTGCTGCCGGCCAATGCGCCGGTCCTGGCGGCATTGCAAAGCGGAGGCCCCGGCCGCGGCTGGCTGTAGGCTCTCGGCCGATTGTTTCCGCCCTCTGGCTGGAGCGGTTGGCGAAGCCGCGACCCGGGGAGGGCTTTTCAGGGACGCCGTAAATGCATCCATGCAGGCTCCGGGCTCGGCATCCATGCCTCGCACGGCCCTGAAAAGCCCTCCCCGGGCCCCGCCTTCGCTCCGGCCCCCGGAGCGCCAGTGAACGAGCTGCGGCGAGATGACGGCTAGCGCGACGCCCGCGAATCGTCCGGCAGCCCCGCTCCGAAGACGACCGCGACGACGACGAGCGGTGCCCACGCGGACACCGTCAACCACCAGCCGAACTCCGGCCTTGCCGCCGACAGCGCCGCGTGCGGCAGCAGCCAGAGCAGGTTGACCAGGGTGACCGACAGCGTCACCGCGCCGTGGCTCGCGAAGCGGCGCGCGGCCCGCTGGTACAGGTGGCTGCGATGCGCCTCGTACCAGGTCTCGCCGCGGCTCATGCGGCGCACGAGCGTCACCGTGGCATCGACGATGAAGACGCCCGCGAGGATGAGCCAGGTCCATACCGGCAGGATGCCGAGCTGTGCGGAGATCAGCGCGAACAGCCCGAGCGCGAAACCGACGAGGCCGCTGCCGACGTCGCCCATGAAGATCTTCGCCGGCGGCCAGTTCCACGCGAGGAAGCCCAGGCAGGCGGCGGCGAAGCCGAACTCCAGCAGCACGACGTAGTGCGTCGAACCGACGCCGCTGAGCAGCGCCGCGGCGACGGCCACGAATATCGCCTCCGCGGCGGCGATGCCGTCGATGCCGTCCATGAAGTTGTACAGGTTCGTCAGCCAGACCAGCATGATCACGGCCAGCGCGTGGCCGGCCCAGCCGAGATCGAATACCGCGGCGCCGACGGGCAGCGGCGCGAGGCCGCCGACCAGCGCCACCGCGGCGACGGCCGCCAGCGACTGCACGCCGAAGCGATAGCGGGCCGGCACGCCGCCGTGATCGTCCACGAAGCCGATGCCGCCGATGAGCAGCGCGCCTGTGAGGATCGCGAGGAAAAAGTCGGCCGGCAGTATCCCCGCGGCTGCGAGCCAGGCCGCGAGGCCAGAGAGCGCAACGACGATGGACAGGCCGCCACCGCGCGGCGTGGGGTGATCGTGGGAGCTGCGCGCATTCGGCGTATCGACGACGTCGTAGCGCAGCGCGTAGCCGCGCAGCAGCCCGGTCACGACGAGGCCGACGACGAAAGCAGCCGCCACGGCGGCCGCTGCCGCGAGCATCGAGAGTTCCTGCGTCACGTCACCGGGCCCGGCCGTCACGGTCACCGCACATGCCGCCGTCCGCGGTCATTGCTCGCTCTCCAGGAAGCACCGCACGGTCTCGGCCATTTCCTGTTCGACCGAGAGCGGCGGCGTCCAGTCGAGGAGCTCCCGCGTACGGCTCGCGTCCACCTCGAGCGATTCCGTCAGTCTGGCGACCGCGCCGGAGCGGCCGACGAGTGCGCCGGCCGCCCTGAGCAGTGCCGCCGGCACGGGCAGCAGGCGCACCGGCGCGCCCATCGCGCGGCCAATCAGCTCGAAGAACTGCCGCGTCGACAGGTCCTCGCCGTCGGCGAGCAGCAGGGGCTCGGCCGGCGCTTCGTCGACGGCTAGGGCGCGGGCGATGGCCTCGCACAGGTTCGTTACACCGAGCATGCTGCGGCGGTTGTTGAGCATAGCGACCGGCAGCGGCAGCCGCCTGCGGACCAGCCGCATGGCGCGCAAGACGTTGCCGCCGACGCGCGGCCCGTACACCAGCGGCGGCCTCAGGATCACGACCTCCATGCCCGTGTCCGCAGCCAGGCGCGCCAGCGCCTGCTCGGCTTCGTATTTCGAGACGGCATACGGGTCGGCCGGCGCCGCCGGGTCGCCGTGCCGGAACGGCCGCTCGCCGGTACGCTCGCCGAGCACCTTGATCGTGCTCGCGTAGACGAAGCGTCGGACGCCGGCGGCGGCTGCTGCGGCGGCGAGCCGCTCGGTGCCGGCGGTGTTGACCCGGCGAAATTCGGCGAGCGGGTCCGCGGACGTGTCGTGCATGACGTGGACGCGCGCCGCGAGGTGGACCACGGCACGGCAGCCGCCGAAGTCGACGTCGCCGT
>JBFJUJ010000001.1:0-37672 GCA_041624755.1 Woeseia sp. | reverse complement strand
GTCGACGCGGCGTCGCGACCGCTGCGTCTTGACCAGCGCCTCGCCGGTCTGCCGCACGTCGCGGCGCAGTCGCCACAGGCGCTCCTTGAATTCCCTGTCGAGCTCCCACTGCAGCACACTCTTCAGCAGGCGCACCTTGCGGCGCAGGTCTTCGGCCTCGGGAATCTGCGCCTGCAGCGCCGGAACCTGCTCCAGCGCGGCGATCTCGCCCCACAGGGCGAATTCGCGCTCGTTCGCCAGCGCCAGAGAGTCGCGGTTCCGCTCGATGCTGTCGAGGCGGGAATCGAACGCGAGTTTCCGATCCACCTTCTGCTCGAGGTCGGCACGGCCGAGACTCGCCGTAACGCGCGGCAGGCGCTCCTCGTAGGCGCGCACCCGCGTGTCGAGCATGTTGCGGAAGACGGCGAGGCTGCCCCGCCAGCGCTCGAGATTGCGCGCGAGGTAGTCCAGGTCGCGGAAATTCTTGAGGCCTTCCTGGAATTCGTGGCTGGCCAGCAGGTGATACAGGTAGCGCGATTCGGCGCCTGGCGGCAATTCCTCGAGGCGCCAGTGCCAGCCGGTCGTCGCGTTCGCGTTGTCGGCCAGGAAACCGCTCAGCAGGCGCCCGGAGTCCAGCGCCTCGATGGTCGCATCGATGCGGCGGTTCTCCTCCTCGAAGGCCTCGACCGCGTCTAGGTAGTGATCGGCCGCCTGGCTGATCGAGTCGAGCTTTGCCATCGCGTAGGGCACGGCGAGCATCGATTCCTGCACGGCGGGATCGAGCAGGCTGCGGTAGCGCAGCTCCATCCACGGCACCAGCGCGCGCCCGTAGTCGTCGCGCTGGGCGTCCGCCCAGCCGACGCCGAGCAGCGCCTTGTTCGAGAACGGCCCGTTCAGCCGCACCCGCTGCAGCGGCCGCTTCGCGGCGCGCGCTTCGCCGGCCTGCAGGTAGGCATAGCCGAGCGCCAGGTTGGCCTTGTCGCGCAGGGCGCTGAGTTCATCGGTCCAGGGATCGAGCTGGCCGAGTTCATCCAGGATCCTGGAGGCGGCATCGGTCTGGCCGTCCTTGACCAGCGCGACGCCGAGGTTGAAGCGCGCATAGCTGGCCCACTCGGTACGATCGCGAAAGCCCTGCAGCAGCTCGATGGCACGGCCGTGGTCGCCGCGGTCGATCAGGAGCTGCGCGCGGAGCAGGTGGCGCTCGGCCTCCATCGAACCGGGCAGTTCGTCCTCGATGTTGGCGAGCGCGGCGAAGGACTCGTCCAGGTAGCCGCGCTGCTGCCAGATGCGCGCGAGGAAAAACCAGGTACGATCCCGCACGGACGGGTCGACGCTGTCGGCCAGCAGCCGTTCGAAGATCTCCGCGGCGCGCAGGTGGTGGCCGTAGGACAGGTACAGTCCGCCGAGCAGGAGCTCGGCCTCGGCGTCGTGATGCGGCAGCCGCGAGCGGCTTTTCGCAGCGAGCAGGCGGACGATCGCCGGGAAGTAATCTTCCTGGTAGAAGTGGAACAGCACCTCGCCGTAATGCGGGTCCTCGACGACGGTCGTGGTCTTCGGCTTATCCGCGGATGCGTTTCCCGCAGCGGTCAGCAACAGGGCCCACAGCAGGACGGACGAGGCTCGCGGGAGAGTCAAGGCCTACTCCCATTCTCTGACGTCGAATTCCGGTTGCTGCTTGGCCGCCCGATCCGTAATCGCGAGCTCGACGTATTTCGCGCCGAGCCCCTTGCTCAGGTTGACGGTGGCGCCGCGCCGGTACTCGCGCTCGTGTGGCCCGAAGCCGGTGAACACGGCGACCAGCTCGTGGTCGCCTACCTTCAGATTTTCCATGTGCAGGCGCTGCACGCCGCCGCGCATCAGCGCGTCGGCCTCGCGATCGGTATAGAGATAGTTGGCGACTTCCTTGCCGTCGATCTTCAGGCTGACCGAGTCGAGTGCGAAGTAGGTACCGACGTCGACCGACAGGAAGAACGCCACCTGCGAATTGGCCGGGAACAGCAGCTCTTCCTCGAGCAGGAACAGGTCGCGGTTGAGCTCCAGGACCTCCGCCTTCAACGACTGCACGTCCTCGTCGATGCTGCGAAACTCGTTGCCGGCGGCGGCGGGCACGGCATCGACGCCAGCATCGATGCCCGGCTCCACCCCGGCTTCCCCGTCCTGCGCGGGTAGCTGCCCGGGCAGGGCCAGGACGAGTGCGCCTGCAAGCAGCGCGGCGTACTTGAGATTGGTCAAGGGTCTCTCCTGTGTCGTCCCGTACCGCGGCCGCTATTCGCGCAGCAAACTGCGGATCTCGGTGAGATATTTTTCCTCGTATCCCGGCTTGTAGCCGTGATGCACGTGGCGCACCGTGCCGCTGCGATCGACGAGCACGGTCACCGGCATCGCCTCGACCTGGTACAGCCGGCTGACGTCCTTGGATTCGTCGAACAGCACCGGGAAACTCACGCCGAGTTCCTCGACCATGCGCATGGCCCGCCGCGAATCGTCGTCGATGTTGACGCCGAGCAGCTTGAAGCCGACGCGCTCGTAGCGCGTGTACAGGTCGTCGAGCAGCGGCATCTCCTGGCGGCAGGGCCCGCACCAGGTCGCCCAGAAATTGATCATGACGACTTCGCCGCGGTACTCGCTCAGGCGCAGGTTCGATCCCTCGCTGCTCCTCAGGGCGAAATCCGGAGCGGTCTGCCCCGTCAGCGAAGACGACGCGCTGGCCGCGACGCCGATGGCGCTCAGCAGGGTTCCGAGAAACAGCGATTTCAGTGCCTTCATCCGATCCACTCCTTGTGTTTGCAGACGGCGTTCCCGAGGACGCACGCGCGGCGTTGCGCCGGGGCCCCGAACTGCGTGCCTGAGTTCGCGGCCGTGATGCGGCGGGCGTTACCTTCGGATTACCGCTCGCATGGTGACAGGGGCGGCCCCCGCGGGGCCGTGATGATCGTCACAAATGCCCCCTCGGGCGCCCTGCCCGGGCCGTTCCGGGGCCCTTCCACGGCGCACGGCGGGTCGCTACGCGTCGTCGCCGGGCTAGCGTATCAGCCTGAATGGAAAGGGAAAGGCGTCGCCGATCGGCGACAGGCCGTGACGCCCGATGGCGACAGGCGGACGATGGCCGCCTGCCCGGGGCGGCGTCACTCCGGCGGCGCCAGCCCGTCGGAGTAGTACACCCGGCCCTCGACGTCGATCGCGATGCCCTCGTAGTCGGGCAGCGTGCCGATCAGCGTGAGGCCCTTGTCGACGCCCATGACGAACACCGACGTGGACAGGGCGTCGGTCAGCACCGCGTCCGGGCCGACGACCGTCGCGCTCATGAGCTCTCCGGCCGGCCGGCCCGTGAACGGCACGATGATGTGGTGATACCGCGTACCGTCCTCGACGAAGTAGCGCTCGTAGTCGCCCGAGGTGGAGATGGCCTCGTTCTCCAGCGGAATCCGCAGGCTCACGCCCTTCTCGTCGCGCGGGTCGCGGATGCCGACGACCCACGGCTGCCCGCGGCGGTCACCGAGCAGCCGCGAGTCGCCTCCCGCCGTGACGATGCCGTGCCGCACCCCGCGGCGGCGCAGCATCTCGATGCCGCGCTCTACCGCGTAGCCTTTCGCGATGCCCCCGAGGTTGATGCGCACGCCCGGCTGCAGGAAGCGGATGCTGTGATCGCGGGCATCGGTCTCGACCAGCCGGTAGTCGATACGCGGCAGCTCGTCCGCGATCGTCGAATCGTCCGGGCGCCGGCCCGCACGGAAATCGTAGTGCTGCCCGACGCTGTCGTACGTGATGTCAAATGCGCCGCGCGTCAGCACCGAGATATCGAGCGAGCGTACGACGAGGTCGTAGAGTTCCGGTCCGGCGGCGACCGGCCGGCTCGCCGCGTCCCGGTTGATCTCGGAAATACGGCTTTCCTCGATATAGGTGCTCATCAGCGCCTCGATGCGGGCGATCTCGTCGAACGCCGCATCGATGGCGGCGGCCCCCGCCGCGTCAACGTCATGCCACAGGTAGACGCGCACCTCGGTGCCCATCAGGGAACGCGTGTCCCCGTGCCAGTCCGCCCGCACCGCGCCGGAAAGCAGCGAAATCGCCGCGAAAACAACGGCTAGCGATTGCCGCAGGCGCACGCTATGCTTGTCGCGGTCGACGTGGCAACAGGGGCCCGACTGTGACTGCATTCCTGATATTCCTTGCGCTGATCGCGGCGCTCTTGATCTACGCGATCGGCATCTACAACAAACTCGTCAGGCTGCGTAACCGCGTCAGGAACGCCTTTGCCCAGATCGACGTCCAGCTGACGCGCCGCCATGACCTGATCCCGAACCTGGTCGAGGCCGTCAAAGGCTACATGAAGCACGAGCGCGAGACTCTCGAAAACGTCGTCCGGGCCCGCAATTCGGCCGTTTCCAGCCTCGAGAACGCCAAGGCCGACCCCGCGAACGCAGCGGCCATCAAGGAACTCGGCGCATCGGAGGGCGCTCTCGGCGCCGCGCTCAGCCGGCTGTTCGCGCTGGCGGAAGCTTATCCCGATCTGAAGGCGAATCAAAACATGATCCAGTTCCAGGAAGAGCTGTCGAGCACCGAGAACAAGGTCGCCTTCTCCCGGCAGGCGTTCAACGACAGCGTGCTGAGCTACAACAACGCCGTCGAGAGTTTTCCGGACAACGTCATCGCCGGTATGTTCCGCTTCGATCCCGCGAGTTTCCTCGAGATCGAGTCCGAAGAGAAGCGCGCCGTGCCGGAAGTTTCCTTTACCTGACGTGGCGCCGCAGCGCCGCCGGCTGCGATCGCGCGCCGCGCGCGAGCGGCTGCCGTGAACTTCTTCGATGCACAGGACAGCGCCCGGCGCGCGACCCGCGGCCTGATCGCCGCCTACGGCGCCGCCACGCTGCTGATCGTCGCCGGGGTGACCGCCGTCGTGGCGTTCGCCCTCTACGACCGCGGGACCGCGCCCGATGCCCGGGTGCTGGCCTTCGTCGCGGCCGGAACCGCGTTGCTGATCTTCGGCGCGACGCTCTACAAGACCGCGAGGCTCGCCAGCGGCGGCGCCACCGTCGCGCGCGAACTCGGCGGCACGCCGGTACCGCCGGACGTCCGCGACCCGGCTCGGCGCCGGCTGCGTAACGTCGTCGAAGAGATGGCCATCGCCTCCGGCGTGCCGGTCCCCGAGATCTTCGTGCTCGAGCAGGAGGCCGGCATCAACGCATTCGCCGCCGGCTTCACGCCCGGCGATGCCGCCATCGCGGTGACGCGGGGGACGCTGGAACTGCTGGATCGCGACGAGCTGCAGGGCGTCATCGCCCACGAGTTCAGTCACATCCTGAACGGCGACATGCGCCTGAACATCCGCATGATGGGCGTGCTGTTCGGCATCATGGTCCTCGGCCTGATCGGCCGGCTGATCCTACGCGGCGGCTATCACGGCAGGCTCGTGTCCGGTCGGCGCAGCCGCGGCTCGGGACCCGCGCTGATGATCGGCCTGGGGCTGGTGGTACTCGGCGCGATCGGCGTGTTCTTCGCGCGACTCACGAAGGCGGCCGTCTCGCGCCAGCGCGAATACCTCGCCGACGCCTCGGCGGTGCAGTTCACGCGGCAGACGGACGGCATTGCCAACGCCCTGAAGAAGATCCTCGCTTTCAGCCGTCATTCCTACCTGAGCGCGGCGGATCCCGAGGAGGTCAGCCACATGCTGTTCGCCCACGGCGCGAAGCTGTCGTCGCTGCTGGCGACGCATCCGCCGCTGCCGGAGCGCATCCGCGCACTCGAGCCGGGCTTTCGCGCCGAGGACCTGCCGCGCGTGGAACTGCCGGCAACGGCTGCGGCCGGCCCGGACGAGCGCGCCAGCGGCTTCGCAGTGCCGGCGGCGGGCCCGGGCGAAGCGCCGGCCTCGATCGCGGACACGGTCGGCAACCCGACGATCCGCCACGTCATGTACGCCGGGGCGCTGCGCGTCGCGCTGCCGGAGTCGCTGTACGCCGCCGCCCACGGTCCGGACACGGCCTGGCTGCTGATACTGGCGCTGTTCGTGGACCGCGACACGACGCGCGCGCGACACGCGCTCGAGCTGCTCGCGAAACAGCTCGGCCGGGAGCGCGCCGCTGTCGTCCGCGACTATCACCGGCAGCTCGCCGACGGCGGGCCGGAATGGCGCCTGCCGCTGACGGAGATCGCGTTTCCGGCGCTCAAGCAGACGCCGGCCGAGCGCGTCGAATTCCTGCTCGACCTGGCGCGCCGCCTGATCGAGCTCGACGGTCGCCGCGACCTGTACGAGTTCTGCCTGTTCCGCGTGCTCAAGGTGCATCTCGGCGACGCGCTCGCCCCGGCCCGTGGCCGCCAGCGCGCGTCGAAACGAGCGGTGCGGGAGGCGGCGCTGACGCTGCTCGCCATCATTGCCGAACGTGGCCACGCGGATCCGGGCGCGCGGCAGCGCGCCTTCGCTGCCGGCCTCGCCGCTTTCGGCAGCTGGGCCGAGGGCGCGGAGTTCGCGCCGCCGCGCGACACGGTCGAGGCGCTCGAGCACAGCATCGACGTCCTGCGGCGTACCAGCGCTGCCGCCGGGCGCACGCTGGTGCAGGCCGTTGCGGACACGGTCAGCGCGGACCGCCGGCTCGATCCCGACGAGGCCGAATTGCTGCGGGTCATCTGCGCCTCGCTCGACTGCCCGCTACCGCCGCTGTCCGTCACCGGCATCGGCTCATCTTGAGCCGCCGCCGCGGTAATTCGCGTATCATGCGGGAACTTGAGCGCGCCAGCCGGTTCTCTTCAGGTAACCCCGGGAAACGGCGCGGCCGCGGCAGGCCACCGGGTTACCCTCCCGCAACCACGGATTCGAGCCATGAGAAACCACCGCATCACGCTTGCCTTCGTCCTTTCCTGCGCAATCGCGCTGCCCGCTTTCGGCGCGACTCGCGAGGAAGAACGCCTCGGCGACGCGACCGACGTCATCAACAAGCTGCTGCAGATCCCGGAACAGGGCGTGCCGCCGACGCTGCTGTCGCGGGCCTACGCGATCGCCGTGATCCCGAATGTCGTCAAGGTCGGTTTCGGCCTGGGCGCGCGCCGCGGCAAGGGTGTGGTCGTCGTGCGCAACGACGACAACAGCTGGAGCAACCCGGTCTTCATCACGCTCACCGGCGGCAGCATAGGCTGGCAGATCGGCGCGCAGTCGACCGACATCGTCCTCGTGTTCAAGAACCGCCGCGGGGTCGACGGCATCGCCTCCGGTAAGCTGACGCTCGGTGCGGATGCCTCCATCGCGGCGGGCCCTGTCGGGCGGCACACCGAGATGGCAACCGACATCCAGTTCGAGGCCGAGGTGTATTCCTACTCCCGCAGCCGTGGCCTGTTCGCCGGCGTGTCCCTGGAGGGAGCGGGCGTCACGATCGACCGCAAGGCCAACGCAGCGTTCTACGGCAGCGCCGGCATCACGCCGCAGCAGATCTTCGACAGCCCGGGCAACATGGCTCCCGCGGCCGCCAACGACTTCGTGCAGGTATTGACCGCGCAGACGCGGCGCCTGCCGCGACAGCCGGGGGCGCAGCCCGCCATCAGCGCCGGCGCGCCGGAGCCGGCCGGGGAGTCGCGCGTGCGGACCTTCGGCATCGGCGACCCGGACAGCCCGGATCCGGAAACGCGCTGAGTTCGACGCGGCCGGCTAGGGCTGTCCGTCGGATCCCTGCTGGCCGGCCTCCTGGCGGCGGCGCAGCTCTTCGCGAACGGCATCCAGGCCGGTCGGTTCGGTCCCGGTCGCCGGGCTCTGCGAAGGCGGCGGATTCCCGGCGGGGTACGGTGTCGTAGTCACGGACGGCGCCGGCACGGTCGTCGGCGCGCCGTCGCCCGCTGCGGCGGCGCCGGACGCGGCGTCCCCGGGCTGCCCGGTCGCCGCCGGCGCCTGGCCGCTCCCGGCCTGAGCAGGCTGCGGCTCCGCGTAAGGCGACTCGGGCTCGCCGAACTGCGCCAGGTACTCGGCTTCCCGTCGCTGCCTCTCGGCTTCCTCGGCGCGCGCCCGCGCCTGCGCCGCCGCCTGCTGCGCGCGGCGCAGCGCTTCGCGTTTGCGTGCGGACTGCGCTTCGAGTTCCTTCCGTCGCTCCACCTCGTCGCGAGCCGCGAGCCGGTCGACGGCCTCGCGCGCATTCAGGCATTCGGGGGTGTACTTGAGCTCCGCGCGGTTCTCGGCGCAGCGCACCATGGTGGCCTCGAGCAGTCGCGGATTCTCGACGAAATCGATCACCGTGCGCGGCGGCGGCTCGGGGCTGCAGGCGACCGCGAGCGGCAAGCCCGACGCGATCAGCGCAACGAGCCGAATTTTCGGGTGTAGCGCTGCGCAATTCATGCCGGGGCCCATGGCGAGATCTGGCTTGGAGTGATCGAACGTCGGCGACGACGAGCGCGGATCATACCACCGGTGTCGCGCGGCATGATCGACGTACTTCGCAAATCCCGGTCAACGGTCCGGCTGCTCCGGCGTTATGGATTCCAGGGACCAGCAATGGCATGCAGCGCCGGCGGACGGACTGTCGCAAATAGGCGACCGAGCCGCCGACGGACCGCCTCACGAACCAGGCAAGGAGCCGCGATGAAAACCCTCTTCCTGACGATACTGTTCGGCATGACGCTCGGCGCCTGCGCCGCAACGCCCGGCGGAGACACGTCCGGACTGCTCAGTTACGACGCGCTGGGCGCCGAGATCGAGATCACGGTCACACCCGAACCGCTGGCCGACGGCGGCGAGCGTGACGAGGTCGTTGCCGCCGCGGGGCGATAGAGCCCGCTACCGACGGGGGAGAGCGCCGCTTTTGGTATAGTGTCGCGGCCCTGAACGCTGCCGGAGCCGCGGTGCCCCAGTCGAGCCAATTCGCCCTGCTCCGGCAACGTCGTTTCGCGCCGTTTTTCGTAACCCAGTTCCTCGGCGCGTTCAACGACAACATCTTCCGCAACGGCCTCGTGATCCTGGTGACGTTCCAGGCCACGCAGGTCGCGGGTATGAACGCGAGCGAACTCGCAAACGTCGCGGGCGCGCTGTTCATTCTCCCCTATTTCCTGTTCTCGGCATCGGCGGGACAACTCGCGGACAAGTTCGAGAAGTCGCGGCTGATCCGCCTGATCAAGCTCGTCGAGATCGTGCTGATGCTGGGCGCGGCGGCGGCTTTCGTCGCGGGCAGCTATGTCTCGCTGCTGTTCGTGCTGTTCCTCATGGGCTGCCAGTCGACGATGTTCGGGCCGGTGAAATACGCATACCTGCCGCAACAGCTGGCCAGCGAGGAACTGGTCGGCGGCAATGCACTGGTCGAATCCGGCACCTATATCGCGATCATCCTCGGGCTAATCGTCGGCGGCATCTCGGTGGCCATCGATCCCGGCACGCGCATCGTGCTGTCCTCCTGCCTCGTCGGCGTCGCGGTGCTCGGTTACATCGCGAGCCGCGGCGTGCCGGTCACCCGTGCCGTCGACCCGGAACTGCGCTTCAACTGGAACTCCTGGTCCGAGACCTGGCGCATCGTCGCCTTCGCGCGCAAGGACCGCAGCGTCTTCCTGTCGATTCTCGGCATATCGTGGTTCTGGTTTTTCGGCTCGGCGATGACGCTGCAGGTGCCGGCCTACACGCTGGTCGTCCTGAACGGCAACGAGGAGATCACGACCATCCTGCTGGTCGCCTTCGCGGTCGGCGTAGGCCTGGGCTCGCTGCTTTGCGAGCGCATGTCCGGGAAGCGCATCGAACTCGGGCTCGTGCCCTTCGGGTCGATCGGGCTTTCCCTGTTCGCCATCGACCTGTACTTCGCGCAGCCGGTGGCCAACCTGCAGGCCGTCAGTACCGTCGGCGAGTTTCTCGCACGCCCCGGCAGTGCGCGGGTGCTGGCCGACCTGGCGCTGCTCGGCGCATTCGGCGGCTTCTACAGCGTTCCGCTGTACGCAATGATCCAGGACCGTGCCACGCGCCATCAGCTGTCGCGGATTATCGCCGCGAACAACATCATCAATGCCCTGTTCATGGTGTCGGCGGCGGCGCTCGCCATCGGCCTGCTCGGCGCCGGCGTCAGCATCCCGAAGTTCTTCCTGGTGCTCGCGCTGCTCAATGCAGTGGTCGCCGCCTACATCTACACGCTGCTGCCCGAATTCCTGATGCGCTTCATCGTGTGGATACTGATCAATACGCTGTATCGCATCCGCGCAACGGGACTCGACAACATCCCGCGCGAAGGCGCCGCGCTGCTCGTCTGCAATCACGTGAGCTACGTCGATGCCCTGGTCGTCGCAGGCTGCATTCGCCGGCCGGTGCGCTTCGTCATGTGGTACAAGATCTTCGAGGTTCCGCTGCTGCGGTTCATTTTCCGTACGGCGAAGGCGATCCCGATCGCGTCGGCGCGCGAGAACCCCGAGCTGCTGGAGGAGAGCTTCGAGAGAATCGACCGCGAGCTCGCGGACGGCCACCTCGTGTGCATTTTCCCGGAGGGGGCGATCACCCGCGACGGCCGCGTATATCGCTTCCGCGGCGGCGTTGAGCGCATCCTCGAACGGCGCGCGGTGCCGGTAATACCACTCGCCCTTTGCGGCCTGTGGGGCAGCTGGTTCAGCCGCCGCCGCGGCCGGCTCAGGCGCGTGCCGGGCAAGCTGTTCGCGGCCGTGACGCTGCGCATCGCTGCGCCGGTGCCGCCGGCGGCCGCCACGGCGGCCGGCCTGGAGATGCTCGTCCGGACGCTGCGCGGCGACGAGCGCTGACGGCGCGACGGCCGCGGGCGTCAATCCCCGGGAGCGGCGGCCGGCGCTGCCGGCAGCGCCAGTCGTCGCCGCCAGGTTTCGAGCAGTTCCTCGCGCGTGCCGATCAGCAGCGGGCCGCTGTCGTGATGGAAGCCGATCTCGGAGACCTGGGCAAAGCCTGCATCGTGCGTCAGCATCAGGACGCGATCGCCGAGCGGATCGAGAATCGGTGTGCCGCGGCTGTCGATGCGATCCACGACCAGGCCCGAACCGGGGAGCGCGTGCGGCGCGCGGACCGCATCGAGCCACAGGAGACCGCCGCCGGATACCGACGCACGGTGTATCCAGCCGGCGGTGCGGAACAGCGCGCGGGTCTCGCCGGGGGCGAACAGGACCTCGGCCGGCGCAGCCGGAAGCGTCAGGCCGATGGGGCCGAGGCGGCCGTTGGCGAGATCGAGCACGCGCGCCTCGTGGCCGGCGTCGACGACGATCAGGTGCGGCCGCCCGGTCGCTGCCGCGAGGCGCCTGAGCGGCCGCTGACCCTGCCACACGGTCTTCAGGTTCCAGTTACCGACCCGGTCGCTGCCGAGGCTGCGCAGCGCGCCTCGCTCGGTGCCGAGATACAGCAGGCCGTCCGCAGCGAACGCCATCGCCAGGTGCACCTCGCCCAGCTCGAGATCCGCGAGCACCCGGCCATTACCGGGATCGAGCACGGTGACGCGCTGACCGGCCAGCAGGGCAAGCCGCTCGCCGTCCGGCGAGAACGACATCGCGTGCAAGCGCCCGCGCACCACGTCGGCGCTGAACGGGCGCGGCCGCCCGCTCTCTGCCTCCCACACCCTGACGGCGCCGTCGACGCCGGCGCTCGCCACCTGCCGGCCGTCGCCGCTGAAGGCCAGACGCACGACGGGTCCCTGGTGGCCCAGGTAGTTCAATTCATCGACGGTCGAGGCGACGGCCTGGGCGCCGCTGTCGGCGGTCAGGACGTGCACGTGCCCGTCGTTGTCGGCGACCGCGAGATAGCGGCCGCCCGGCGCCAGTACCGCCGGCGAATCGCCGGACGCCCGCCAGATGCCGTGGCCGCTGACCGCGGCAGCCGGGCTGACGGTGTCGCCGCCCTCGGCGCCGGCCGGCTGGCGCCACAGTCGGGCAACCTGTCGGCTGGCGGCGGTGAGCATCACGTCGCCGTCGGCGCCGAAGGCGAGCAGCGTGTCGCTGTCGCCGGCCACGCCGGCATCCAGCGACGGCCCGAGCAGCGCGCCGTCGCTTGCGCGGTAGACGCGGTAGCCGATACGCGGACTGCCGGCGAGCAGGCGCTCGCCGGATGCCGAGAATTCGGCCTGCCAGCGATGCGAGCCGCGATCGAGCAGGAGCGGCGCGTCCGGCCGGTCGCTGCGCCACAGCGAGATACCCTGGTCGCCGTGCAGCACCGCGAGCGTGCGCCCGTCCGGCGACAGGCGGATCTCGCTCGCCTGGGCGTGCAGGTCGAACTGGCTCAGCTGTTGCCCGTTGGCGAAGTCCCAGACCCTGACGGCGCGGTCGTAATCGGCGACGGCGAGTCGCGCGCCCGCGGCATCGATCGCCGTCAGCGCCGGCGAGCCGGCGATGCCGAGCTGGGCCACGCGCTTCTTCTCCGACAGCGACCAGAGCGCGAATGTCGATTCGGGCTCGCCGCGGCGCACGACGAACAGCCGCTGCCCGTCGCCGGTGAGACGCACCGTCGCGCCGCTGACGTCGACGTCCAGCACGGCCTCGCGCCTGCCGTTGACCGTTCTCCACAGGTGCAGATTCGCCTGCGCCTGCGTCACGAGGTAGCGACCGTCCGCGCTGACACCGACGACCTGTTCGTCGGCCGGCACCGCGATCGTCCGAGCCGGTCGTGCATTGGCGAGATCCCACATGCGGGCGCTGTCGCTCTGCAGCGCCCGCGCGACGGCGTAGCGGCCGTCCGGCCCGAACCAGATGTTGTCGGACTCGCGCTCCACCGGCGCCGGGATATCGAGGCCGCGGTCGAATTCCTCGACGATGGCCTGGGAATTCAGGGCGAGATTCCAGCCCACGAGGTGGCCGCTGACGCCGGTCGCCTCGTCGCGCAGGCTCAACGACCAGGTGCCGCTGACGGGCTCCCCGAGGAGTGCGCGCAGGCGCTCGGCGGCAAATACCGTATGGTCCGCGGCGGACGATCGCTCCGCGTCGAATTCGAGTTCGACCGTGCGGCCCGACGGCGCGATGAGCTTGAGACGCAGGTCCGCGAGCCGCGCGTGACTGACGTTGACGCTCAAGCCGATGCGCGTCACGCGAGCATCGCGATCGACCGCGACCCGTCGCACCAGCGGCATGACCTCGAGTGACGACACGGTCCAGGGCTCGCGGGGCGCCAGGCGCTCGTCGCGCAGCGACCATTGCGAGATACGCGCGCCGTCGGCATGGCTCAGGATCAGTTCGCGTGCGTTGAACAGCAGCCTGCCGCCGCCCTGCGGCGAAAGGGTTGCGATCAGCGCAGGGTAGTCATCGCCGACCAGCGACGCGGCCAGTCGGCGCCGCTCCGGCGTGGCGACACGCAGCGCCTCCAGCGCGGCGACCAGGGCCTCGTCGCGCCGCTCGTCGCGCATGGCGGTACGTACCTGCCGGTCCCAGAACTCCGCCTCGAGCTGCGGCGCGAGCTCGTCGCCACCCGGCAGGTCGCCCGCGTAGGCTGCCAGCGTGTCGATCTGCTCGCGGCTCGCGGCCTGGCTGGCGCGGGTCTCGAGCAGCCTGACGTAGAGGCGATCGGCGGTCTCCCCGTGTCCGGGGAACGACCGCAGGTTGCGCCAGGCGCTCGCGACCGCCGTGAGGTCGGCCGTCGGCGAGACCAGCACCCGCATGTAGGGCTTCGGCAACAGCTGCGTGTACCAGAACGGCAGCGCGAGCAGCAACACCAGCAGCGCGCTGACCAGCGCCGGGCCACGCCAGTGCAGGGGCAGGTTGCGATTCGCCCAGCGCGCCGTAAAGACGGCCTCGTACAGCCGGTTGCGCGGCACGAGATGACCGTCGTCGTCGACACGAATCAGGCCTGTCGCGATCAGCTTGCGCTGCGGGCGCGATTCCGGCTCCCAGGGCAGGTCCATGCCCTTGCGCATGCGCCCGTACAGGTTGAGCATTGCCTCGTGATCGCGCTTGTCGCGCACGATGCGCCGATGGATGTGGTGCATGTGCGGCTCGCTGTGGAGCGCCGCGCGACCCGCGAGCAGCCGCTGAACGATACGGTCGACCTGCGCCTCGACGTCGCCCGGGCCGGCCTCGCGCGCCAGCGCGCGGCACAGCTTCTGGCACAGGTACGGCTGGCCGCCGGTCCAGTGCCAGACCCGGTCGAGAGCGACGCGCGCGTCGGTGGCCGGCAGCGTAAGCTCCGGGGCGAAGATATCGAGTTCCGGCCGCGTGAAATCCTCCAGCACGATCGGTTGCGATACGCGGAACGGCGACACCGCCGGGTCGTCGACGAGCGACTCCGGGTCGCCCTCCCCCGACATGGCAAATGTCAGGCGCTCGAATTCCGGATCGGTGATCCGCGCATTGTGTGCAGCGCGGATGCTCGGCAGCAGGTCCTCCTTGAACGGCAACTGCTCCACGGTCTGTATCTCGTCGACGAAGATGACGACCGGCTCACGGACATTCTGCAGGATGACTTCGATATAGAACTCGACCAGCCGCTGCCGGTTGCTGAGGATCGCCTTGTCCTGCCACCAGTCCTGCAGGTCGATCTTCAGGCGCAGCTGGCGCAGCAGGCGGTAGGCGATGCTGTAATACCAGCGGCCGGCGTCGGTGCCGCCGTCACGCTCGGCGATCTGCGCGAGATCGAGCGTCGCGATGCCGACACCCGCCTCGCGCAGGCGCGCGGCCGTTGCCGCTATCAGGCTCGACTTGCCGCAGTGCGCCGGCGCGATGACGTGCGCGTAGCGGCCGGCGGCCAGCGTGGCGTACAGCTCGTCGTCCGCGCGCCGCCTGACATAACCGCCGCGCTGCGGATTGAGCGGCGTGCCGACGCTGAAGATGCCGCTGTCGGCGCCGGACTTCCTGGTCTCGCGAGTCTCGCTCATGCGCACCTGCCTGCCGCACCGGTGGTGTATCCTGCGGAGTGTACCCCGACCGCGACGGCGGCGTGCGGCAGGCGCGAGGATGACCGGAACGGCGCAGAAACTGCTCAAACAGGACCTGTTCGGTCGCGTCCTGCTGGTCGCGGCGGACGACGGCGTGCGCATCGTCCGCGATACCTCGGTGTCACCGGTATGGACCCGCTGGATCGCGCGGCGACTGCTGGCGCGCGAGGCGCGCGCCCTGGCGGCGGCCGACGGGCTCGACGGCGTGCCCGAACTCCTCTGCTGGGACCGCGACCGCCTCGAACGCGGCTATCTCGACGGCCGGCCGATGTTCGAGGCGCGGCCGACGGGGGCCGACTATTTTCGCGCGGCGTTCCGGCTGCTGTGCAGGCTGCACCGGCGCGGGATCGTGCACAACGACCTGGCCAAGGAACCGAACCTGCTGGTCACCGCGGAAGGCGCTCCGGCCTTCATAGACTTCCAGCTCGCCTGGTTTGCGCCGCGCCGCGGCCGCCTGTTCCGACTGCTGGCCCGGGAAGACTTGAGGCACCTGCTGAAGCACAAGCGCACCTACTGCCCGGAGCGCCTGACCGCCCGCGAACGCCGGATACTCGCGACCCCGTCGCTGCCGTCGCGGCTGTGGATGGCGAGCGGCAAGCGCCTGTACCTGTTCGTGACGCGCCGCCTGCTCGGCTGGGCGGACCGGGAAGGCGCGGGCGACCGGCACGCGGCGGGCGACGAGGCCCGGCGCGGCCGCTAGCCGACGGACAGCACCGCGGTCGCGAGGAGCGGCGCGTCATCCGCGCTATACTGGCGGTCCCCGCAATGCCTGCCGAGACGTACCGAGACGCACGATGAAATACTGCCATCCGCATAACCTGGTCGAGCCCGAAAAAGCGGGCGCCGAGCGCAAGTACGGCGTCCGCATAAGGCTGCCGGAGGGCGACACCTTCACGCGGCTGCTCGGCGACGACTGGGAGCGCGTGCGCTGGTACGCGACCGAGGAAGAACGCGATCGCGCCTACGAGCAGCTCGCGACGCGCCACGGCTACTACCGCAAGACGGACACGCCGACGCAGGTCCTCGAGAAGATCGTCCGCTAGCCCGCCCGCGCGGCATCCTCCGCTACGGCGGCGGTGCCCCCAGCGCGAGGTAGAAATTGCTCCTGCCGCGTTCGGCGAGTCCCGCGGCGATGTACAGCGGGCCGAAATAGGTATCGAGACCGACGAACACGCTGCCGTTCATCAAGAGCGAGCCGCTGCTGATGTCCGAGCGCCGTTGCCAGACGTTGCCGGCCTCGATCGAGGCGCCCAGGTACAGCGGTACTTCGAACAGGCCGCCGCCGGTCTCGCCCGAGCGCCGGTACCAGACGAGCCGCGCCACGCCGGCGTGCGGTCCGCTGATCTCGCCCCTTGAGAGGCCCGACATGCGCAGGAAGCCGCCGAGCGGGAAGAAATTCTGCACCTGGTTGTCCGTCTCCAGCGTCGTGCTGAAGCTCACGCCGAACAGCAGGCTGTGACGACCGCGGGTGCCGACTGAAACGAAGTCGGTCTCGAGACTGTCGAATTCGTTGTCGGCGCCCATGCCGGGCCGCGACATGTGCCAGCGCAGGTCGAAGCGCGTTCCCGTCAGGGGTATCTGTGCATCGTCGAGCGTATCGACGGCGAAGCGGGCAAAGAAACCGCCGGTCTCGAAGTCGATGTCCGGCAGCGTCGGATCTCCCAGTTTCAGGCGTGCGTTGCCGGTGCCGCGGAACGCGCCGATGCGGAATTCGCCCCAGCGTCCCAGCTCGCGGCCGCCGTCGATGCCGACCTCGGTCTCGTTCAGGCGGTAACGCGCGATGCGGGTATCCCCGGAG
The DNA here is from genome assembly GCA_041624755.1 of Woeseia sp. Taxonomy (GTDB): domain Bacteria; phylum Pseudomonadota; class Gammaproteobacteria; order Steroidobacterales; family Woeseiaceae; genus Woeseia. The sequence goes on along the minus strand of JBFJUJ010000001.1, from coordinate 21,085 downwards.
AACGTGCGCAGATTGCGCTGACTCAGGTCGATGCGCGGCGCCACGAAGTAGCGCGCGTCGAAATCGAACGGCTGATAGAACTCGGAGACCAGCTGCGGCTCGGTACCGAACTGCAGGTCGCTGCGCCATTCGGCACCCAGCCTGTTCACGCCGGTACGCGTCAGGCGCGTCGACAGGTTGAAGGACGTCGTGCCCTCGAAGTCGTCCTCGAGATTGAGGCCGAAGCGCAGGTAGTTGGGGCCCCAGGATTTCGGCGTCGCGCGAAACACGACGCCGGTCATCCCATCCTCCTCGACAATCTCGTAGTCGACTCGCTCGTAGAGATCCAGGGCGTAGATCTCGGCCGTGTCTGACGCGAGCCTGCCGGTATCGAGCAGGTCGCCGGCCTGCGTGGACAGCCGCGATTCGAGCGCCTGCGCGGTCAGCGGCCCGGACTCGGCGATGCGCACGAAGTCGATCTCGCGGGGCGGCCTCCTGTCCGCGCTGCGGCCGGCAAGGTGCTGCCGCCAGGCGTCGTCCGGCAGCGAGAGCCTGCGCAGCGCGCCCTCGAGTTCACGCACCGCGGCGGCCCCCGGCTCCACCGCCTCGCCAATGTGCGCAAAGTCGCTGGAACCGAACTGCCCGAGTTCCGGACGGATCAGGATGTCGCGCTCGCGGAGCATGTCGATCTGCCGCAGCGTTTCCTTGCGGATCAGGATCGTCAGCATCTGCGCGGAGATGTCGACCGCGGTATCGAGCTGCCCGGGTTCGTAAAGCGGAAACTCGACGTCGACCGCGATGATCACGTCCACTGCGTGTCCGTCGAAGCGCGTTTCGCGGGTGATCTCGATCGGCAGGTTGCCGACCAGCCCGCCGTCGACCAGCGAGCGGCCGTCGATTTCTACCGGCGCGAACACGCCCGGCACCGACATGCTGGCGCGCAGCGTCGCGGTCAGGTCGCCGTCGCCCATGACGAAGGCCTCGCCGCTGCCGATGTCCGAGGCCACCGCGCGAAACGGGATCGGCAAGCGGTCGAAATCCCGAATCCCTGCGGTCGATGCGGTCATTTCATGGAGCACGTTGCCGAGCCGCTGGCCCTGGACGAGGCCGCGCGGCATGGTCAGACGGCCATCGCGCAGGCCGAGCTCGAACTGGATCGGATAGGCCGCGTCGTCCTGCTTGCGGCGGAACGGCAGCTCGCGCCGCCCCGGCTTGTCGCGCAGCGAATCGCGCCAGTCGAGCGACAGGATCAGCTCCTCGAGTTCGGCAGGCGTCCGGCCGGCGGCGTACAGCCCGCCCACGATGGCGCCCATGCTGGTGCCGACGATCGCGTGGACCGGGACCTGCAGGCGTTCGAGCTCGCGCAGCACGCCGATGTGTGCGGCACCGCGCGCGCCGCCGCCGCCCAGCACGAGGCCGATACGCGGCCGCTCGTCGGCCGCGTCCTGCGCGAAAGCGGGTGGCGCGGCCGGCAACAGCGCCAGGCCGGCCAGCAGCCAGGTGAGGATGGTCTTCGTGGTCATAGGCGGGCCTTTCTGTTTTCGCTACGGCCGGCACGGCGCATCTGCCGGGCCGCGATCCGCCGCGGATTTGCATGCGGGCCGAATTATAATGAGCCGGCACCGCCGCCGCTGCCCGCGGTGCCCAGGAACCAGCCGAGACAGGAGCGACGACCCATGGCCGAACCCCGATGCCCGGAATGCGCCGCAAGCGGCAGTGACAAGATCGTGTCGACGGCGAGCGACGAGAAGTCGCGCGACAACGCGCCCTGGTTCTTCATCGCGCACTGCGCCGACTGCGGACACGTCTACGGCGTCTTCACGAAGCACGTCTTCGGCCGCAGCGGTCCGCGGCTGATCGTCGACCGCGGCGCCTGACCGCTAAGGGATCGTCGCGCCGCGGCCAGCCGCGTCGCCCGGTGCGGATCGCGCTCAGCCCGGCAAGGGCTGCAGGCGCCGGTTGTAGCGTTCCAGCGCCGCGAGCTCTTCCCGCTGCGCCGCGTCGTCCCAGCCCGTCTCCGCCGCGGCAGCCGCCAGCACCGCGCCCGCGGCCGACGCGCCGAGATCGGCGGAAAGGCCGACCATGATTCGGCGGTGCATGATATCGGTCAGCGTCCGCGCGAACTCGTCGCGCAGCGCCATGACGACCTCGGCGGCGATGATCCCGTGCCGTTCGTCGATGACTGCGGCCAGGGCGGGCTGCCCCTCGCAGAGTTCGGCCAGCCGCGAACAGCGCCCGCCATAGAGCTGCGCCAGGCGCTCTCGGACCTTCGGGGCGAGGTCGCCGAGCGCTCCCGCGAACCTCGCCTCGCCGCCGCCCGGCAGCGGCAGGTGCCCGGTATCGCAGCGCGTGGGGCGGCGCCCGAGGTCGCGCTCGATGCGATCGACGACCTGCTCGGCGAGACTGCGAAACGTCGTCAGCTTGCCGCCGACGATGGACAGGAGCCCGTTGCCCTCGTGCCGATGCACGATGTGGCGCCGGGTGATGGCCGATTCCGGCCCTTTCTCGACGTGCGGCAGCGGGCGCACGCCGGAGTAGGCGAAATTGACGTCGTTCGGCCGCAGGCCTGCCGAGGGAAACACCGCGTTGACCGTGTCCAGCAGGTAGGTCACCTCCGCCGGCTCGGCGCGCGCCTCGGCGGGATCGCCGTCGTAGCGGATGTCGGTCGTGCCGATCAGGAACTGGCCGTTCCAGGGGATGATGAAGACCGGTCGGTCGTCGGCCGCTGCCTCGACGTAGCAGGCGACGCGCGGCGCGCCGTCGAATTCGTCGACGATGATATGGCTGCCCTTGGTGCCGCCGATGAGCCGCGGCATCGCCCGGTCCGCCTTCTCGAGAACGCGATCGACCCACGGACCGGCGGCGTTGACGATGCAGCGAGCCTCGACGCTCGCCTGCGTATCGGCGGATTCGTCGCGGTAGCGCAGGACGGGCAGGCTGCCGGCTCGCGACTCGAGCGACAGCGCGCGGCAGTAGTTCTTTACCGTCGCGCCGGCGGCCGCCGCCGACAGCACGTTCTCTATGACGAGGCGCTCGACGAAGGTGGCCTGCGCATCGAAGTAGCTTGCGCCGCCCTTGAGCCCGTCGGTCGCTATGCCGGGCGCCAGCTCGACGACGTCCGCGACGCTCAGCATGCGGTGCCGCGGCAGCGACTTGCCCAGCGACAGCAGGTCGTAGGCCACCATACCGAGCCGCACGAGCCACGGCGGCCGCCCGCCGCCGCGGAACAGCGGGATCAGCAGCCTGAGCGGCCTGACGAGGTGCGGCGCGATACGCAGCAGGTTGCGACGTTCGTGAAGCGACTCGTAGACCAGCGGCAGCTCGCCGTATTCCAGGTAACGCAGCCCGCCGTGGATCAGCCGGCTCGACCAGCTGCTGGTGCCGCTACCGAAGTCCGCTGCCTCCAGGAGCAGCGTGGAGAGCCCCCGCAGCGCGGCATCGCGTGCGATGCCGGCGCCGTTGATGCCGCCACCGACGATGACGACATCGTAATGCTCGCCGGTGCCGGTCACCTCGCGTAGCCGATGTCACGCAGTGCGCCGTAGTGGCCCCCCGCGCGCATCAACCCGTCAGTCGATGCTGCTGGGAGAAACTCGACAGCGTGATCTCGCCTTTCGAAACGGCGACGCTGCCGCTGCGAGCGACCGCGGCGAGCGTGCCGATCGACGCCGCCGCGCTGACGAAGGCATCGACTTCCTTCGGCTTACCGGTCAGCTGCAGCGTACAGGCGATGGCGGAGTCATCGAGTATTTCCGCGCCGAACGACGCTGCCAGTTTCTCCGCCTCGGCGAAGCCGCCCGTGCCGAGCTTCAGTTTCACCATGACGAGTTCGCGCTCGAAATGTTCACCCAGGGTCATGTCGTGGATGTTGACGACGTCGACGAGTTTGGCGAGCTGGGTATTGAGCTGGGCGATCGCGGAATCGGAACCGCTGACGGCGAGCGTGACGCGCGACACGGATTCGACCTGCGTCGGAGCAACGTTCAGCGTATCGATGTTGTAGCCGCGCGTGGAGAACAGGCCCGTCATGCGCGTCAGCGCACCGACCTCGTTCTGCAGCAATACGGAAATGACGTGTCGCATCGGGATTCTTTCCGGTCGGCGTGATCGATTAGCCGCGAACTGCGGGGCGCGCGCGCCGCCGTGCGCCCCGCGGCGCCAGTATTGCAATGCAACCGGGATTAGTAAACACTCGAAGCGAAGCCCGTTCCACCGGTCATGGCGACGACATGAGTATCAGGCAACCCGCCTCCTCCCCTACGGTGCACCCGCTCGCCGGCACGGAGATGACCGGTGCGGACATCGTCATCCAGGTCCTCGCCGACGAGGGTGTCGATACGATCTTCGGCTACTCGGGCGGTGCGATCCTCCCCACGTACGACGCGGTCTTCCGCTACAACGACCAGCATCGCAGGAGCGACGGCAGCCCCGCGATACCGCTGATCGTGCCGGCCAACGAACAGGGCGCCGGCTTCATGGCGGCCGGCTATGCCCGCGCGAGCGGCCGCGTCGGTGTGGTCATGGTGACCTCGGGACCCGGGGCGACCAACACGGTCACGCCGGTGCGCGACTGCATGGCCGACTCCGTGCCGATCGTCGTCATCTGCGGGCAGGTGCCGACGCATGCGATCGGCACCGACGCTTTCCAGGAGGCGCCGGTGGCCGCGATCATGGGCGCGGTCGCGAAGCACGTTTTCCTGGTCACTGACCCGACGCGTCTCGAGGCCACGGTCCGTACCGCCTTCGAGCTCGCGCGCACCGGGCGCCCGGGGCCCGTCGTCATCGACATCCCCAAGGACGTCCAGAACTGGACGGGCGATTTCCGGGGCAACGGCTCGCTGGAACTGACGGGCTATCGCAACCGGCTGCAGGCTGTCATCGACAATCGCCTGAGCACGGAGGCCTGCGAACGCTTCTACGGCATGCTCGCGGCCTCCGAACGGCCGTTGATCTATGCGGGGGGCGGCGTCATCAACGGCAACGCGACGAAGGCGCTCCGGCACTTCGCAAACGCCTGGGGCATACCGGTCGCGACGACCCTGATGGGTCTCGGCGCGAGCGATACCACGCATCCGCTGTCGCTGCACATGCTCGGCATGCACGGCACCGCGTTCGCCAACTACGCCGTCGAGGACTGCGACTTCCTGATCGCGGTCGGCGCGCGCTTCGACGACCGGGTGGCCGGCGACCCGGTCAACTTCGCGCCGCGGGCCCGGCATATTGCACATTTCGACGTCGACGTCTCGGAGATCGGCAAGGTCAAGAGCGTCGGCTGGCATCACGTGGGCGTACTCGAGCGCGACCTGGAGGAGCTGCTCGATTACGGTCGCCGCATCGGCTTCGCGAAGGAATACAGCCGCTGGCATGCCGAGATCGCCGCGCTCAAGGAGCGCCACCGGCTCAACTACGACCGCGACAGCGAGCTGATACAGCCCTACGCCGTGATCGAGGAGCTCAATCGCAACGCCGGCGGCGAGGCGATCATCACCACGGGCGTCGGCCAGCACCAGATGTGGGCGGCACAGTATTTCGATTTCCGCGAGCCGCGGCTGTGGCTGACGTCCGGCAGCATGGGGACGATGGGCTTCGGCCTGCCCGCAGCGATCGGCGCGCAGTTCGCCAAACCGGGCCGGCTGGTCATCGACATCGACGGCGACGCCAGCATGCGCATGAATATCGGCGAGCTCGAGACGGCCACGACCTACAAGCTGCCGGTCAAGATCGTCGTGCTCAACAACTACGGCGACGGCATGGTGCGCCAGTGGCAGAAGCTGTATTACAAGGGACGCATGTCCGCGAGTGACAAGTCGCTGCATCGCAAGGATTTCGTCAAGACGGCCGAAGCGGACGGCTTCGAGTTCGCGCGGCGTCTCGACCGCAAGGAAGACCTGGAATCGACGATCGCGGAGTTCGTCCGCTTCCCCGGCCCGGCGTTCCTCGAGGTGATCATCGATCCGGATGCGGGCGTGTACCCGATGGTCGGTCCGGGCCAGAGCTACGACAAGATGATCACCGGCGATTTCATCGAAAGCCGGGAGAAGCCCAGCGACGAGGAACCCGGCCCCAGCGAGATGTTCTGACGCGGGCGTTGCCGCCGAGCGCCGTCCGGGACACCCGGCCCCTCCGTCCGCGCTTCTGCCCGACGCCCGTCAGGTCGCGCGTGCGGCGTGCGTCCTTCAGGCGACGACCCGGTTGCGGCCGGCCTTCTTGGCTTCGTACAGGCGATGATCGGCGACGTTGAGCATGCCGGCATCGCGCGTGTCGCTCCCTGTCTCCGCCAGCCCGAAGCTCAGCGTGATTCGGAAGTCCGCAGGCACGGCATCGCCGAGCGCGCCCCAGCTCATCTGCTCCACGGCTTCGCGCAGCTCCTCGCAGATCGACCGGGCGAAGGCCAGGCTCGTGTCCGGGAAGCACAGCAGGAACTCTTCTCCGCCAAAGCGCGCCACGACGTCGGACTTGCGGCAGCGTTCGACGAGCAATCGCGAAACGCGCCGCAGCACCTCGTCGCCGACGGCATGCGAATAGCCGTCGTTGATGCTCTTGAAGTGGTCGATGTCGGCAAGTGCGATCGTCAGTTCGCGCCCCGCACGCTCGGCGTGGTCGATCTCGTGCTTGAGAAAATTGTCGGCGAAACGCCGATTGTAGAGTCCGGTGAGCTTGTCGTGGGTCGCCTGTCGCTCGAGCTCGGCCGACTTTCGCCGCAGTTCCTCGGTGCGTTCGTCGACCAGTTTCTCGAGCCGGTCGCGCAGCAGCGCGAAGCGTTTGAGCACCAGCATGCCCGCGCCGAGCACCGTCAGCAGCAGCACCAGCACCGTCGCCTCCATGCGCACGAACACCAGTGCCACCAGCACCGCCATGACGCCCGACACGACTTCCACGCCCGACGTGAACAGGCTCAGGAGGCGGCCGGGGTCCACATGCCGCAGGTAGAGCAAGAGCAGCATGCCGGCGTCGTTCGCGAGCTGCATGCTGAGCAGCAGCAGCACCAGCAGGCCGGCAGTCGCCGTATCGATGCCGGCCAGCGGTACCGGCCCGCCGAGATAGACGTACAGCGAGCCGCAGGCGAGGATGACGAGCGCCATCAGCCCGGCGTTGTGCAGCGACGCGGTCAGCACCTCGCTGAACGGCACGCCCTTCCACAGCCGGTGCCACGGCCAGATCAGCGATGCGAGGCCGTTGATCCAGGCGGCGTCCAGCGGGCCCAGGATGAGCAGGCTCGAGACCTGGGCGACGCGGTCGAACGAAACGTGGCCGAAACTCGGATGCGGAAAACCCATCGTGATCGTAAACAGGCCGAAGACGACGAAAAACGCCGCGACCCCGGGACCGTAGGCGCCGCCGAGCAGTCCCTGGCGATGCACCAGGAAGACGAGCGCGGCCAGCGCCGCCGTGAACAGCAGCAGCGACCAGATGAAATCCGGTCGCCGGTAGGCGGCGAGTCCGCTCACCGCGTGATTTCGGTCCATGACGCTCATCGTGTCTGCCGTCGGGCCCGCTGGCTTCCCGATGCGATAGTATCCTGCCATGCCTCGGAAACCGAAGGAGGGGCGCATGGCCAGCGCGGAATTCACCGGCAGCTGCCTTTGCGGCAGGATCGGCTATCGCATCGAGGGAGAACTGAAGAATTTCTTCCACTGCCACTGCGGCCGCTGCCGCAAGGCAACGGGCACCGGCCACGCCAGCAACCTGATCGTGAGCTACGAGGCGCAGCGATGGACGCGCGGTGCGGATCTGCTGGCGCGCTTCGACGTGCCGGGCGCGAAGCGTTTCCACACGGTCTTCTGCACCGCCTGCGGCAGCCCGATGCCGCGTATCGCGGCCGAGCGCAGGATCGCGGTGATCCCGGCGGGTTCGCTCGACTCGAGCCCCGACTTGAGGCCCACCGGGCGCATCTTCCAGGATTCCCGCTCGCCGTGGTCCTGCGGCGGCGACGGCCTGCCCGCCTGGGAGCAGTACCCGGCGTGACGCGAACGCCGTCGGGAACGGACAGAGCGTCGCGGCATCGAGCCGCGGATGAGAGCGCCCGCAGCCCCGAGTATCACGGCGCCCCGTCCCCGCGTGCCGTCGCCCTGACCGTCCTGGCGATGCTCGCTTTCGCGGGCAATTCCCTGCTGTGCCGGCTGGCGCTCCGCGGCGAGTCCATCGATCCCGGCAGCTTCACGGCGCTGCGCCTCGCCGCCGGTGCCGCCGCGCTGTTCCTGATCCTGAAAGTCGGCGGCCAGCCGCTGTCGCCGCGGCGCGATGGCTCGGCCCGCTCGGCACTGATGCTGTTCGTCTACGCGGCGGCCTTCTCCTATGCCTACGTGTCCCTCGACGCCGCGAGCGGCGCGCTGCTCCTGTTCGGCTCGGTGCAGGCGACGATGATCGCGGCGGCGCTGTGGCGCGGTGAGCGGCCGAGGCCCGCGGAAGCGCTCGGCTGGGTCGCGGCGGCCGCCGGACTGGGCTGGCTGCTGTTGCCGGGCGCCGGCGCACCCGCGCCCGGTGGCACCGTCCTGATGGTCGCCGCCGGCGTCGCCTGGGGCCGGTACTCGCTGCCCCGGCAGCGCGCCGCGGCGCCGTTGCCGTCGACGGCCGCGAATTTCACGCTTGCGCTCGCCGCGCTGCCGCTGCTGCTGCCCGCGGTAAGCCTGACCGGCGGCGCCCGGATCAGCGCGCCCGGCGCCGCGCTCGCGATCCTGTCGGGGGCTGTTACCTCCGGCGTCGGCTACGTACTGTGGTATGCCGCGCTGCGTGAGCTGGCCGCGCTGCAGGCCGCCCTGGTGCAGCTCTCGGTTCCGGTTATCACGGCGCTGGGCGGCATCCTGCTGCTCGCGGAATTCCCCGGACCGCGCCTGCCGGTAGCGGCTCTGCTGGTCCTCGGCGGCATCGCGCTTGCGCTGCATGCGCGGTCGCGGCGCGCCCGATCCTAGGTCGCGAGGCGGACCGGCGGCGGCGGAAACGCGCGCGAGCCGGTATTATGTGACCCAGGCCACAGCGGCACGCAGCGTATGGGCCCACAGTTAGTCGCTGGCAGGACAGGGATTATCGATAATGCTGGGTACGCCGAGTCGCTCCAACCTGAACAGGATCGTGGTTTTGAACCCGAAGGGCGGCTGTGGCAAGACGACGCTGGTCACGAATCTCGCCAGTGCGTTCGCCGCCGACGGCCAGCTGCCGGCCATCATGGACTACGATCCCCAGGGCTCGACGATGCGCTGGCTGGAGAAACGGCCGGCGGACAGCGCGCCGATCTACGGCATCGCCGCCTTCAAGCAGAGTATGAGCGTCACGCGGAGCTGGCAGCTGCGCGTGCCGGAGGAGACGACCACGCTGCTGATCGACTCGCCGGCCGGCCTGACTCACGACGGGCTGCGCCACCTGACCCAGGATGCGACCAGCATCCTCGTGCCGGTCCTGCCCTCGTCCATCGACATTCACGCCGCGTCGCGCTGCATTGCCGACCTGCTGCTGGTCGCAAAGGTCGACCGCCGCGAGGGCAAGCTGGCGGTAATCGCGAATCGCACGCGCCGCAATACGCGCAGTTTCGCGAGCCTGATGCGCTTCCTGGATTCGCTCGGCATCCCGGTCGTCGGCATCCTGCGCGACAGCCAGCACTACGTGCGCGCCGCCGAAGAGGGTCTCGGCGTCTGCGAGCTGGCGGGGCAGCGCACCGAGCAGGACCGCCAGCAGATCGCGGACATCGTCGCCTGGCTCAGCGACTGGCGGCGGCGCGGCCGCAGCGCGACGCTGGACCAGCAGATCCGCGCTGCCAGCAACGTCACCGAGCTGCGCCGGCGACACGACGCCTGAGCGTCAGGTAGCCGCCGCCGGCGCGTCGCGCTGGATCTCGGCGTACAGCCCGGCGTCCACGTTGCCGCCGCTCAGGACCACGACCGTCCTGCGCTCGCGGCAGTCGATCTTCCCCGCGAGCACCGCGGCGAGCGCAACCGCGCCGCCCGGTTCGACGACCAGCTTCAGTTCGCGGAAGGCGAAGCGCATCGCCTCGCGGACCTCGGCCTCGCCGACGACGAGACCGCCCGCCAGCAGGCGGCGGTTGATCTCGAAAGTCATACGCCCGGGCATCTGCGCCTGCAGCGCGTCGCAGATGCCGCGGGCGCGCGGATCGTTGCCGAGGCGCTCGCCGGCCGCTAGCGAGCGGGCCGTGTCATCGAAGCCCTCGGGCTCGACGGCGAACACCGCGCTCGCATTCGACAGCGCGCGGATGGCCGTCGCGCAACCGGCGATCAATCCGCCGCCGCCGCAGCAGACCAGCACCTGCTGCGGGGCATCGCCGCCGCACTGCTGCATGATCTCCAGCCCGACGGTGCCCTGCCCGGCGATGATGTCTTCGTGATCGTAAGATGGCACCAGCACCGCGCCGCGCTCGGCCGCAACCTCGCGGGCGATCTGCTCGCGATCGCCCTGGTAGCGGTCGTACAGGATCGTCTCGCCGCCGAGCCGGCGGGTGTTCTGTATCTTCGCGCGCGGCGCGTCCTCCGGCATGACGATGGCCGTGCGGATGCCGAGCAGTCCGCCGGCGGCGGCAACGCCCTGGGCATGATTGCCGGACGAGAACGCGACGACGCCCCGCGACCGTTGCGCGGCGGAGAGCCGGCTCATGAGGTTGTAGGCGCCGCGAATCTTGAATGAGCCAGTGCGCTGCAGGCACTCCGGCTTGAGCAGCACGCGGCCGCCGCAGGCGTCGTCGAGCGCAGGACAGGTCAGGAGCGGCGTGCGCACGGCGATGCCGTCGAGGCGCGCAGCCGCCTGCTCGATGTCGGCGAGTTCCAGCAGAATCTCCCTAGCCGTCCGCCGCGAGTCGATCGACCTTGGCGGCACAGATGAAGTCGTTGTCCGACAGGCCGCCGATCGCGTTCGTGGTATAGCGCACGAGACAGCTGCCGTAGTCGACGACGAGTTGCGGATGATGGCCTTCGACGGTCGCGATCCAGGCAACCGCGTTGACGAACGCTATCGTACGACTGAAGGCCGGGAAACGAAAGCTGCGCTCGATCGACCTGCCGTCGGCAGCGATCGACCAGCCGCCGTCGAGTTCACGCAGCAGATCCTCGGCCGCTGCACGCGACAGCGGCTCGACGCCGCCCTCGCAGGGTACGCAATGCCTGTCTGTCAGGTCGGTCGTCGCCACGGCTTCGCATCGTCTCGATATCGCCGGAACTATAAGACCTGCTGCCGTGCAATGCACCTGGGCTGTCGGCCGAGCGCGGCTGCGATAAAAAAAGCCGGCCCCTCGGCGGGGCCGGCAACGGCGGACTCCGGAGGAGTCCTGGCGGGGGATTCAGCGGGCGCGGGCGGCGAGCGCGGCGCCATCGACATACAGCGTCAGGCTGACCTTGCGCTGCAGGGCGTAGCTGTCCGCGTCGGTGCCCGCGGCGGGCTTTTCGCCGTGCGCGGTCACGCCGATACGCTCGGCGGACACGCCGCTCCCGACCAGCAGGTCGCGTACCGATTGGGCACGCCTGGCGGACAGCTCGCGGTTATAGCTTTCGTCGCCCCGCGCATCGGCAAAGCCGTCGAGCTGTACGCGGACGTCCGGCATCGCGGCCAGCGTCGTGGCGAGCTGGCTGATGCGGCTCTCGGTATCCCTGCCCAGCACGTGCTCACCGGTGCGGAACAGGAGGTCCATCTCGATCCCCGCTTCGAGCAGGTTCAGGAGCTCCGGGGGGGACTGCGCGCGCAGGCGGCGCAGGTCGCTGTCCAGCACGGCGAGGTCGCGGTTGCGCGCGGCGATCGCCTCCTCGAGCTCGCCGACGCGCGCCTCGCTGCCGGCCAGTGAGGCCGACAGTGTCTCGATCTCCTCGTTCTTGCCGGCGTAGCTGTCGCCGAGCCTGGCGCCGATGGCCGCGCCGAGTATCGCACCGACCGGACCGCCGGCAAGCGCGCCGACGGTCACGCCGACGCCCACGCCGATGCGCTCCTCGGTCGGGCTGGCGGCCGCCTGTGCGGTGCCGGCAACGATTGACAGTGTCAGTGTGAGGGCTATGCCCGGGACGATTGCTTTGCTTCGCATGACTGGTTTCCTCCGTAGCGTCGGCCGGGGTTCCGGCCGGTGTCGGGGACCATTACGCTTGAGCGCGGCGCAGCCCCGGAGGCCGCCGAATGGCAGGCTGACGATCAATCATGGCGAACTGTGGCAGCGCCGCAGGCGGCGTGCAGGGGATGCGGGCCGGCTTGCGGGCGATACCGATTCGCGGGCTAGCGGTCTTTCATCGTCAGCGCGACGAAGGTCCCCCCGTTGCGCTCGCACAGCAGGCGCATCAGGCCTGCGAACCTCTGCGAACTCTGCGGGATCGAGCTGCCGCTGAACGAATAGGGGAAGCCCACGGCGTGGATGCGCACGAGGCGATTGCCGTCCTCGTCCTCGATGTTGATCTGGTCGATGTCGCGCAGCACGGCCTCCATCGACTGGCCCTGGAACTCGTCGCCGAACACGTACAGGCTGATCTTCTTGTCGGGCGCCCAGAAGGTCTGGATGGCGTAAGCGATGCCGTCGGACGGGTCGCTGTCGGAGAACGGCGCCCACTGGCGCATCGTGTTCTTGATCGCCTGCCGGAGCTGCGGCGTATCCGGCAGCCATTGACGTCCCCGCGCCTCGAACATGAAGCGCCCGTTGTCGTTCATGATCTGCAGGCCCTTGACGGTCGGGTAGACGTCGAGCACCTCGCCGAGCTTCTGCTCCGCCCAGTCCCATTTCGCCTGCATGCTGCCGGACGTGTCGACGATGAAAATGATGTACTCGCTGTCCACCGGGATGCCGCCGATCGAATCGTCGGGGGCGCGGCGGAAATTCGGCCGCAGCCGGCGCATCTCCGCGGTCAGGCGCTGCCGCGCGGCCTCCAGCTCGCCGACGTCTACCTCGAGTTCGGGCCGCTCCGTCATGACGAGTTCATACTGGCCCTGCACCTTGTCGAGTTCGCGCTGCAGCTTGGCCAGCGTCAGCTTCTTCTCGGTCGTCTCCTTGCGACGCGACGCGAGTTCGCGGTTGATCACGGTCGTGTCGCCGCGAATCTCGAAGAGTTCCTCCGTCAGCATCGCGATGAGCTTGTCGAGGTCCTCCTCCGATTTCTCGATGACGGTCGGCTCGTAGATCTTGCTGAGGACGAGCAGCAGCAGGATCGCCCCGAAGCCGCAGGAGATGCAGTCGAGGAACGACAGGCTGAATGCTTCGATGTTGCGCCTTCTGCGTGCCATTAGCCCGGACTCTTCATGAGGGGTCGCGAGGATTGCCGCGCGGTGGTGGATGCAGCGCGCCGCTGTGGAGCGAGAGTGGTAGCGCCAGCTACCACTGGAGTGAACAGCAAGCGATGCGCCGCCACCGGGCGGCAAGACCGCGACAGGCGCCGATCAGGCGAAAGATTTCGTCTAGCAACCACAGTCAATGTCCATTCGGTTCATGCTCTTACCCCGGATTGGCGCCGCCCTCGTGAAGAGTCCGGGCTATGGCCAGTCCTTGCTGATACTCATGAACGACCCGCCCGTGCGGTAGGCGAGGAGCCAGTACGCGATCGCGGCGTTGTAGTCGCCCTCCATCGGGTACAGCAGGACGTTGACCGGGATGCCGCTGGGGATCTCGGCTTCCGCCTCGTAGTGGAACCTGAGTCGCTCCTGGCCCGTTACCATACCGCGATCCGTCTGCGGCGCGTTCATCGTCGGCAGGCTGTCGACCAGCAGGATAACGTTGTCCGGACGCGGATTGAGACTGGTGATGACCCGGTAGGCATCGAGCATGTTGGTGCCGCCGTCGGGCACGGTGCGTCGCAGGATGCGAATCGCCTCGTCGAGCTGCTTGCCGTCGCCGACCTCGAGCCAGATGCCCTCGCTGCCCTTCAGCACCGGTTTCGGCTCCGTGTTGAAGGTGTAGATCTGGAACAGGCTGTCCGGCCGGAACTGTGCCGACAGCCAGTCGACGCTCGCCACGGCCTGGCGCCACTTCATCGAGCGCAGCTTGACGGCATCATCCATGTTGCGGCGGCGGATGATGTTGATGATGCGGCGGTCGAGCATGCTCGCCGAGTTGTCGACCAGGACGAGGATGCGCTTGCCGCCGACCTTCAGGCCGGTCAGGTACTGCCGGTCGCCCTCACCGGTAAAACGCCGCACGTTCTTGCCGGACTCGAGGCGCTGCTCCTCGGCAAGCAGGCGCTTCTTCTCTTCCTCCAGCCGCTCGATATCCGACTGCAGCTTCTCGACGCGCTCGATCTTCGCCAGCGTATCCTGGTCGTGCTTCGCGAGTTCGATCTTCAGCTTCTCGATCAGCGCCGTGATCTGCGCGATCCTGCTGCTGGCGGTCGCCTCCTCGTCCTCCAGCTCCTCCATCGTGTTCTTCGCCAGCACGAGGTTCTTGCGCGCCTCCAGCACCTCGAATTCGAGGCGCATGGTCTCGCCCACCAGTTCCTCCGGCGGCGCGTCGGTCGTGCGCACCACCTGGGAATTGATGATCATGAAGAACAGCACGACGGCGCCGAAGCCGCAGCTCATGATGTCGAGGAACGACATGCTGATGATCTGGGCCTGTCTTCGCCTACGTGCCATGTGTCTCGTCCGTCGTGATCAGCCGGAATTCGTAGCCCGGCGTGCCGACGCGAAGCGCGTCTCCGACCTGCAGCACAGTAGACCCGTCGATTCGATGACCGTTCAGGAAGGTGCCGAAGCGGCTCTGGTCCTCGACGACGCACTGGCCGTTCTGCCTCGCGATGCGGCAATGGCGGCGCGACACGCCCGGCATGTTGCCGTCCAGCTCGAGGAAGCGCCCGCCGCCGTCGGGCTGCGAGCCCAGCGTCAGCGGCTGATCCTCGATCCGCCAGGCAACCTCGCCGAACAAGAGGTGTGTCGGCACGCCGGCATGGGCGCTCGCCGACGTCGTCGCACTGACCTCGATCGCCGACTGGTCCCAGGGCAGCTGCCGCTGCAGCGTGACGCCCTTGCCCGGGGCGGCCCGGCAGCGTGCGAGCGCGCCCCTGGCCGTCGCGCCGGGTTCGAGCGCGTAGATCTCGCCGCCGACGCGCGCAGTCAGCATGTCCGCCAGACCCGGCAGCAGGCCCACCCGGTCCGTGACCTGGATGGCCGGCGTCTCGTCCGCCCGGTAGAGCGCGCGCAGCCGATTCGCGATCTGCTGGTACCAGGGCGCCGCGGCACCGATCAGCGTCAGCGATTCGATATCTGCCCGATGCTCGATGCCGCCGGCTTCGAGCGAAAGCTCCACCACGTCCGCACGGCCCGCCTGCGCCAGCCACGCGCCGAGCTCGCCGAGCAACAGCTGCTCGGTGGCGGCCGTGTGCAGGGGGTCGAATCGCGACTGGCGCACGAAGGCCTCGGCGATGCCGGTGAGCCAGGCGTCGTACAGCGCGTAGAGGCCGCAGCCCTCGAGCACCTCGCTGCGTTCGGCTCGCGCCTGCCCGTCCTGGCCGACGCGCGTGAGCACGGTCGCATGCAGGCCCATGTCGACATGGACCGGCACCGCATCGCGGTACTCGCGGCGGGTCGCTGCAACCGCCGCGTCGGCCATTGCAACGACCGGCAACCCGAGTTCATTGGCGATGCCGAGAACGAGGCCGAGCTGCTCCGCCGACAGCCAACCGGGCACCGCGACGACCAGCTCGTCGACGCCCGGCGGCGCCGCGCGCCACAGCTCTTCGAGCTGACGGCTCGCGAGGTCCGCGGCGGAAAGGTGGCGGAAGAAGCGATCCTCCAGCGGCTCGCTGCCGAGCTCGATCCAGAAGCGGTGCTGGACGTGTCGCGGGTTGATACGGGCGCGTGCGAACGCCTCGTTGCCGGTGACGAGCGCGTCGTCTCGCAGCAGCGCGAAGCCGGGCTGCCGGTAATGCACGCCGGACGAGTCCAGCAGCGTGATGCCGGCGTCGTTGAGATGCAGGGCCGCGCGCGTCAAGATTCCCTACCCGCTAATCCGATTTCATGTGGCGGATCAGCTTGTTGTTGGTGTAGTTCTCGCTGTCGAAGACCAGCCGTTCCTGCAAGAGCTGGAGCTGGTGCACGAGAAACATCAGGAAGATGCTGATCAGCAGGGCGATGAAGGTCGAGTTGAAGGCCACGCCCAGGCTCTGCGTGACACCGGCGATATCGCCCTGCACGGCCTTGTCGGCCTGCGCGAGGGCCTCGCCGATGCCGCGCACGGTGCCGATGAAGCCGATCGACGGAATCGCCCAGGAAATGTAGCGGATCATCGACAGCTCGGATTCGAGCTGCTCGGCCTCGGACTCGAACAGCGTGTGCGTGCTGCTGGCCACGTCCTGGATATTGCGCGTCGAGCTGAAGCGCTGCAGTGCGTTGGTCAGCGCCCGCGGCAGCATCATGTCCTGCTCGGCGTCCGGCAGCTGCTCTACCTGGCGCGCGAATTCGCGTGTGTCCTCGGGCAGGATGCGCATGCCCTCGGCGATGGCGACGAGATCCGTCTCCAGCAGGCGGCGCTCCTTCAGGATGATCGAGCCCTTGTAGCCCATGATCGCGAGCGCCCAGAACATCAGGATAAAGCAGGCCTCCTGCTCGAAATCCTTGATCAGCACCCACGGCGAGCGTTCGCGCACGTAGTCCGGATCCTGTTCCGCGAGCTGGTTCTGCTCCGCGATGACTTCGGCCGCGTTCGGCCGCACCACCGACACGTAGAATGCGTGTACGACGATAATCGCGATGATGAGCGCAAACAGCTGAAAGACGAACTCGACCGGTATGGTCTTCTTCTTCATCCGGTGGGGTACCTCGACGCAGCGCGGCGCCGCCAATCAGATGTTGGTGGGGAACGGAATCGGTTCATCGGCCGGTATTTCCTCGGTGGGGATAAATTCATCCTCGTCCTCTTCATAGGTCTGCTCGTCGAGTTCCGTATCTTCGAACAGCTCTGGATCGATGCCGTCGCCGGCAGCGTCGGGCCCGTCTTCCGCGACATCCTCGGCGTCCCCCGCCGCTTCTGCGGTCGCCGTTTCATCGGCCTGCGGCTCGGGCGCCGGCTCGTCCTGCGCCGCCGCCGGGGCTGCCAGGACGAGCAGCATGAGCAGCATCGTCGATCGGGGCATGGTGTCACTCCTGCAAAGGCCTGTTCCTGCGGCTATTTGACCGCAGCGTGGCCGAAAAGTCCCGTGCGCCGGAGGCGGCGGGGCTATTCTGCATTGCGCGCGATGCGGAAGCCGAGATCGACGCGTCCGGCCGTGCCGAAATCCCGGTAGCTCAGGCGCAGCTCGGTCACGCCGGCATGGCGCCAGCTCGAGCCGCGGATGACCCGGTGGGCGCCGCGGGCGGGCCCGGTCGGGTCCTTTACCGCGGTCGTCTGGCCCGGCGTCGGTACGGCGTAGAAATCCTGCACCCACTCGGCCACGTTGCCGCCGCCGTCGTAGATGCCCAGCGCGTTGGCCGGGAAGCTGCCGACCGGTGCCGTCGACGCGTAGCCGTCGTTGTAGCCGGGCAGCACCGTCGGCACCAGCTCGCGGGCGGATTCGTCGGCATAGTTGCCGCTGTCGCGGCGGGGCGGCAAGCGGTCGCCCCACGGGAACACCTTCGCCCCGGGGCTGCCCTCGTAGCGGATCGCCCAGGTCCATTCCGCTTCCGTCGGCAGCCGGTAGCCCTCGGTCGCCGGCGTAACGGCCTGCCATTTCTCGAAGCGCTTCTCGTAGGCAGGTGTCAGGCCTTCCTGCAGCGAGAGCCAGTTGCAGTACTCGACCGCGTCGTCCCAGCTCACGCTCGTGACCGGGTTGTTGTTGCCCGCCAGCGACGCGTGGATGTCGGCGCCCGAGTCGTGGTTCTCGCGGAATCGCAGGAACTCGGTGTTGGTGACCTCCTTCGTGCCGATGTAGTACGGCCGCGTGATCTCGACCGGCACAAGGACCTCGTTGGCGCGCCGGCCCTGCTGGCTGCGCGAGGCGCCGAGCACGAAGGAGCCCGGTTCGACACGACGCAGCACCTGGCCCTGCGAGCTGCTGACGGTCGTCGCGATGCTGCGGCGCCGCACTTCCTCCTCGGACAGGAGCCGAACCTGGATGGTCTGCGGGAAACCGGGCCGCGGCGTGACGCTGCGGCTGAACGTGCGGTAACCGTCCTTGCGCACCTCGAGCTGCTGCGGCGCCGACGGCAGCTTCAGCGTGACCGTGCCGCTGCCGCGCGGCCGGCCGTTGATGTAGACCACCGCGTCCGCCGGCTGCACGTCGACGGTCACGTCGCCGACCCGGGCGGTCAGGTCCACGGTGATCGATTCCGTGGTCGCGGCGGCCAGCCGCACGCGGCGCTCGGTCGAGCCGTAGCCGGCTTTCGACAGCCCGATGCGGTAGTCGACGTCCGGCGACAGCGCCAGCTTGACCGGGGACTGCCCGCGGTAGCGCCCGTTGACGGTGACGTTGGCGCCCAGCGGCACCGAGTTTACGAGGAGCTGGGCATTGGCCGGCTCGAGACGGATGAGCGGCAGCTCGCGATTCTCGCTGGCGACCGCGGTAACCACCCCGTCCCACGGCCGGAAGCCCTCCCTGACGACGGTCAGGTCGTGGCTGCCTTCGGCGAGCCGGAGGTCGGCCGGCGTTTCGCCGAGGCGCTCCTCGCCCCGGAACACCGTTGCACCGGCGGGCTCGGTAACGACCCGGACCTCGGCCCAGCCCGGCACGAGCTGTACCGTCAGGTGTTGCTGGAGGCCGAGGCCCGGCACCTCGAGGCGATGCTCGTATGGCAGGTAGTTCGCCGCTTCGACGCGGACGACGTGGATGCCGGGCTCGAGCTCCAGCGGGCCGTACGGCGCGCGGTCGATCATCGTCCGGTTGATGCTGACGAGCGCGTCGCTGGGCGGGTCCGTATCCACGACGAGCTGACCCGGCAGGCGCCGCAGTTCGATGCTGACGGTCCGGCTCGGTGTGGCATCCACCGTGAGACTCTGGTTGACGTCGTAGTAGCCCTTCTTCTCGACATGCACCGTGTAGTTGCCTTCGCGGAGCAGGATGCGATCCGCCAGCGGCAGCCGGAACCAGCCACCGGATACCGACACCGAGTCCGGGTCGCCGGGCGCGATGTCGAACTGGATGGACCGGGATGTGAACAGCAGGAAGGAGATCCCGACCAGGGCGACGAGGCCGAGTGCCACGGCGCTCTGCCAGACGTAGAACTTGCGCGGCGCCTCGGTGGCGCGAACCTCGGCGGCGCGCCGGAACGCCGCCGGCGCGATCGTCTGCTCGGCCGCAGCCGCGGCGAGCGATTCGTCTTCCGGGGGCCGCGTGACGTAGGCGCTGTCCTCCAGCTCGACCGCGAGCTCGAGCCGGTCGCCGCGCCGCGCAATGCGAATCCGGGTGCCGTAGAAGGCGAGCTCGTCGCCGGCCTCCAGGCGCCGCGAGGCCGTCAGTGGATCGCCGTTGATCTGTATCGCGCCGCTGCGCGACGCGGGTTGCACGAAGGGCGCGCCGTCGAGCTGGTCGAGCATCGCCACGACGCTGCTGCCCGGGCCGGGAAGGCGCAGTTCGCAGTCCGCGCTGGTGCCGATGCGCAACGGCAGCCTGTCCGCAGCGAGGCGCCGGACTCCCTCGGCATCGCGGATCACCACGGAGTCGAATTTCAAATCCGCTCCTCGCACATGACCACGATGGGCTGCATCTCGATTTCCGGGGCAACGCGGAATTCCAGGCGCACGTCCCGGTAACCCGGACGACTGCCCATCGCGACGTAGGAGCCGGGCCTGAGCTTGAGCTGGCGCTCGCCGAAGGTGCCGAGCGTGCCGATACGGAAGATCGATACCTGCGTCTGGTTGTCGGAGCGCAATTCCACGGTCAGCGGCGTCGACGCGCGCTTCAGCAGACGCGACAACGACTCCTTCTGGTCCTCGAGGCGCGGCCCGGACGGCGAGATGCGCGACAGCTCGAGCAGCAGGTTCGTCGCGGCCTGCATGACGCCAGGCGAGCTGAGCGAGTCCGGATCGTCGATGTACTGCTGGAGGCGTCGGTGCAGGGCGGCGCGCTGTCCGGCGCGGGCGAGCCCTTCCTGCGCGAACTGCAGGTCGCCATCGACCTCGAGCGCCTGTTGATACGTGTCGACCGCCGACTCCCAGCGTTCGTTCGTTTCGTGCTCGGACGCCGCGACCTCGAGCGCACGGATGCGCTCGAGTCGCGCGGCCTGGTCGACCTGCAGCAGCCCGTCCCGGGGCTCTGCGGCGCCGGGCCGCATGCGCTTGGCCGCCTCGAAGGCGGCGCGCGCGTTGTCGAAGTTGCCGGCTGACAGCGCCGTGAATCCATCGGTCATCAGCTGCTCGAAGCGCCGCTGGTCGAGCGCCGCCAGCACCCGCTCCAGCGCCTCCCTCGCGGGCTGCCAGCGTTCGTCCAGTTCCAGTACGCGGCTATATGCCTCGCGCGCCGCGTTCAGCTCGAGATCCGACTCGAACTGGCGGCCGCGTTCCATCAACCCGAGGACATCCTCCAGGCTGCGCGACCGTTGCAGGCCGAGTTCGGCGGCCGGGTTTCCGGGGGTGATCGCCACGGCGAGATCGTACAGGCGGATGGCCTCGCGGTGGTCGCGCGCCTCGAATGCCGCGCGCGCCGCCTGCATCGTCTCGCTGAAGACCGTGTCGATACGATCGAAGAACGGCTCCAGCATCTCGATCGTCGCCCGGTAGTGATCGCCGGCCGCGGCATAGTCCTTGTCGATATAGGCGCGATCACCGTCGGCGTAACGCTCGAGCGCGGCCTCGTAGTCCCCGCCGCCCCAGCGTTCGATGCCGCGGTAGCGCAGGCGCTCGAGCCGTGACAGCAGGTCGCCCAGCGCTTCGTCCGTCGCCGCTTTCAGGCGCGCGCCGCTGCCGGCGTCGACCGGCGCCACGTTCTCGCTGAACGGCATGTCTCCGGCCGCGGCGCCACCCGGGTCCGCGCCGGCATCCTCCTCGCCCGGGATGACCGCGGCCGGCGTCCCGGCGTCCGGGGCCTCTTGCGGCACCGGCGCCGCTGCGCGGCTGCCGGGCCGTTCCGCGGGCGGCAGCAGGAACAGCACCCCGAGGAGGGCCAGCAGCAGCACCGCGAGGCCTGCGACGACCACCGTGGCCGGGACACCGCGTCCCGTGCCTTCCGCGGCAGCCGACGGCTGCGACGCCGCCGCGCGCTGCCGCGCGGGACGGACCGAGCGGACGCGGATCTCGGCATCG